>CAXUGH010000043.1:13035-23739 GCA_964250365.1 uncultured Ktedonobacteraceae bacterium
GTGGAGAGCAAACAACTGTTTGCTCTCCACCCCGATTGTGTGCATTTGGAGTTTAGCCTGGGAAATGGCACGCCGCGAAGTGGTTCGGTTGTTTTTCCTCTAGCGGAGGAACGACCTCACGACAAACCGCTTGCGCCTTCCAACAACGAGGATGGAAGTTACAGCCAGTTGGGGGATTGACCGGACTTGGCACATCGCCTTCAAGAATGATGCGTTTGCGTCTAGCCTCAATTTGAGGGTCAGGCACAGGAATTGCCGAGAGCAAGGCTTGTGTATATGGATGCAAGGGTGTTTGATACAACTCCTCACTATCCGAAAGCTCAGCTACACGTCCCAGATACATCACCGCGATACGATTGCTGATGTGCTTCACAACCGAGAGATTGTGCGCGACAAACAGGTAGGTGAGACCGAACTTCCCCTGCAAATCCTGAAGCAGATTAAGTACCTGCGCTTGAATAGACACATCCAGTGCCGAAACAGGCTCGTCTGCGATGACGAATGAGGGACGCAGTGCCAGTGCGCGTGCAATACCGATGCGTTGACGCTGACCACCACTAAACTCGTGCGGAAAACGGTTGACAAATCGAGGATTGATACCTACGGTTTGCAGCACGTCCGCCACCTGCTCTCTAATCGCTTTTTCGTTGCCACGATGAAAGTTCTCTAATGGCTCAGAAACCACCTGTCCCACAGTGTAACGCGGGTCGAGCGAACTGAAGGGGTCCTGAAACACCATCTGCATCTTCGAGCGCTGTTGGCGGACTTTTTCATCTGACATTTTTGTCAACTCTTGCCCTTCAAACACAACGCTACCAGCGGTTGATTTAATCAACTGCAAAATGGCGCGACCTGTGGTTGATTTGCCACAACCGCTTTCTCCCACCAAACCAAGCGTCTCGCCGCGCCGCACGAAGAGATCGACGCCATCAACGGCCTTGACCTGTGCAACGGTGCGCCCAAGTATTCCACCTTTGACGGGAAAGTGGACTTTGAGTCCCTTGACATCTATGAGCGTTGAACCTGCTACATTTCCTGGTTTTTCTACTTGCTGTACCATATTCTTTCCTTTAGTTTGGATAGAAGCACGCGGCTACTTGTCCGCCACGCCCGACCGACATCAATTCTGGACGCTCCTCACGGCAACGATTCTGCACTTTGGGGCAACGCGGAGCATAGGGGCAACCCGTTGGTGGATTGATGAGATCGGGTGGTTGACCGGAGATAGGTGTGAGTCTCGAACCGCGACTCTCATGAAGCTTTGGAATGGAATTGAGCAGACCAACAGTGTAAGGATGTGCAGGAGCCTCGAAGATTTGTTGCACCGAAGCACTTTCTACCACATGTCCCGCATACATCACATTGACATGCTGACATGTGCCAGCAACCACACCAAGATCGTGTGTAATCAGCATGACGGCGGTGCCAAACTCATTCGAGAGTCCCTTCATCAGTTCTAGCACCTGCGCTTGAATGGTCACGTCCAGAGCCGTCGTTGGTTCGTCGGCGATAAGCAATTGTGGATTACAGGCAAGGGCAATAGCAATCATCACACGTTGACGCATGCCACCGCTGAACTCGTGTGGATAGTTCTTCGCACGTCGTTTGGCGTCGGGGATACGCACAAGGTCGAGCATCTCGACCGAACGGCGCCATGCCTGATCGTTGCTCACATCTTTGCGGTGACGCTTCACTGTTTCCGCGATTTGAAAGCCGACGGTAAAAACCGGATTGAGCGAGGTCATCGGGTCCTGGAAGATCATTGAAATCTTACTGCCACGCAGTTCGCTTAATTCTTCCTTATTCTTGTCTAAAACGTTCTCGCCGTTGAAGCGAATATCGCCACTCACGATTTTTCCAGGAGGGGTCGAGATCAGACGCATCACGGAAAGTGCAGTAACACTTTTTCCGCAACCGCTCTCGCCCACGACTCCCAGCGTTTGCCCCGGTTTAATAAAGAACGATACGTCATCAACAGCTTTTACAACACCGCTACGCGTGTAAAAGTAGGTTTTCAGGTTGTTTACTTCCAGCAAATTTGCTGCCATGTTATTCTTTTCTCCGCTTACTAGTCTTTTGCGCGTGGGTCGAAGGCATCACGTAGGCCATCGCCGAGGAACGAGAATGCGAGGACGATGACGGTCAATGTTACGGCTGGTACCAAAATCTCCCATGGATGAACATCTATAACGCCCGTCGCATCGCTAATCATGAGGCCAACGCTTGAGCCAGGCGTTGACACACCAAGGCCGAGGAAGCTCAAACCAGCTTCTCCAATAACCGTGTTTGTAATATTGAGTGTTGCAGCAACGACCACAATGTTGAAAAGATTGGGGACGATGTGACGCGTAATGATACGTGTATTGGTGGTTCCTGAAGTACGAGCCGCCTCGATGAACTGCTGTTCCTTCAATTGCAGCGTTTGCCCACGTACAAAGCGTGCCATAAGAGGCCAGGCTACGAAGGCGAGGGCGATGGAGACAATCAGCAAGCGTGCGTTGCCATTCGCGCCGATAAGAGGAATTTTGCTCAACGGATCATCAAGACTGGGGCCGAAGATACCGGAAATCAGGATGACGAAGAGTAAACCCGGAAAGGCAAACATGATGTCGGTGAAGCGTGCGAGCAACTGGTCGATCCAGCCGCCAAAGAAGCCTGCACAGACACCAACAAAGGTGCCCACCACCACGTCTACAACCTCAACAGCAAGTGCTACAAAAAGCGAGATAAGCATACCCTGCATTAAACGAGCGAGAATATCACGCCCATTAGCGTCCGTGCCAAGCCAGTTGCGTGCCGATGGTAATTCGTCCTGATGATCCAGGAACCCAATGAAGGGACTATGATATTGATCTGGTCCTACACGTTGCCCCGTGACTCCACTTATCACCTGACCCCCTATGTGTGTATAAATGACGGGGCCGATAATAGGAATGAGAATGAACAGGACAATAATGCCAAGCGAGACCATCGCTCTTTTGTCACGTCGTAATCTTCTTAACGAGTCTTGTAACGGCGTAGTCGTTTTTTCGACTGGTGGAACTGTGCGGACATCGGCAGGAAGCGGAAGTCTGTTGTCAAGTTCCACTCCATCCTGTGTTGCTGTTTGTGCGTCCAGGGCACCAGGGGTGCTCAATAGTTCTGCTCCGCGTGGTCCTACGCCTGGGTCGGGTGACATGAAGCTAGAAGCAGAGTCGGTGTTTTTGTCTTTTGTATCCATGTTGTGCTTGCTCCTTATTCAACTTTAATGCGTGGATCAACAGCCGAGTAGAGAAGGTCGGCGATGAGGTTGCCAAGGACAACGGCGATGGCGAAGATGATACCCGTTGCTTGGATGACCGTATAGTCACGATTGGTGACAGCACCGAGCGCAATCGCTCCAATGCCTGGAATGTTGAATATCTGCTCGATGAAAAATACACCAGCGACAAGCGTTGCAAGCGAGGTGCCAAAAACTGTCACCAACGGAATCATCGCATTGCGGAAGGCGTGGCGATAGTTCACTACTCGTTCCTTCAGCCCTTTTGCCCTGGCGGTGCGAACATAGTCCTGGCGCAACACTTCAAGCATGGTGGTACGCGTCAGACGTGCAATGTAAGCAAAACCGCCAGCCGCAAATACCAGAATTGGACCAATCTTATAGGTCAGGTCTGTGAGTGAATATTGCCAGGGCGTGCCCCAGTTAGCCACAGGCCAGTTCATGTGAGTGGCATGGTCTAGTGTCACGATAAGCACCTGTACGAAGACGGCGAGAATGAAGGCGGGTAGCGAGAAAAGAATCAGCGAGATGGTCATGCTTCCTGTATCGACCCATGTGTTGGCGCGAAGGGCGGCAAGGATACCAACCGGAACACCAATCACAAACGTAAGAATGAGTCCCCACAAGCCCAATTCGGCAGAGATTGGTAGCCCTGGCGCGAGAATACTGCTTACAGGTGTCTCTTGATAATAGTACGAATCGCCAAAGTTAAATCGAAGCAGTTGTGCGATGTAGTTGAAGTATTGCTGATACCAGGGTAGGTCCAGGCCATACACGTGTTTAAGACGAAGATAGGCGTGAATTTCAAAGTGTTGACCCAACAAGTTTTTGATGGGATCACCGGGTGCCCAGAATCCCATGAGAAACGTAATAAATGTGACTCCGAGGAGTACGAAGATGAGGCCGATAAACCTCTTAATAAAGAATCCAATCATGCGATTACCTCCACTGTGTTTGAGGCCAAATAGTACATTTTAAATTAAGCGGTACATTTGTCGAGCAGTAAATGGTCGTCTTGCCGAGAAATATCTTTCTTTGTCTTGTATCTCCCCTCTAACATTGGCACTGCTAGAGCGAAAAGCTAAGATGCTCCCTGAGAAAGATACTACGGAGATTGACTTTCATGTATTCTATGTGAGACGTACTACAATGTCAAGCTAATAGTTCAAATTAAGGGGGCTATATTACACGTTTTGAGGAGGATGAAAGAATACATCTTTCATCCTCTTCTTCTCATGACTACAAAAACGATTGTCCTTGTAGTCATGAGAGGTCAGCTATTGAACGCTGGCGTTAGCGCAGCCTGGATCGGTTGAGATGTAGATGTTCGCCCACGCTTCTGGATTGACCAGTTCTTGAGCATTGTCTTGGTATCCAACCACACACGGTTTCCGCATAACTTGTATGGCTTCCTGATCGATTGGCAGCCATACAACGTCCTTGATCAACTGTTGCTCAGCAGTATTGTATTGCTGTGAGCGTGAGTTCGCGTTCGCATTAGAGTCAGCAGCTTCCAACTGTTGCTGTATCTGCTGCTGTGTCTTGCTGTCCGCACTATTGTTTTGCCCATAGTTCTGGTTGTTATTGGGCGAACCTTTGTCGAACTGAAGCGTCAGCCAGTCCTGCGCGTCGGGATAGTCTGCGATCCAGTCGATACGCCAGAAGGCAATACCTTTGGGATTGTTGGTGGCTGCGGTGATGTCAGTGAGCAACGAGTTGAAATCTTCGTCGCGGAAGTGGATGGTTACACCAAGGCTGGTCTGCAACATTTGCTGGACTGCGGCAAACTCGTCGCGGGCGTCTGTACTTCCGTTTGACGCACTATAGATTGTGATAGGAGGGAGGCTGCTGATAGTCATGCCCTCTTCTTGTAAACCTTCGGTCAACAACTGCTTGGCACGCGTTGGATTGCCAGCCGTACTTGTTGTGCCATCGGGTCCCTTGAGGTTCGCGTTGTAGCCCGGCATGCCCTTTGGCACGATGTGATTGCTCGCGATGTGTGTATCCTTCCACACTGAGTGTGCAAGCTGATCTTTGTTAATGGCGAGAGCGAATGCTTGACGCACCTTAATGTTGTCAAATGGCTTGACGAGGTAGTTCATCGAATAGTAGTTGATCCATAGCTGGGGAATGTTGTGATATTCGTTCGTCAACTGTTTTGCCGATGCAAGTTGTGCCGAGGGAACACCCGCAGTATCTACTGCTCCTGTCTGATAGGCTTTGTAGAGCGTATCGGCAGCTTTGTAGAAGGGAAAAATAATCTCCTTCAATTGGGGCTTCTTGCCATAAAAGTGCGGATTCGGCACAAACACGATTTGTTGACCGCGTGTGTACTGCTTGACCATGAAGGGACCAGAACCACCGGAACCAGCAGAAAGATGATCCGCAAATTTGGTGCCGTACTGGTCGATTATCTTTTTCTCGATGACATACGAGGATGGATAGCTCAACGCGTCCAGGAAGTAGGCCGCTTTCGCTGTCGTGGCGATGACGACGGTGTTGGCATCAGGAGTGGTGACGCTATCGCCAATAACCGTTTTGATCTTGCCTGCAAGCAGTTTATCGGAGTCCTTGATGAGATTGAGATATGCACCGGCTGTACCAGACTTAGTTGCCGGTTGCAAGGCACGGTCAATGCTATAGGCGACATCTTTTGAGGTTAACGGTGTGCCATCACTAAAGCTCAGATTCGGTCTCAGTTTAAAGGTGTAAGTGGTGCCATCTGAGCCAATGCTGTAGCTCTGTGCGAGTTCAGGTTGAATGTTCAGGTTGTTATCAAGCTCTACGAGTCCAGTAAAGACGAGGTCGATAGCATTGATGGAGTGTCCATCAGTT
Organism: uncultured Ktedonobacteraceae bacterium; assembly: GCA_964250365.1. Classification (GTDB taxonomy): domain Bacteria; phylum Chloroflexota; class Ktedonobacteria; order Ktedonobacterales; family Ktedonobacteraceae; genus JBBQVS01. The sequence continues at coordinate 19,130 of CAXUGH010000043.1, forward strand.
ACCAGTGCCGGGTCGAACGTCTTGATGTCCGAGAGACCACGGACAGAGTACGCATCGACAAATACCTGTTTGTTGTCAGCCGCTTTCTGTGCATTTCCTGTATTGTTGTTTCCTGTTCCTCCACTCCCCCCACAAGCAACAACAAGCATAGATAGCAGACACAAAAACGTGGGAAGCATCCCAACCTTGAGTTTCTTGCCTGATTGCATGAGTAACCTTTCCTTGTCTTATTCCGACAAAAACAACGCTCTACGAGTTCAATCGCTTCTTGTAGCTAGTCCTACGAGGAGATAGCCTTGACAATGCTGACGTATGCTAAAAATACGTTCTCTATCTGTAAAATCTCACGGTTACACATTTCGTAGCGAAAAAAGAGGAGACTCCAATGGACATGCTCCACTGCAATCCCTCTCTTTTCTAAATGTCAGGCTTTTCTCTTAATGAACTGTCGTGTTGGAACAGTTCGAGTCAGTCGATTTGTAAATGTTGGCCCAGGATGATGGGTAAATCTGACCGTTGGAAGAGCTTGGTACACCAACAACACAAGGCTTGCGTAGACCTTGAGCGGCCTGTTGGAATGTGGGTAGCCAAGCTACGTCATTGACCAACTGTTGCTCAAGTGTGTTGTACTGCTGAATGCGTCCATTGGTGTCGGTAACATTGGCATCGGCGGCTTCCAACTGCTGCTGGACAGTTTTCTGTGCTGCGCTAGTGGCACCATTGTTCTGACCATAGTTCATGTTGTTCTGCGGTGAGCCATTGTCGAACTGGAGTGTTGTGAAGTCCTGCGGGTCAGGATAGTCGGCGATCCAGCCCAAACCCCACATGCCAATGCCTTTCGGGTTGTTGGTGGCGTTGGTGATATCGCTGAGCAACTTGTTGAAGTCTTCATCGACGATCTTGACGGTAATGCCCAGAGCCGTCTGCCACATCTGTTGCTCTGCTGCGAACTCGCTACGAATATCAGCACTGCCCGCCGAAGAGCTATATACCGAGACAGTGCCGAGACTGGCAATAGTCATACCATCTTCCTGCAAACCTTGCGTCAACAACTGCTTTGCTAACGTGGGATTCCCTGATGTGGTGGTGACACCGCCAGGACCTTTGAGATTCGCAGTATAGCCGGGCATGCCTTTAGGGACAATGTGGTTGGTTGCGATCTGTGAGTCCTTGTAGATAGCATGCACAATCTCGTCTTTGTTCAATGCCAGCGCGAATGCTTGGCGAACCTTGATGTTGTCGAAAGGCTTAACGAGGTAGTTCATCGTGTAATAGGAAATCGCTAACTGAGGAGTGTTGTGAAACTCGTTAGTTAATTGTCTTGCTGATGCAAGTTGCGCGATTGGCACACCTGTATTGTCCACAGTTCCGGTTTGATATGCCTTATACATGGTGTCTATCGACTTGTAGAAGGGGAAGATGACTTCCTTCAACTGTGGCTTGTTGCCATAGTAGTGTGGATTGGGTACAAACACAATCTGCTGACCGCGAGTGTACTGTTTGATCATGAAGGGGCCGGAACCGCCACCGATTCCATCAGCCAAATGATCGGTAAATCTTGTACCATACTGGTCAATAAGCTTTTTCTCGACAACGTAGGAGGTCTGATAGGTCAAGGCGTAGAGAAAGTAACCAGCCTTCTTATTTGTTACAATAACGACAGTGGTGTCGTCAGGAGCGGAGATGCTATCGCCAATGATTGTCTTGATTTTACCAGCGACCAGTTTGTCCGAGTCCTTGATCAGATTCAAATAGGTACCGGCAACGGGCGACTTTGTGGCTGGTTGTAGCGCACGGTCAATGCTGTACACGACATCTTTTGAGGTTAAGGGAGTGCCATCGCTAAACTGCAGGTTGGGTTTTAGCTTGAACGTATAGGTGACACCATCAGAGCCTACCGAGTAGCTTTGTGCAAGCTCCGGTGTGATTTTCAAATCGTTGTTCAACTCGACAAGACCAGTGTAAACCATGTTGATGGCATTTGCGGAGTACAAATCTGAGTCAAGTGCAGGGTCGAGCGTCTTGACATCTGATAAGCCCGGCACTGACGATGGACTGACGTATACTTGCTTGTTATCTGCCGCTTTCTGCGTACCATTACCATTACCGGTGCCATTGCCACCTCCGCCTCCACAGGAGACGATGAGCATGGATAGTAGGCACAGGAATGTTGGCAGAATACCGAGAGTAAGTTTCTTCTTGCCTGATCGCATTCGTGACTTCTCCTTGTTCTGTTCAGAACGTAAACAAACGCTTTACAAAATCAATGAATTGCATCCTTATCGTAGCTATCATCTTATAAGGATAAAAGCTCTGATAGTGCTGACACATGATAAAAATACGTTCTCTACCTGTAAAATCTCACGCTTCCAGACTTGGATTTTAGAACGAAAAAAGGAGATTGCAATGGATATGCTCTACTGCAATCCCCTCTTTTTAGGCGAAAGAGTCTCTATGGCTGAACCGTTGCGTTGGAACAGTTCGAGTCAGTCGATTTGTAGACGTTGGACCAGGACTGTGGATTGATCAGACCTTGAGCGTTGTTTACCACACCGACGATACATGGCTTGCGTAAGCGCTTTGCCGTTGACTGATATATTGGAATCCACACAACATCATTCACCAACTGCTGCTCGGCAGTGTTGTACTGCTTGATGCGTGCATTTGCATCTTCCGTGTTGGCATCAGCCGCTGTCAACTGCTGTTGAGTTGCCTGTTGCACAGATGCATTTGCGCTTTTATTCTGCCCATAGTTTGGGTAGTTGTTTGGTGAACCATTACCGAACTGTAGTGATGTCCAGTCTTGTGCATCGGGATAGTCAGCGACCCAACCCAACTTGTAGAAGGCGACACCTTTAGGATTGTTAATCATATTGGTTGTATCGCTGAGCAACTGGTTGAAGTCTTCGTCCTGTATTTTGATAGTGACGCCAAGAGCCGACTGCCACATCTGCTGAACGGCGGCAAATTCGCTACGAGCATCAGGACTACCAGAAGATGCAACAATAATTGTGATCGGAGGAAGGCTGGAAGCGGTCAAGCCTTCTTCCTGTAATCCTTGTGTAAGCAACTGCTTTGCTTTAGTTGCATTGCCAGCCGTACTGGTTGTGCCATCTGGCCCTTTCAGATCAGCAAAGTAACCTGGCATACCCTTTGGCACGATGTGATTGGTGGCGATAACAGTGTCTTTGTAGATGTTGTGCGCGATCTGGTCTTTATTTATAGCCAGCGCAAACGCCTGTCGTACCTTGATGTTGTCAAACGGCTTGATGAGGTAGTTCATCGAGTAGTAGAATTCAGTCAACTGTGGGGTAGTACTGTACTCGTTGGTCAATTGTTTTGCCGCCGCGAGATGGGCTGATGGTACACCAGTAATATCTACCGTACCAGTTTGATAGGCTTTGTAGAGAGTCTCCTGGGATTTGTAGAAGGGAACACGCAATTCCTTCAACTGCGGCTTTTTGCCGTAGTAGTGAGGATTTGGCACGAAGTCAATTTCCTGGCCTCGTATGTACTTGTTGACTACCCACGGACCGGAACCAGGACTGGTGGTTGGAGAGAAGTGATCGGCAAATTTGCTGCCATATTGGTCGATAATTTTTTTCTCGATGACATAGGAGTCTGGATAGGTTAGTGCTTGCAGGAAGTAGGCTGCTTTGGTATTTGTGACGATGACCACAGTGTTGGGATCAGGAGTCGTAATACTGTCGCCAATAATAGTCTTGATCTTGCCCGCAAGAAGCTTATCGGAGTCTTTGATGAGGTTCAAATAGGCACCAGCGACGGGAGACTTGGTGGCAGGTTGCAAAGCACGGTCGATGCTGTATGCAACATCTGTTGAGGTTAACGGCGTGCCATCACTGAACGTCAGGTTGGGTTTCAGCTTGAAGGTGTACGTTTTGCCATCTGAGCCAACGCTCCACGTTTGCGCTAGTTCGCCGACAACGTTCAAATTATCGTCTAACTCTACGAGACCGGTAAAGACGCACTCGATAGCGAATGCAGATGGTGCATCAGTAGATATCGCTGGGTCCCACGTCTTGATATCCGACAGACCTGCGACTGGTCCTGGATCAACGTATACTTGTTTGTTGTCTGCTGCCTTCTGTGTTCCAGTACCAGGACCAGTGCCACCACCTCCGCCGCCACAGGCGACGATGAGCATGGATAGTAGGCACAGGAATGTTGGCAGAATACCGAGAGTGAGTTTCTTCTTGCCTGATCGCATTCGTGACTTCTCCTTGTTCAATGAGAACACTACTTTATGTTCCACGATACACATGGAACTCTCTTATCAGTACTATACGCTCTAAATAATCGCGGCAGTAACACAAGCATGAAATACTTTATCACAGCGATTATTTGCATCCAACGTTGTCTGGAGTCTACCGTGACGAGTACCGTTGGAGATACATACTGCCCCAAATTGACACCGTGTTCAGGATCAGTTGTACTCGGAATACTGACTTATGTATAAAATACGTTCGTTTTTTACGAATTCTCACATACACAAGGAAATTTTTAGAAAGAGAAAATTCGGGTGGTTTTATTTAGGGAGGAATCGCCAATTAAACACCCGCAATTTGTGTTTTGGTTTGGTGAGATAGGGG
>CAXUGH010000044.1:0-3944 GCA_964250365.1 uncultured Ktedonobacteraceae bacterium
CGTTCTCCCTTCCCAACCCCACCCAGGACGCGATAAATCGGTCCCTACCAATGATCATATCCTAGACGGTTCGGGGACAAGCGCATGTACAACAGCAAGCACTTCGTGAATACTGAATGGTTTGCCAATGAAGATGTCCATATCGAGGTTTCGCACCTGCTCACGCGCTTGCACATCACCGCTGATAACCATTATAGGAACATCTGGACAAAGCTGGCGACGACGCAATTCATGAACAAAGGCTGTTCCGTCCATATGTGGCATGAGAAGATCGAGAAAAATGAGATGAGGAGTTGCCGCCTCCGCTACCGCCTGAGTCAACTTTTCTAGCGCAACGATGCCGTTTTCCGCAACCTCTACGTCACACTGCGCTAGCTCTAAGATAGAACACAATACATCTTGAACCGCTACCTCGTCCTCCACTACTAATATACGCTTAGCCATACCATACGCCTCCCTTTCTACTAAGAAAATGTACCTATAATAAGTATACGATTCTCTGAAATTTCTGTCACAGTTCATAGAATTCTAGGTACTATTTCTCTATTATATACGTTTGAAGAGGGCAAAATTTGTACATGAGTAATAAAAAACAGGACTGTGCAGAAATTCGATTGCATCGAACTTCTGCACAGTCCTGTTTTTTATAGACGTTAGTGGCGACCGAGACGCGGACGCTGACCAGGAGTTGGGTCCAGATAGGGCTTCTCCTCGATCAAGCGCAGAGCTTCGGTTATGGCGCGGTCTAGCTGTGGATCGCTATGGTTAGCGTAATCCTGCGGCGCGATATCCACGTCGATATCGGGGTCGGTGCCGTAGTTCTCGACATTCCAGCCTACATCTTTGAACCAGAAGGAGAATTCTGGTTGCGAGGTCATGGTGTTATCGACGAGCCGATGACGCGGGTAAATGCCGATCACACCGCCCCATGTGCGCTTCCCAATCAATGGTCCTAGCCCCATCAGTTTGAAGCTGTGACTGAAGATGTCACCATCGGAACCCGCATGCTCGTCGGTAAGTGCCACCATCGGGCCACGCGGCGACTCGGAGGGATACGGCTCCGGCTGCCCCCAGCGCGAGAAGTCGTAGCCGAGGCGTTTACGAGCAAGCTTTTCCAACAACAGACCGGAGACGTTGCCGCCACTGTTCTGGCGCACGTCAATCAGTAACGCGGGATAGTCATACTCGGCGAGGTAGCTACGATGGAACTCCGCATAGCCATTACTCACCATATCGGGAATATGAATGTACCCAACCAGCCCTTTTGAGACCTCATGAACGGTACGACGGTTTGCCTCAACCCATTCGCGGTAGCGCGCCGGACGCTCCTCTGATAAGGCTTTGACCGTGACACTGCGCCGCGTGCCAGTCTCGGCCTCCTCGATTGTCAACTGCACCTCTTGACCCGCCTGACTCACCAGCAATTCTTGTGGATGTCGGGTCTCGGAAACCCGTTGACCGTTTATAGCCAGGACTGCATCACCAGTCGAGACCTGTAGCCCAGGTGTCGTCAAGGGTGAGGTCTCTTTCTCATAAGAGGGGTCGCCCTTCACGATACGTGCGATACGATAGCGGCTCTGTTCCGCATCATACGTCCAATCGACGCCAAGAAAGCCCTGACGATACTGCGGACCTCGGCGATATTCGCCTCCTAGCTCATATGCATGCGAGGTACCAAGCTCACCCTGTAATTCCCAGATCAGGTCTGATAGCTCAGCACGCGAACTCACCTTCTCAACAAGGGGAGCATATTGCGCGTAGATAGCGTCCCAATCTATGCCCGACATGTCTTCAGACCAGAACTGTTCGCGTTGCAGTCGCCACGCCTCGGCGAACATCTGCTTCCACTCCGAGGCGGGTTGTACAGAAACTTTGATCCGTGCAAGATCGAGCCAGCCACTCTCGCGCCCCGTCTCCTTGTCGTTCTCCGTCTTGGGGGGCTTCTCGCCAGCCTTCACGACCCGCAGCCGACGCGCTGAACGATAGATGAGCATTTTGTTATTGCGCGAAAGGTCTAGGTCACTCACACCTGAGAGAATGCGCTCGTTCTTATATTTATCGAAGGTATAGCAATCGACGCCACTCCGCGGACCACGCTCCTCCGCCTCGATATCGTCGTTTGCGCCCTCGATAGGCGACAGGAGGAAAAGAACTTTGCCCTTGATGCCGTACACGCCGTGGTAGCGGCCCTCATTGACGGGAAATGGTAGAACGCGTTCGGTAATGCCTTCGAGGTCGATCACGGTTGGCTCGACAGCATCTCTGTCTTTCTCGCTCTTCTCTTCCTTCGTGTTCTCTTCGTCTTCTGCAGGTGCGGTTCCATTCGACTCTGCCTTCTCGTCGCTCTCGTCCTCCTCTTTCTTATTCTTTTCGTCGGGGTCCTTTGGTTCCGCGATGAAGGGAGAGCGCAGGTCGCGTTGCAACAAAATGGCATAGGGCTTAATGCCACGCGGAAAGCTCAGATCGAATTGCAAGGAGTCATGTACAGGATTGAAGATGCGATGACCCAGGAAGTACAGGTATTTGCCTTCGGGGTCGAACGAGGGCGTGCTATCCACCAGCACAGGCTCGGTTGCCGCATAGGTGCCACCGCTTTCCAGGTCGCACAACTTGATTGCCGTTTTTTGCGAGGAGATTGGGAAACCATAAGCAAGCCAGCGTCCATCGGGCGACCAAGCTACTCCGTTAATGCGGTTGAAGTCGCTACGCTCGATGCGCTGTAATGTATGCGTTGCGAGGGCGACCACAAGTAGTTCGTTGCGATGATTGGTAATCGCAACGGCATCATCGACGGGCGAGACCACCATATCGACGACGCGCCCGATATCGAGATCGGAGAATAGTTCTGGCTCGGTCGCTTCCTCTGGATTGAACACCACGAGTGTTTCGTATCCTGGGGCATCGCAAACGGCGACGCAGCGTTTGCCATCGTTCAGCCATTCCAGGAAACGATAGCGCACACCATCAGGCTCACCATGTTGCAGCACTGGTCCATCCCAGTTGCCCATTGTAAAGGCTTTGCCACGCGTGGTGATAGCCACCTGATAGCCCTTGGGATTCAGCGCATAGGTGTCGAGATAGGTGCTGGCGGAGACAAACTTGCGATTGCGCTGTGTACGCACGCTGGGCATGGAAACCGTCAGTTGTTGTGTCTGCTCTGTGCGCGGATCGAACAAGAAGAGTTCTGCACCTGCTTGAAAGACAAGCCGTTGCCCATCGCTTGAGAGGTGACGCGCGTAGAAATCTTGCTGTGTAGTGTGCTGACGCACATCCTCGCCCTGCGGCGTGCATGAGTAGATGTTGCCGATGCCATCCTGGTCGGCGAGGAAGTAGATACGCTCGCCAATCCAGCATGGGTTGACGACATTACCTTTGAGCATATCCAAACGTTGAAATGTACCACTACCGTTTGCATCACACCAGAGATAGCCAGCGGTACCGCCGCGATAGCGTTTCCAGTGTGCCATCTCGTTGCCATTGCGCCCAAGCACAACGCCACCATTCGGACCAAAGGAAATCGCGTTCGCCATGCCGTAAGGAAGTTCTCGCGGCAGACCGCCCGTCGTCTTCACTGCATAAATCACATCGAAGCGACTGGCGACCTGACCTGCGTTACTGCTGTAGAGAATCTCCTCACCATTGGTAGACCAGCCTAGCACACGACACTTGCTCCCCTGAAAGGTCAAGCGTCGCGCGGGACCACCAGAGGCGGGCATCACATAGACCTCGCTTGGTCCCTCTTCGCGCCCAACAAAAGCGATGGATTCGCCGTCGGGCGAAAAGAAAGGATAGCTGGCCTCGCTCACACCCGCCGTCAAGCGTTCAGCACGCCCTCCTTCACTTGAAACAAGCCAGAGATCGTCTTCCGACACGAAAACTATAGTGTTCTGCTGAATATTCGGAAAGCGTATATAGCCTTGAGATGTCATTGTGTAGCTCCTCAT
>CAXUGH010000044.1:4044-23587 GCA_964250365.1 uncultured Ktedonobacteraceae bacterium
GTAGAAAATCAACCAAGAATGCGTTCCCTGTAGAGACTATAAGAAGTACAAAGCACAGGAAGAGTTGTATACATTTTGTCACAGGAGGGATAGGTGAGGCAACTTTCAAATTCACATGATGGTAGCAAGCTACCATCATGTGAATTTGAAAGTTGCCCCAGAGAGGTACCAAAAGTAGTGACAGTGTGTGGTATACTAAGGGAGACGCGTCCTCATCTATCACTCCGAAATGCCAGAAAGCGCGTCGAGATACAGGCATGATATAGGCGAATACGCGCTTGGAGGAAGCGGTACAGCCTAAAAATCTGAATTCAGCAAGTTACACTATACCCCAAATGCGGCTTGATTTCCGCGAAAGGATTTATGACCAGAGATTTCAATAAGCCGAAACGTGACAATTCAAGTCCATCGTTTCGCAATTCGTCCCCCAATCGTAGTCGAGACGAACGCTCTCCGCGTCCCGCTCGCCCTCGCTTAAACCGTGAAACGGTAGACCGCGCCTGGGAGTCCGGCGCACAACAGCAGCATGCCGATTATCGTCCGCGTACTGGTGGCGGACAGAATCGATATCAGGGACAACAACAGCGCACTAATGACCGGCGCGACACCTCTTCCAATCAGCACTCGACTCCCTATGGGCGCAACAATGGCAATAACCGCCCATATTCTAATCGGCAGGATAACTACTCCGACTCACGAAATCGTCGGAACACTCAGCCCGGCAACTCCAATCGTTCCTACAACGACAATGCTCCTCGCTCTTCCTATGGACAAGAGCGGCGCAGCGGAGGTGAGCAACGCTTCTCGGATCGACGCGACTCTTTTCGGAGTGAGAATCGCAGAGACGATGAGAACCGTCGAAATTCCTTCTACAGCGAGAATCGCAGAGGTACCGAGAACCGTCAGAGTTTTCGAGACCGAGACTCCCGCGACGATTTTCGGCGCAATGACCGCCCTAACTCCTTTAGAGACCGCCCACAACGTGAAGAGTCTCGTCCACGCTGGCAAAGCCGCCCAGGGGAGCAAAGGAACAACACCAGGGGAGCAGAGCGCAATTTTAATCGTCGCCCAAATACTGACGGAGAGCAATTTGAAGGAGACTACGAGTACGTCGAGCGGCGGAACAATTCCTCTACTCGTGATACAAGGCCAACACGTCCAGCCGAGCGGCCTTTTCGCGGAAGTGACTCATCAGCACAGGAGCGTTCAAGAAAGCCTCTTGAGCGCAATCGCTCTGAACGTCCCTCGCGTCGCTTTGATGACCATGACAACGATGTGCAACCAGAACGCCATGTCACACGCTTACCCGATGGGCGCGTACTCAAGGGGTCGCGTCCTGCACAGCGCAAAAATGCCAAGTTCTGGACAGATATCTCGCAGAATACCGGCGAACTGTTAGATGCTGTAGCTGATACAGTGCCTACTCAACAGACTACTCAGGAAAAGCCAGAAGAGAACGTAGTTGACGCACCTGTTGCTCAAGAAGTGCTTCCAACGGCAGACGAGCCAACTGAAGACGCAGCCGAACAGCAGGAAACATCTTCTACCGAGGCACTCTCCGCAACGGCACGAAAGCGACGTGCTAGAAGTGCCAGTGCTGTTACGCGGGGCAAAAAGACGACAAGTTCATCTGCCCTGAAACCATCGCAACGTGGCTTCAAATGGCCTACTCAAAGCTAAAATTCTCCTTTCTACACACCTCACAAACTCCTTCCAGGAGTTTGTGAGGTGTGTAGAAACGTGCCCTACAATTTCTTGGAGTGACCGCTCATGCTTTACCCTAGCTATCTTAATCTGTATGAATCAGGAGAATTAGCGGAACGCGCTGCAACCGCCTGGGAAATTTTGCGGAACTGCACCATCTGCCCACAAAATTGTCACTGCAACCGTATTGCGGGCAAAACCGGCGTTTGTCATTCTGGTACAGAGACTATCGTCGCCTCGTGGAACGTTCATCGACGCGAAGAGCCACCTATCAGCGGCACGCGTGGCGCGGGAACTATCTTCTTTGGCTATTGTCAGGCACGCTGCACCTACTGCCAGAACTTCTCACTGAGCCAGGGTGGTCTAGGGCATCGCGTGGGACCAGAGCGGCTTGCCGACATGATGATGTACCTACAAAAGAAAAAATGTCATAATCTCGACCTCGTAACACCAACGCATTTTGTGCCACAAATTTTGGCTGCCCTTGTAGTCGCCTGCGGGAAGGGATTACGCTTGCCTCTTGTTTATAATTGTGCGGGCTATGAAAATTTGGAAACATTGAAGCTGTTGGACGGAGTCGTTGACATCTATCTGCCCGATGCTAAATATTCCGATAACAAAAACGCTTTACGTACCTCGAAAATGCCGAAGTACGTCGATTATAATCAGATGACGTTGCACGAAATGTATCGTCAGGTCGGACCTTTGCAACTTGATGAGGACGGCATCGCGCGGCGCGGACTGCTCATTCGCCACCTTGTTATGCCAGAGGATGTTTCTGGCACACGCGAGGTGCTACGCTGGATCGCTGAAGAGCTGGGTCCCGATACACCTATCAGTTTGATGGATCAGTACTTTCCCGCGTGGAAAGCCGTCAACGACCCGATACTGAATCGTCGTCTTACCTGGAATGAATACCGTACCGCCCTTGATGCACTGGATGAATTCGATTTCAGTGCGGGCTATGTGCAAGAAGACCTGATTGAGGTCGATGCAACGTCTAACGTGTAAGCTGAAATAGCATTTTAGTGCAAGAGGACACAGGATCGCTTGTGGGACCCTGTGTCCTCTCCCCAAATATGGCTGGGGTACGCTATAATCTGTATGGGAGCTTGCTACCCACCAATAATCATTCCTGGTTGTTTGCCAGAAGAAATTGAAACGGAGAGTTTCTATGAATACTACGGCCACGTTGAGCCGACTCTTTGCGGGTATCCAGCCGGACCTCGATTCAGTAGATGTTGTCTTTCAGGACCGAGCAACCTCTGGACTCGATATCCTCAATTCTGCTTCCATGCATGCAATTGATTCGCCAGGAAAACGTCTCAGAACTGCCCTGACTCTTTTAGCTGGAAAATTGAACACATACAATCGCGAGAAACTTATACCATTGAGCGTTGCCTTTGAGATGGTTCACCTCGCAAGCCTTATTCACGATGATATCGTCGATGAGGCAAAAACAAGGCGCGGACATCCAACGGTAAACTCGCTCTGGGGCGATAAAATTGCCATCCTGCTTGGTGACTACTACTTCGCCAAGACCTCCGGTTTGATCGCGGACCTCAACGACAGTCGCATTGACCGACTCTTCGCGGAGACAGTGGCGACCGTCTGTGAAGGCACAATTCTGGAAATGATGACCGCTGGCTATGCCGATCTCACGACAGAAACATACTATGAGAAAATCAAGCATAAGACCGCATGCCTCATTGCAGCCTGTAGTAAGGGTGGAGCAATTGTAAGCAATGCCTCAAACGAAGAAATACATTTGCTACACGACTACGGCATGAATCTCGGCATCGCCTTTCAGATTATCGACGACGTACTTGACTATACAGAAGATCAATCGACTATAGGAAAGCCTGCTGGCAACGACTTGCGGCAAGGTATGGTGACGCTCCCATTGATCTACGCCTTGCAGGAAAAACCTCAAAATGGGCATCAGCAACAGGTAGACATGCTACTTCATGACACAGAAAAGAACGAACAAGATATACGCTCTGTTGTCGATTGGGTTGTACATGGCTATGGTGTGAAGCGGGCGTTGATCGACGCACACGCTTACGGCAATAGGGCACGTGAAGCTCTATACCACTTTCCCGCTTCGCCAGACCGCGATGTGCTGGACGAACTTATCGAATTTGTTATATCGCGTAAAAAGTAAAGGAGTACAGACTCCTTCTTTATGCTACGCTTTATAGAAGAACACTTTAGGATACCATTATGAGCGCAAAATTATCGTTAGAAGAAAAGTTTCAAGCAACAGGGGGCAAGCGTTCTTATGTGCAACGCTTGTTCGGTCGCATTGCACGCATCTATGACCCTATGAATCGTTTGATGAGCTTTGGCTTGGATAGCTACTGGCGCAAGCGAGCTGCACGCTACCTTGCGCTGGGAAGTGGAGAGACTGGCCTTGACCTTGGAGCAGGAACGGGCGACCTCTCCATCGCAGTCATTCGCGCATCCGGCCCAGAAACTCATATGATTGGTATGGATATTACGCCGGAAATGCTCGCCTTAGGGCAGACAAAACTGAAGAAACTAGGGCTACAGGACCGCATAGAACTTCGTGTAGGTGATGCTGAACACATCGACCTACCTGATAATAGTGTCGATGGTTGCTGCTCGGCCTTCACCGTGCGTAACTTGACGGATATTCGTCAGGGATTTCGTGAGATGCTGCGCGTCGTGCGTCCTGGTGGACGCGTCGTCTGCCTCGAAATCAGTCATCCTCCTGGCAAAATTTTCGGTTCTCTTTTCTATCTATACTTTTATAAACTCGCGCCCTTATTCGGTACAGTGATTGGCAAAGCATTTGAGGAGTATAACTACCTCCCCAATTCGCTCACAACCTTTCCCAGAGCTTCCGCGTTACAAACTACCATGGAAGAGGTAGGATGGCAGGATGTACGTTTTTACCGTTTGACTGGCGGCATCGTTGCCATTCACGTCGGCACAAAAGGAGAGTAAGTTCAAGCAAAAAGATAGACGTGTTCAGTGAACACGTCCATCTCTTTACGTAAGAGAAAGTTAGAAAACGCCTCTACTCACAAGCACTATCACAATTAAACAGATCAGGATACCAATGAGCCAGAACGATGCAAGTTGCGCGTCATTACGCTCAGGCATTTCTAGGAGGTCTTCTGGACGGGGCAAAAGCATCTTCTCTTGATCGAGAAATACATTCACATCCATCAATGAAGGCAACACCTGTGATGCTGACGTATCATTAGGTATGTTGGGCGAAATTGTACGAGCTGTTTGTGCAAACACAGAACGCTCAGGTTTTACTTCCTCTGGAGCGACCAGAGGTCCACTTCTTGAGGCAAGAGTTCCGCTGACCGAACGCATTACAAGCAGGTCTTGTCGTAACTCTGAAGGGCGTTGATAACGTTGCGCTGCGTTAGAACGCAGACCCCTTGTCAATATGGCATCAAGTTCGGATGAAATGGTAGGGTTGAATTTTCGTGGCTGTGGAATTTCTCCATTGATATATGCTGGCATACTGCCAGTTGCCGCGTGATACACTGTAGCGATTAAGGCATACAGGTCAGCACGTCCGTCTATCATGCCACGCGCAAATTCTGGTGCCATATAGGGAGAAAGAGAGAGACGATTCATATCTGTCACGTATTGTGTTGCGCCACCTGCCAACACAATGGAGAAATTTGTTAGCGTGTAGTCAACACCCATATGTCCCATGATAATATGTTCCGGTCTAATAAGTCCGTGAACAAGTGGAGGCGTCTGCTGCGAGAGAAGCTCGAGAATTTCCGTCATCTGCAAGCAACATTCAATCACGTCCTGCTCCGGTAGTGCCCGACCAGTACGACGCATATAGCCCATCAGCGATTCGCCCTCTACTGGCTCAAAAACGAAGAAACTTCGTCCCTGATCGCTGAAAGCATCCCACAGTGTAGGAACATGTGGATAGCGTCCAACTGATGTCAAGGCCATCGTTGCACTACGTAGCGTCGATTGAAAGCCCATAGATTTGCTCTCAGGCGTCACCAACTCGCGAATCGTCACCTGTGTACCTGCTCGCTGTGCATCCTGCGCTATCCATGTGGCCTCATAGACACCCTCACGCCAGTCCTGTCGCTCTTGTAACTCACGTAAACGATAACGCCCACCACGCAGTAGCGTACCTGGAGCAAGCGAAGAGACAGGCTCTCCTAGCGGTTCGTACTTAGAAGATGGATGGGGTGTAGAGGGAGGTGAGTTAGGTACGCTCGTCCTCAACGACTGCTCCTCTTTCATCAGCGCATCTGTCACCAGACGACTGGGACGAATGGAACGTTGAGAGTCTAACAGGTTTTCTGTAAGTCGCGTTGGTGCTGGTTGCACTGGTGGTCGCTGAGGTATATTTCTAGCAAAAATATTTTCGTCATCACCAAGATTGCCATCGGTAGCAGGCACTTTTTGAGGAAGGCTCTCGTTAGTCCGCAATCGTGATAGGAATGGATTGTTACCGTAATTAGGTGAGCCAGTTAATGGAGATGAAGGCATCTCGAATTGCTGGTCTGGCTCCGGTAAAACAGGTAGAGATTGTTGGTTGAAACTGCGTAGTCCATTTGCTTGCTCTCTTGGCGATACGCGTGCTGTAAATGGTGTCGTTTGTGGAGGCACGCTATTGTCTTGCGTTCTCCTTATATCGGGTGTAAACCCGGATGGCGAATTACGCTCAGGTGGAGTATTAGGAATTTGCATCGCCCCTGAGACTTGCGTTGGAGGCACATCGCCATGTATTGGCTGTCTCTCAAAGGGTACATTCTCTAGTCGTGAAGATTGAGCAGGGCGAGGCGTCTGCGGTATTCTGCGCTCTAATGGCGTTGCAGAGCGCGTGCCTGTGCGAAAAGGCAAATTGACTTTGAGTCCACAGCGTGGGCAAGGACTTTTGCTCACATCCCATTCGTTGTTACATCGCGGGCACGTCATGATTTTTTCTCCCTCTCCGTACATGTAAGTCAGTGCCCAGGAACAGCTAGCTTCCCTCATCTAGCTGCATAAGTCAGCAAGACTTCTACCATAACTTTTAGCTGGTTGAAAAATAGTTGGTATAGAGCATGCACAGTACGCACAAAGTATAGAGGAAAGAACGATACATGTCAATGTTTTGGCCTATTTTTACTAGTGCTAGCCTCTTCCTAGCGTTTCGTATTGCGTCCAATCGGTGCCAGATCGCCCAAGAATCCCTCTAATGCCTTCGCAAGATCATACAATTGCGTCGCCTCTGTCATAGATACCTCATGACCCGCATGAGCCACCTGATACAGCATTTGAATCGCTGGATGCTTAGCTGGTACGGCTGGTTCGTTCGCAGTCGAACCAAGTAGAGATGAGCGCATAGCATCCACGCTGGCATTCACCTGCTCAAGATTGGCGATATCAATGAAGCTAGCAGGTTTGGGCGGCTTTCCTTTACCTGCACTCGCGTCCCATTGCCGTCGTGCCTGTTTACCAGCCGCGCAATAGCAAAATTCTGGGTGTGTGGAGTCTGAGTTTTGCAGACCCGTATCGTCACAAATAGGACAAATAGGCATAGTTGCTCTCCTACATCCGTGTCACGGTCGTCTCGTATCACTATATCATATAAAGCCATTCGCAAGAAATTTTACTTCGTCTCGTCATCGCCATTGACGATATTCTCATCCTCGTCTCTCTGCACAACACCTGTCTCTGGAGTCTCCAATTGTGCAATTTCTTCGCGCTCCTCCAGGGCATGTACAATCTTGTTAGCAGCGTCGATAAAGGCTAAAGCGACGGGCGTTTCCGGCATACTCACCACCACTGGATACCCTCTGTCACCATTTATCACAGCTACAGGATCAAGTGGAATGCTCCCAAGGAGTGGTGTTGAGTCGAGCAGAGTACGCGTCTCACGACTATGAGGAAAGATTTCGGCTCGCTCCCCACAATGAGGACAGAGAAAGCCATCCATGTTTTGCACAACACCCAGTACAGGCACTCGTACCTGTTGAAACATGGCGAACGCCTTCGCGGTGTCGATACGTGCGATATCCTGTGGAGTCGTCACCAGAACAGCACCATCAATATCCACTTCACTACAAAGCGTCGCCTGCGGTTCACTTGTCCCCGGCGGTAGATCAATGATAAGATAATCCAACTCGCCCCAATCCACGGAGTACAACAATTGCCTAATGAGTAGCCCTAGCGCATCGGGCATAGGTGCAACTGCTTGCTCCTCACCAATAAAGAAGCCAACCGACATGATTTTGACGCCATAGCGCAGTAGTGGTTTGAGCTTTTGAGATTGTGGAATATTTCGTCGTTCAGCAAGCGGCAAAGTTGCCGCAGCACCTTTGCCATCACTACGTTTGCGAACACCCAGCATCATAGGAATGCTCGGCCCATACGCATCGCCATCGAGGAGACCCACACTTGCACCTCGTTTCGCCAGAGCCACCGCGAGATTCACGCTCACCGTTGACTTACCAACACCACCCTTGCCGCTACCCACTACCAGCACTCTCTCAATTTGCTCAATACGCGCACGCGAACTACGAGGCTGCATTCTTGCACTCCATCTCTATTCTGACTATTGCTCTTCCATCTCTGCCGCTTAGTATAGATATAATGGGCGTGTTTGACAAGCCTCAGTTACAATGACCTTTTCCTCCGCTTGACGCTCATTCCACCGCACGACTATAATAGATTTCATACTGTACGCACATCGTCAAAGTCCTAACATAAAACAAAAAGGAGTGGACATGAGTCATGTATTCCAGCTTCCTGACAATCTGTACACTAAACTTGCTACGTATGCAGCACAGCATAATCAGACTCCTGAGACACTGTTTCTAGCATGGGTGAGTGAAGTTGCAGACAAACAGGAAGAGTCGATGACATCAAACAGTCCAGAATCGGAGAGCGTAGATCAGGCGAGTACCAAAGAACAAGATAAGCTTGAGGAAGAGTTCTTTCATAGTCCACTCTTTCAAATAGCAGGCATGTTTGCTATTAACGAGCCTAGCTGGGCTGATAAGCATGATGAGTATCTGGCGGAGGCATATAGAGAGAATCATGCCGAAGAAAAATGACCTCTTTGTAGATACGTCGGGATGGGCTTATTATCTGGATCGTCAAGCCTCACTCCATCCAAAGGTAGTTGCACTTGTGCGTAGTGCAGTCATGCAAAGACGACGTTTAGTAACGACCAATTATATCATCACTGAACTTGTTGCACTACTCTCAAGCCGCTTTCATCTTCCCCGACAAGAGATGGTAAAGGCTATTAACGCGCTTAAATCAGACGCTAATGTGGAGGTTGTACACATCGAGGTGTCTTTAGACAATACAGCTTGGCAACTGATAGAGGCACGTATTGATAAGGAGTGGTCTCTTGTAGACGCTAGTAGTTTTGTACTGATGGAACAATTCGGCATAACTAAAGCACTGACTACTGATCACCACTTTACTCAAGCTGGTTTTATAAGGCTACTCTCTTAATTGATTTAAGATACTACACGAGAGGAGACAGCCACAATGCAACACCCACACTTTGAAAAAGACGCAATCATCCCAGCCTTTATTTTGCCAGGGTCAGATGGGACCCCCCACAGTCCGTGGGATTATAAGCAGCGCGAAAATCTTCTCCTTCTCATCACGAGTAGCGTTACTACACACGAAAGCCGCGAACTCTTACGCTTCTTCGCACAGCATGCATCAGCGTTACGTGAGGAGATGTGCGCTATTCTCGCGCTCTCTCCTGATACCGTCATCACCAATTTGGAAGTACAGGAGAGCCTTCATCTACCCTTTCCTCTACTCGCTGACACCACAGGCAAGGTTATTTCGTCCTATACACAATGGAATTCTGTACACAGGACACTTGAACAGAGTATCATATTAGCAAATCGGTACAATGCATTCTATGAACAATGGACCCTAGAGCGCAGAGACGAGACACCGCCTATTGCCGAGATAATAGATGCATTGCACTATCTGAATAATCTTTGTGTACCGTAAGACTTCCTGCTTATGCTGTTACGAAGAAGAAATGGTAAATTCTTCCCTTCTTTTTCGTGATAATCGTTAACGGACTTACTATCGAGAAGAGGACTACAATGACCCATTCTGACTCTACACCGAAATGGCGCAGAGAAACGTCACTTGTTCATGGTGGAAGAGATACTCGCCTCACCGATGCCACAGGAACACCTACCATTTGCCCTATCTATGCCAGCACCACTTACATTCATTCAAGCGCGGAGGCTCTGGATTCGGCGTTCAGTGGCTCAACACCCACTGGCGAACCTGCGTTTGTATACGCGCGACAGGCGAATCCGAATGCAAGTGCGTTGGAAGACGCGATGGCAAAGGCTGAGGGCGGTGTCGGTGCCGTTGCATTTGGCTCTGGTATGGCTGCTATCCACGCGGCACTCCTGGCGGCTGGTCTCTCTGTACCCGGAACAAAAGTTGTCGCCTCTCAAGATATTTATGGTCCAACGGTTGGCTTGTTACGCAAAGTGTTCGAGCCGGTAGGAGTGGAGGTGCTGTTGCGCGATCTCTGTGGACCCGATGCGGCAACAATCATACAACAAGAACAACCGGACGTTGTGTATGTCGAGACGCTTTCTAACCCACTGGTGAAACTGGTAGACCTGGATGTCATTAGCGAGGCAGCGCAAGCAGTTGGCGCGGTAACAGTCGTCGATAGTACATTCACGACTCCTTACCTGATTCGCCCTATCGAACATGGCTTCGATCTGGTCGTGCATAGTGCGACAAAGTACATTGGTGGACACGGAGATAGCACCGGCGGCATTACTATTAGCGCGAAAAACACGTTGCTCGATTCACTTCGTTCCTACTCAATGCTGCTTGGTGCAACTCTCAGCCCGTTCGAGTCACATCTTATGCTACGTGGCCTACGCACGCTTTCATTGCGTATGGAGCGACATTGCAACAACGCGCTACGCGTGGCTCGCTTTCTACAGCAGCACGAGGCCGTCGAACACGTCTATTATCCAGGGTTAAACGATCATCCGCAACACGCCGCCGCGACACGCTTGCTCGATCATGAGCAATACGGCGGTCTGCTCTCGTTTGATCTCAAGGAGCAGACGCGCGAGGCAACGTTTCGCTTTATTGACAACCTACATCTCTGTCTACCTGCAACAACACTAGGCGATGTGTTTTCGCTCGTAAGCTATCCAGCTATGTCGTCGCACCGCACATTAACGTCTGCCGAACGCCAACAGATAGGTATCACGGAGGGGTGTGTACGTCTGTCCGTCGGCATTGAGTACATCGAAGACATTCTGCAAGACCTGGATCAAGCCCTAAGATAAAATTACACAAGCATTCAGAAGCATCTGGCACTTGTCGCCGCAGACGACAAGTGCCAGATGCTTCTGAATGCTTCATAACGACTATTTTGTGTGTCGAATGTACTTACCAGGAATCAGATCATCAGCTTCGCCACCTTCGGCGGGCGACATTACATGAATCAAATCTGCTTTTGAGTTGACTACGAGTGTGTTAATGACGTGAATCGTACCTGGGTAAGCGCGTGCGATCTCCTCCGCCGCCGCTTTCTGCTGCTGGGTATGAACCGCACCACCGAGGCGAACTAATCCAAGTTTGGGATATACTCCAATTGGCAAATCGCGTGTGCGCTCGTCACGTCCTAGGGCCGCCGCGAGACCAGCCGCCAGCGTATCATCGCCAAGCAATTCGTTTTGTATGCCGAGCAATCCTTGTACACCCGACGCTTGATCCTGTACCACATCGCTACGTAGCGAACTGGAAATATTTCCAGTAAGATACAGAACGCCATCCAAAACGCGTATAGTCATACCCTTATAATCGATATGGAGTGGAGTCAGGTCGAAAAGCACGCGCTCGACATCTTGCTGCAACTCACGATCAGAACGATATGCGGGAAGAGTTTGCAATGTTGTATCAGGGATAGTGATAACGAGACGGTCTGACTCGATGCTTGTCACATATTCCTGACTAAGCATAGTGTCTTGTCCAGCACGAAGATGATGTGCCACAACATATGCTAGTTCGCCGCTTTCAGGATGTACTGCGATAATCAAAACAGTACCGTTGCTACTACCTGCGGCAACAACACTTTTTGTGTCGAGGAAAATAGTGCCGCTGGGAGCATTTTTGCTGGCGGCGAGTACCTCGGCTCCAGTAACGCGTAGAGTCACGCCATCACCCGTTGCATTCGTGACAGTGTCGTAGGGCAAGTACGTCGTCTTTCCAAAGAAGCGCCCCTGTCGAATACCAATATGTGTCATACGGTGGCTTGTAGCGTCAAAGCCTACCTGTGCGAGAGTTCCTTCATCGCCATCTGTGCATAGTATTGTGCTGCCAAAGTGAAATTTTTGCATTTCAAAGATTGTGGTTGATGTCGTCATATATTTTAGCCTCAACTGCATTACAAAGTTGACGTAACGCGAAACATGCTACATCTCTATAGAGTGTAGCACGTTCTATGTCAGCCTGACAAGCAGATTTTTCCGTTTGGTGAGTGTTAGGTTCTCGGCTCTTGTCGCATCTGCTGTAGAGACGAACGAGGAGTTCTTCCTGGTGCTTTCGATAAATCAGGCAATGCTGTTTCAGGTGGAAGAGGAGTATGTGGTGAGCGTGTCACAGGTCTGCGCTCCTGTAGTTCAAGTGCTTGCAATAGCTGGTTAATTTCTGGAAATCTCTTACAAAGCGCAGGCACAAGAAAAGGTTTCCCAAGTTTATACTGATCTATTGCATTGCTTAACTCCTGAATAGCATGAGACAAACCTCGTGCGTAAGTATCGGATTGTTGCATACGTGCAAGACGCTCCGCCATGAGGTTGAGACTCGCCGCAAGTGGCAACAATTCTCCTCCACTCAAATTCGCACGCGCACGTAAGTTGCCATTAGCAAGACGCGCCTGCACATCTTTCAGATGCAACACTCCCACCTCTAGCTCCTCATTGCGGCGTGATGCATGCTGTGCCTGCTCCTCAATTTGTTTATTTGCCTGTTCGAGACGATTCAGAGCGTCCTTCTGACGACGCGTCAGGCGTTCATTCTCAAGCAGGGTGAAAATTTGTCGTGCCACAACAAGCCCGACGACAATTACTGTTGCGAGTAGCAAGACTGGACGGATAGCGACCTGTAGTTTATCCGCCGAAAACACATTGATGAGCAGAACAATCAGAAGGACACCCAACAATATATAGGTAAGTACTTGCGCTGGTCCGAACGTTCCTGAATTCGCACGCCTTCTCGCTTGTTGATCGAGCATATCAGAGGATGTTAAAGGCAAAAACCGGCGCAGGTAGGCGGCAAGACCGATAACCATGATGCCGAAAGGCCAGCCAAGGTCGATCCAGGTGCCATCCACATATGTACCTGCTGCTTGCTGAATGTTGAAGATAAAGTCGGAAACCGCGAACAAGCTCAAGCCAATGCCGATAATGAGAAGGCTTATTTTGCGAGCCGTTGTCTGGTAGAGCCTTCCCTGCCCTCTCAAGAGCAATAGCACTATACAACTCAGGAGGGCAATGTCAGAGGTGGGGTAATACAGACCTAAAAACTTGGCAAGCACGTTTTCCGTTGATGCAAATGCCAGTGATCCCAACAGGAGAAACCAGCCAATCGAGAGCAGCGATCCCGTAGCGATAAAGCTATCGAGCGTAGTAAGCAAGCGACTTCGTCCTATACCGGAAGAAGGTTGTAGCAAGAGACCAATGAAGACCAGAGGCGGCAACGCTGAGTATCCTATGTCAGCGAACGAAGGAAAGGGACTCTGGTTTGAGAGAATATAGTAACGCCAGATAGCTTCTCCAACGCCCCACATCATCAGACCACATCCTACAAGCGTCCAGGCAAGTTGTTCCTTACCCAGCCAGGGTTCCACGTTTTCATCTTCAGAGATGGGAATTCTTGCGGAAATAATCGTAAATGCTCCACCTATAACTGCACCTGTTAGCTGTGTAAACTCCCAGGTTATACCACCCAGATGAAACAGCAGAAAAAACGCCATAAGAATTGTAAGTGCCGCCAATCCGTAGAAAAGCGTGCGTGAGAGTGGCAATGCGGGGCGCATAAAAAACTCCTGACTAGGAATGATAACTTAATACACTTCACACAAAGATTTGAACACATCAATGCGGAAAAGTGTAACACAAGTTAGCAAAAGCGGACACTTACTAGCCCAAATGGATAAGAGAAAAATGGTAGCGTAGCTTGGAGTGGTAGTGGTCAATGAAAAAATGTATTGCCAGCTCCTGCAAGAAAGCCGTCGTACAGTGCTTCGTAGCGGCTCCGTATCGCCTCTGCGTAGGGACGCAATGCTTGCTTGGAATAATTCGCGCTCGCTAATGCTACGAGGGCAGTTTCCGCCGCTAAACGTCCACTGGTGAGAGCTTCAGAGATACCCTCGGCTGAAACTGGATGTACGAGGGCGGCAGCATCACCAACACAGAGTATATGATCGCCATAGAGTGCTGTTCCGCGCATGCCAGCGGCTATTGGTGCGGCACGTAGTTTACCTGACAGTACGGCTTTTGATGAGCGTTCATTTCCCGTCTGTACAAATTTTTCTAGTGCTTGCGTTAGGTCGGGACGATCAGCTCGTAACTGCTGCTGCGATGCGATAATGCCTACATTTGCAGTACCATCGAGCAGGGGAAATATCCAATAGTAGTGAATGCCAGGATCGGTACGAAAATAAAATTCCAGCGTGTCGCGGATATCCTCAATTCCTGTATAATATCCACGCATCGCCGTGAAGCGCACGCGCGAGTCTTCTGATGCAGTAAGAGCATCCATATCGCCTTCTTCAAGAAGCTTCTGTCGCAACTGCCGCGCCAAACGTGATCCTGAGCCATCGGCGGCTATCACGATACGACAACGGAAACGAACACGTTGCTCTTCATGTACGCCCTGTACTTCTATAAAATCTGCCTGCTCGTTTTCTTCGATTCTTTGAACGGTCACTCCATGCAGCCATGACGCTCCTTGTTGTAGAGCGTGATTGCAAAGCAATGCATCGAAACTTGCGCGTGGGGCGATATAGCCCTCGCCAAAGTGGTCGCTTGCATCGACAGGACTATAGTTTGGCGGTAAGCCATACAACTCTACACCAATACGTTTCGCCGCCGCATAGCGATGCTGAACGTCGTCGGCGATTCCCATCAGCAATAGCTCTTCCATTGCGGGAGGCATCACTGCATCACCGCAACACTTATCGCGTGGAAAAGCATAGCGATCAACAAGCAACACATCAACTCCCTGTTTCGCTAAATGATATGCGGCGGATGAGCCAGCTGGTCCTGCTCCTACAACGATGACATCATAATCATGCTTCTGAGCAAAAGAGAGACTCACAGGAGTCGTAAGAAGTGACGCTTGTACCATGATACACTCATTTCTAGCGGCTAACACGCTCTTGAAGCTAGTTTTCTCTT
Source organism: uncultured Ktedonobacteraceae bacterium (assembly GCA_964250365.1). GTDB lineage: Bacteria > Chloroflexota > Ktedonobacteria > Ktedonobacterales > Ktedonobacteraceae > JBBQVS01. The sequence goes on from CAXUGH010000044.1 coordinate 19,179, forward strand.
CTCACTCAGTGTAGCCCAGCCATATGCAAAAAACAAGTGCTATTTTCGCGTACATAAAACGTGCTATGATAAGAGCATAGAGCAGTGCCTAGCCGAAAGGGTGTATTCGATGTCCCCGCAAAAATATACCTACAACGACGCAGAATTATTAGGGCGGAAAGCGTTTCAACTGTGCTTATCGCATGAGGTCTATTCTGCCCAGGAGTTGCTTTTCCACGTCCGCAATATGCTCAAGCATTTGAGCGGCGACCTGCCCATCGTAGGCCACGATACGGTGATAGATGGCAGCATAGACACGCCATTTGTGACCCGACTCTTTGCAGAGGCGCAGGCATGGGGCTGGCTAGAAATGGCAACAGGCACTTTTAAGCTGCTTGAAAATCATGCAGGGGCTAGTATTGTTCACTTCAAACGCGCATGGCGCATCTGGCGAAGGTGGGAAGATGCAAAAGAAGGCGTGCATGAGGCCACCGTTGCAAATCTGGCTCGCCTTGAACGCGTGCGTGCAAGTCTTTGGCTTGGCGAGGCGTGGGCACGCGTTATGAGTGACCGAGCAGAGTCTAATGCAAACGCAGTGATTCGCGCCGCTCTTGCGGAATTGGAGCGGCTAGGGCAACAAGATGTGTTGCAGCAAACCATCGAGCAACAACGAAGTTTGCCACCTGCTCTCATGGGTTCGCTGTCCTACCGCAAGGATGGGCAGAGCGTCCCGTTTGTCTGTCAGTGGAGGCAAGGAGACCGCAAGGGTCTCCCCTACACGTAGTAGGTAGGGAAGAGATGTAGGGGAGACCCTTGCGGTCTCCCTGCACGATACCAAGAGTATTGTGTACATGTTTATTATCACGCGATATCAATTATTGCACCTTTATTACAGGATCAACAAGAATCTCGCTCAATGAATTGAGCCACACGGACGCGATACATCTGGTCCCTACGAATGTATACGTTTAACGGTATTGCACGCGCTGATTTCGGCGGCGGTTGAACAAGCGAATAATAGTTCGTGCGAATAGTACAAAGACAATCACAAAGAGAATAACTATTACAAACATCACAACTGGCGCGAAAAGCGCCAGGAGTGTTGTGATTACAACGCCGACATCCTCTACAATGCTTAACACAATGTTGAGTAGCCCCGCTGTAGTCGCGGTAGAGGCAACACGGGTCGCCGCCTTTGTGGTATGTGTCATCAGGGCAAGGGCGGCTCCAATTACCATAACGACGATTATCGAAACAGGAAGGTTTAACCCCATAGTCATCACGGTATGACCCAGTAATGTGGTTGTGTTTGGAATGTGTATGTTGTTATCGCTTGCTGCGGCAACAAGGGCACCAGCAAGTGGGCGTATCGCGGTATGAATAGCGTCCCAGAGATGATCGACGATGGGTATTTTGTCCGCGAAGAGGTCTGCCAGTGCCAGGATCAAGAGTAGAGCCATAAACCACGTCTGCGTGACAAACGAGAAGGCGGGATTAACTTTGTACAGATGCAACCAGCGTGCAGATACCGCGAAGGCAAGCAAGGGAAAGTATGCATTCACGCCAGATGAGAGTGCTAAACCGTAGGAAAGACCATAGGATGTCGCAATATCCATTTTTTTCTCTAGTTCTTACTGCTATACAAACATAATAACCTGTATAAATAGACGGAAAAGAGGGAAAAAAATCACATTATACTCATCTAAACAATGAGTGGTGCCATTCGCACCTTGCCAAAGATCGTCTCTCTTGCTTCCGGCGCGTAGCGTTCAACAATCTCTTCGGTTATTGCGTTGGCGCGGCATATTTCACCGAACATGCTTGCACTACGACGTGGAAAACGTTCCTGTGTCTGTGGGTCAATTTCAATGAGACCGAAGCGCACATACCAGCCGTTGTTCCACTCAAAATTGTCAACCAGCGTCCAATGCAGATAACCCCGTACAGGAATGCCGTTCTGAATAGCACGATGCACCATCGCAAGGTGTTCTAAGATAGCGCGGGGACGCCGATCATCGCGTGCGTCGCTAAAACCATTCTCGGTAACATACAAGGGCTTATTACCTCTGGTACGTTGATGAACTGCCTTCAGCACTCGATAGAGACCCTCTGGATAAATTTCGCCAAAGTCCTCATCCAGTCCTACATCATTGCGAACCGCACCTCTGCGTGTAGAACGTCTGCCGAACATTTCTAGAGGAACAGTGGGATCGAAACGCACCATATTACGCGTGTAGTAGTTGACACCGTGAAAGTCGCGTGTACCCGCCGCTCTTGCGATAGGAGCAAGAAGCGTGCTTGCTGGAAATGGGAAATGACCACTTTCTGCTGCCTGTAGTGCCGCCCAGTTGAAAAGCACCTCCTGTACATTAGCAACACTACGGTCTAAGGGAGATAAGGCATTTAAAGGGGTGAAGAGACGATAATGAAGACAGTAGCCAATTTGCGCCTCTGGCTGAATGTGACGAATGGCGTAAAATGCTTCAACATGAGCCTGAAGCAGCGAGCGACTCACGGCTAATGTACGTGTTGCATTCTGCTCTCCTGGGGGAAACACGCCAAGCTGATAGCCCTGTATCGCATACACATTTGGTTCGTTAATCGTAATCCAGAAATCGCACAGGTCTTGTAAAGCCTGAACTACATAGCTTGCATAACGCACAAAAAAGCTGATGTTTGCCTCTTTCGTAAATCCACCACGATCTACAAACCAGAGCGGTTCCGTAAAATGATGCAGCGTGACAACAGGTTTTATTCTTCTTTTGTGGAGATCAAGAAGCATCTGGCGATAACGGTCAAGGGCTGTACTATCCCAATGGCCTTCTTGTGGCTCGATACGGCTCCATTCCAGGCTCAAACGTAGCGTGTTGTTCTCCATCTGCTCCGCCAGTTCAAAATCATGTTCCGCCTGCCTCCACCAATTCGCGGCATCGCCACATTGCTCGCCGCTCAGAATGTGCCCCTGCTGCTCCCAGCGATACCACTGATTGTTTGTATTGCCCCCCTCACATTGATATGAAGACGATGCAGTCCCCCACAAAAATCCTTTAGGAAAACGCAAAACACGCTTCATTGCGACCTAACACTCCTTGCCTGTGGATATTCTTCTTATTGTACCACGCAACACCGACAAAAATAGATGAGCATAGCAAGGTTAGAAAAATATTCTACGACTATAGGAATTTTATATTCATGAAAAATATTCGTTTTCATACTCATAGACTTGTGTAACCTCTTGCACTTCGCGTCGTATACAAAGAGGCGACACTTATTCGAGAAGATACGGAGAGATTCTACAAAGGAGAAGGAAAATTATGGAGACACGTTTTTATCAAACACAGGCACTCGAATTACAAAGAATAGCGCAATCACTGGTTTTGGAATATCAAGCGAAGGGCTATCAGGCACAGCAGTTTGGCAATCCCGAACAGATCACAGTGCAGTTGCGGAAAGAAGATACGCTACGAGCTATTACAGGCTTTAACAAGGTGTTGGGTATCACGATGCAACGCATCAACGGGGGCACAATGATACAGGTTGGCGCACAGGACTGGACGGATCAGATAGCGGTTGGTGCCGTTGGTCTGGTGTTACATCCCTTGCTCATCACAGCAGCAATTGGTGCGGTTTCGCAGAACAACGTTGTACATGAGGTACTCACTTCGATTGATTATCAGGTGCGACAGCAGCAACCACAAGCACAGGTGAATATTCCACCCTACCCACCAACGGGACCTGCAAACCTGTAAAGGTTCAGAAGAATTTTCGTAGGGACCAGATGTATCGCGTCCAGCGGCTCAATTTATTGAGCGAGATACTTGTGAATCTTGTTTGCAAGCCGTATCACGCATGATCTCGCGTGATAAATCACGCTTTCGGACGCCATACATCTGGTCCCTACGAAAACTACCGAACATGTAAAGGAGCATATTTGACAAATCAAACATGCTCCTTTTCTTACAAAACCTGTTACTCACGAATGCCGCGTGGAGGCAATGGACGTACCAATGGGTTCATCATCGGTAAGCTCTTTTTGCTGCGTGGCAAGCGTTGGCGCACGAGGTAGTTGGGCGCGTTGGCAAGGTCGTCCTTTTCTAACGTCACATCATCGCCGTAACGGTTGAAGAAGGATAGCTCGAAGTTGGGCGTCTCTCCCAATGCTCCATGCGGACATACCTCCACACAATCACCACAGAAGATACAGCGATCCAACGCAAAGGCATAGCGTTTGAGCGTGCGCTCCGCCATCATGAGCGAGCCCGTGGGACAGACCTGCACACAGGCACCACACGAGACACAATCGGTATCGTGCAAGCTCACATTGAAGGGCGTCTCCACAATCGTATCGAAGCCCTTACCGAACATGCCGTAACAGTCGGGACCGATGACATCGTGACAGACTCGTACACACTGTGTACAGTTGATGCACT
>CAXUGH010000045.1:0-18394 GCA_964250365.1 uncultured Ktedonobacteraceae bacterium
GTATAGTAGCAAGCGTTTGAGAGAACTATTTCTATATATAGAAGGAGCAAGTACATCATGCCTTATATCCCTGCTGGTGATGGCTCGTCCTCTGGAAACGAGGAGATGAGTTACCCTATTGATCTCTTGCGCGAGGTTGCTGCCAAGATTTTAGCCAATGCTAGCCTCGGTCTTGATGAACACACCACCGCGTGGCAGAAGACGCAATCCTATGTGGATGCTAACCCTGCGCTACGTCCCTTCATGGATGCGGTGCTGGTTCAGCATGAGCAACACTTGCGAGCGTCCTACCAATGGCAACTTGACCTTGCCAGTGCCCTTTTTGCTGCGATAGATACGGTCGAGGGAGCAGACAACGATGTTGCTCAGAGCTTCCGTCCGCAACATGGCTTTGGGCGAGTTGAATAAAGGGTTGATAGACCAAAGGAGGGCGCACTCATGAGCGATATCGACCTTCTCAAGAAGATGACCACACAGCATTTCGTGGCACCTCTCAACGAGTTTCGTGCGAATACGAGGGGAATCGATGACACCCATACGGCTCATCTCAACCAGTTTCAGAATATCATCAACTCTTTGTTTGCATCTGGCGATTTCAGAGGGCAAGCCGCCGATGCGATAGCCGAAGTAGCAGGAAAATACATACAGGCAGCCAATAGTTTATCGGATGCGAAAGAGGGATTATCGGAGAAGTTGGCGGATGCCTCACGGGTCTGTGAGACAACGGCTGCGGAAATCAGTCATGATCTTGCGATTTTGCCAGACACCGACCCAACGCAGTCGGCAGGAGGAACGTTCAGTGCCTTTGTCGTGCTGGGGCAAAAACTTCCCTTAGCGTGGGAAATCATCATCGGGACAGGGCTAGCGGCGGCGGCAACGACCTATATCATCGTGAATGGTGAGCAACAAAACGTCCTCGACGACATGTCGCGTGCGGAAGAGCGGTGGGAAACGGACATGCTCAACGTGGCGATGGAAGTGGAGCCGAAGCTGCCACCGAATCCGACGGACCCGAAACCGTTCCTCGCTGCTCCTGGGAGTATTTTGTATCCACCTGCTACGAATTCACTTACACGCGAACAGCAGTTGGTGCAAGATATCAAAAGACAGTTGACCAGTGAAGGCATTCCATTTAATGAGGCGGATATTGAAGCACTTGTTAAACTGGGATATGGCAAAAAGGATATCATTGACATTCTTCTGGCTGGTATTCCCACGAATCTTAGCGCAGCAGAAATAACGAAGCAACTTACTGATTTAGATTCTCGCATTAACGAGGATCAAGCAACTTTTTCCTTACAGGAAAAGCGCATTGCGTATATACTTAGTAAAGAGGGAAAAACAGTTGTAGCTCTCCCTCAGCAAGGTGGAACAGGTAGAAAAGCAGATGCACTCGTAGACGGAGTTGTTACTGAATTTAAAACGCCTGATCCTGGTGCGGATAGTAACACTTTAAGAAATGAAATTCAGCGTTCTATTAAGAAAGAAGGGCAGGCGAGAAACATTATCATTGATGCTAGAAATTCAGGTCTAACAGAGGCAGAGGCTCGCAGATTTTTAGCGCGTATGAAGAATCTTTCTAGAGGAAAGATTGACAGCATCCGTATCATTGGTAACGGATATGATATTACTGGTACAGATTTTAATTAGGAGACGATGCTTATGTCCAGAGATATAGATATTCTTGTCAATGCAAACCTGTCTTTAGACGATCTGGCAAAAGAGTTAGAGGCTCTGTTAGGTATGTCAGCCCATCGTCAGACTGATAATGATGAGACGTGGTACGAATTTCAAGACGAGCATACGTTCCTCACGCTAGGGAATCATGACTACGTGAATGATCAGGGAATAGACTTTGAGAGTTACGAGTACGACATCCAAGTGTCTGCGATCAATATCAAAGCAGCGGAGGAACGCCAACGATGGTTGTATGAGAGTGCGAGAAGAATTTTTCACTCCTTACAAGAGACGCAGAAATATGCGCTTATGTTAGTGGATAATCTGCAAGTGAAGTTGGATGAGTTCATACCAGAAGCATATCAGAAAGAGCCTTCTCAGTATGCTATCCAGTCGCAAACGCTGCCAGAGGATATTCAACTGTTTGTCGCAGGGGACATTTCGTTTGAAAACTTTTCACATGAATTGGAACATCTTCTCAATGTTCCTGCAAAACTCCGTTTGAAAGAACAATCTGATAGGAGATGGTATGAATTGCGAACACCACAAGCTATGTATTTCCTCTATCAGAACTCCTATCCAGATATCTATAGTGAGTATCAGTATGAAATAGATGTTCAAGGACGTGTCTATATTCCAGGCGAAAAGCGTTACTGGCAATATGAGAGTGCTCATACCCTGTTCGAGCAGTTAAAGGCGACGGGAAAGTATCGCATCGTGTTTGCAGGGGAGTTGACCGAGAAGCTGGCAGAGTTTGTTCCTGAGGGGTGAGTGAGCAGAGTAGATAAAGGAGAGACCGAATGAGAAAAGCGTTCTTGATTCATTCCATTCCACGCTTCAAAGGGTGGGAAACGTGTTTTCGTTTCGTCATGGAACAATGTGATACCTTTCGGATTATCTTTCAGGTTGCCGACGATGCCCTCGGCGAAGCGGGGTTAAATGTGGGGAAACGGGAGTTTTTGCAGATGCCCTCAATCACGATCTCTCCTTATGAGGGGATGGAGAATAGTATCGAGGTGACGGGCGAACTCAATAAGGCGGCGCGAGAGCTTTTCCTGTCCTTTATGGACCCCTCTTTTCATGGGGAGACTTCCAGGTTGTGGAGTTTTCGGTTCTTGCAGGGGAATGAGGTTATGCTGAGGGTCGAAGACTTTACGGTGGCTCTGTTATTCTTGGAAGAAGCTGGGGTGAAGGATTTGCTTGCTCTGGGCGTGAATGTAGATGGGAAGGATTTGGAGGAGATTGACAACGTTTGGGGGTGAGGAATGGGATTTAATGGGGAATGGGGAGCGATGGGGACGAGTGTGAGGACCAGGGCGCCCGCAAGGGGACGCCCCTACCATATTACGAGGTGTTTTGTAGAGATCGTTCGTGTATGGTAGGGGCGTCCCCTTGCGGGCGCCCTAGCTCGCATTGTTTCGTTACGTGAACGCGTAGGGGCGTCCCCTTGCGGGTGCCCTGGTTTCTCTGTATTTCCATATGCTGTATAATACAGCCACGATGCTTATTTTCTGCATGTAGCTAGAGGTGGGTATATTTTGTCGCAGTTTACACAGCTTACTTTGTCGGGCGAGACTCATCATAATCAGCGACTGTTCTCGGACTATTATCTTGACCATATTTTGCCGACGCAGTGGACAGGTTTATATGCGGAGGCGACGGTTGTAATGCAACAGTTGCAACAGCTTTTCGCGGGGTTTACGCCTAATCCCAACAATGAGGCGCAGACGGAGGATGATTGGATTAAGCCCGTGTTGCAGACGCTAGGGCATGTCTTTGAGGTGCAGGTGCCTTTGAAAGTGCCAGATAGCGTGCAGGAGCCGGACTATATTTTTTATCAGAATGAACAGGCTCGCAGTGCAAACAAGGGAAGAATTGCGACTGAGGAGAATCTGAAACAGGGGGCTTACGCCGTAGGCGATGCGAAACGGTGGGAGCGGTCGCTGGACAAGGCGGCTAAAGGGAGCGATGCCTTTAGTAATAAGAATCCGTCGTATCAGATTTTCTTTTATATGCTGCATAGTGGGCTGTCGTGGGGTATTTTGACGAACGGGCGACAGTGGCGGCTTTACAATGAGCAAACGGCACATAAGCTAGAGGTTTTTTATGAGGTCGATTTGCCCGCGCTGCTGGCGAAAGGTGAGGTCGAGGCGTTTCTGTATTTTTATACCTTCTTTCGCCGTGCCGCCTTTGATGAGCAGAATGCGTTGTCGCTGCATCAAATACTGAATGCCAGCACCGATTATGCACAGAATGTGAGCGAGAGCTTACGCCAACAGGTCTATGATGCCCTGCGCTACGTGGCGCAGGGCTTTCTCGACTACCCAGGCAACCACTTACCCGCCACACCCGAAACATACAAGGCGATTTATGACAACTCGCTGATTCTGCTGTATCGCCTACTCTTCATCTTTTATGCCGAGGCACGCGACCTTTTGCCGTTGGAGGATAACCCCAGCTATCGCAGGAAATATAGCCTCTATGCCATCAAGCAGAATGTGAAAAACGAGGTGAGTGAGGACTTGCTGATTCCTTACTCCGGTCTGTATTGGACGCGGCTGAAAGACCTGTTTCGCGCCATCGACAAGGGGTCGCCGCCGCTAAGTGTGACCACGTTTAACGGTGGCTTGTTTGACCCGACAAAGCACGAGTTCCTGGAACGTTACACCGTTGGCGATGGGAGTCTTGTGCGTGCTATCGACAAGCTGGCACGCGTCAATGGGCAGTATGTGGATTACCGCGATCTTGCGGAACGGCATCTCGGCACGATCTATGAGGGCTTGCTTGAATATACACTACAGGTCGCATCCGAGCCGATGGTGGAGTTACGTGGCAGCAGTAAAATTGTGCCAGCGGAGGGTGTGGCGAAACGCGATATCGTGGCGACGTTTCGTGCTGGCGAAGCCTATCTCGTTACCGATAGTGGTGAGCGTAAGGTGACGGGTAGCTACTACACGCCCGACTATATCGTCAAATATATGGTTGAGCAGACGCTACATCCGCTACTTGATAAGGCAATCGAGGTGGCACAGAGCGACGCCGAACGCATCGAGGCTGTACTTGCTCTCAACGTGCTTGATCCGTCGATGGGCAGTGGACATTTTCCTGTTGAAGTCACCGAGTATATCGCGCGTTACCTCGTCGCCCTCGGTGTGCGCTCGGAAGACACCGACGAGGCCGACCTGACGTACTGGAAGCGGCGCGTGGCGCAACAGTGCATCTATGGCGTAGACCTCAATCCGCTCGCCGTCGAGCTTGCCAAACTCTCGCTATGGCTGGTCACGGTGGCAAGAGATCGCCCGCTGAATTTCCTCGACCATCACCTACGCGCTGGCAACACGCTTATCGGCTCGTGGCTCGACGATATCGCGGCGGGTCAACATCCCAAACTCAGGCAGAGCCAGAGGCGCACAAAGCAAGCGGAACAGGCCGCGACAGAGGCGGGACAGCTAGCCTTTACGCTGTATGACGACAGCTTCCGCTCCAACACACAGTCCGCCCTCGTCTCGATAGCCGCGATTGAACCCAATCCAGGCAACACCGTCAAGGATGTCAAGGCACAGGAGGCGGCGTATGAAGAGCTACGTTCGCGCTTCAGCGAAAAGTATCTCTACCTCGCCAATCTCGGTGCTGCCCTGTACTACGACCTCAAGCTAGGTGGCGACATCTGGCGACCGATTGCCTCCTATGCCCTTGATGGCACGCTAGATGAGAGCATGTTGCAGCAACAGCAGCAATTTGATACATGGCTTGACGCTGCCAGTAAGCTAGCAGAGCAGAAGCGTTTCCTGCACTGGGAGCTAGAGTTCCCCGACATCTTCTTCGATAGCAACGGGCAACCGCTCGGCGATAATGCGGGCTTCGATGTCGTCATCGGCAACCCGCCCTACGTGCGGCAGGAGCAACTCAGCAGCGACAAACCCTACTTCCAGGAACGCTACGACGTGTATCATGGTGTCGCAGACCTCTTCGTCTACTTTTTCGCGCAAGGACTAAGATTGCTCAAGAACGGTGGCAAGCTAGCCTACATCAGTAGCAATACGTGGATACGGGCTAATTATGCTACAGCTTTACGTAAATATTTACGTACCCAAACGAGAGTTGAGACTATTGTTGATTTGGGGAATACGCGTGTCTTTGCCGATGCGCCAGACTTGAGTCCTTCAATACAAATTGTCTCTAAAGAAATACCAGAAGATGGTCATACTGCACAAGTCGCGGTGTTTGTGAGGGGAGAGCAGATAAAAGCGTTCAGAGACCAACTAGCGGATAGATTGTTTGCTCTGTCTATTTACGACCAGCTTGATACAGGATGGCAGTTAAGGAATACTGATACAAGAGCATTATTTACAAAATTGATTGCATTTGGCAAGCCTTTGGAGAATGTTATCGACCAGCATCTATTCTATGGAGTTAAGACAGGATTTAATGAAGCGTTTATTATTGACCAATTTACTAGAGATATGTTAGTAAAAACTGATCCCGCTTGTGCGGCTATTATTAAGCCTTTAGTAAGAGGTGAAGATATACGTCCTTGGTATCAAGAGGATGAAAGAAGATGGCTAATTTTTACCAGACGAGGAGTAAATATTGAAGCGTATCCTTCTATTTTAGAATATTTAAAGCCTTTCCGCGAAAGATTAGAGCCTCGTCCTAATGGATTAGATAATAGTATAGTTTGGCATGGTCGTAAAAATGGTTCCTACAAATGGTATGAGCTACAAGACCCTGTTGACTACTATTTAGAATTTGAAAAACCTAAAATATTTTGGCCTGATATCGCTAGGTTTCCTCGTTTTTCATGGGATGAGCAGGGTAAGTTTGTGAACGATAAAGGTTGCTGTTTAGTACCACCAGATTTTTCTTTACTTGGTATCCTTCAGTCACGAGTAAGTTGGTTTTGTGTAACAAGTATTGCAGCACCATTAGGGGAAAGAATAGGACTGCTTATATATCAGCAAAAAATTCAATATATCGAGCGGCTTCCCATTCCCACTCTTACAGAGCCACAACGAGAGCAGATTGGCACTCTGGCACAGCAGCTTACGGATGTGGCGCAGCGACGGTATGAGGTGAGGCGCAAGACGGCGCATCGCATTGTGCGCGACCTCGGCAACGGGGCGGAGGCGCGGCTTAATCAGCGATTGGAACTGTGGTGGGATTTGTCGTTCGCGGAGTTTCGCGCCGAGGTGCAGAAGGTGTTCAAACACGACATTGCACTCAAGGAGCGCGATGATTGGGAGGAGTTGCTGCGCGAGCGTGGGGCGCAGATTCGTATGTTGACCGACGAGATTGTGCGGCTCGAAACGTTGCTGAACGCGGCTGTCTATGCTGTGTTCGACCTGAACGAGGAGGAGATTGTGTTGATCGAGCGCGAGACGAAGTATAAGTATGGGGAGTGGTGATTTTGTATTTTTCGGAACGAAAGACAATTCGTGAGCGTGTGTGTAGCATACAGAACTACTATGACGAAAGAGAGAACTACAACTTATGCAAATGCGACGTTTGGGTGCAACGGGGACGATGGTTTCCGAAGTATGTCTGGGCTGCATGACTTTTGGCAATGAGGCCAATGAAGACGAGTCAAGGGCGATTATTCAGCGTTTTGTTGAGGTGGGTGGCAATTTTCTTGATACGGCGGATGTCTATTCGCAGGGCGTCTCAGAAGAGATTACGGGACGTGCCATTCGTGGTATGCGTGACGAGTTGGTACTTGCGACAAAGGTACGTTTTCCGATGGGTGATAAGCCAAACGATGTGGGTCTTTCACGCAAACATATTATTCAGGGCTGTGAGGCAAGTTTACGGCGTTTGAATACCGACTATATCGATCTGTATCAGGCTCATTGCTGGGATGCTGCTACGCCACTTGAGGAGACGCTTTCTGCCTTCTCCGATCTTGTTCATCAGGGCAAGGTACGCTATATCGGAGTCTCGAATTTTACCGCGTGGCAAATTATGAAGGCACTGCATGTGAGCCGTATGCACGGTTTTGAGCGTATCGTTTCGCTACAACCTCAATATTCCCTGGTTGAGCGTCATCTTGATTATGAGATACTGCCACTTTGCCGCGAAGAAAATATTGCTGTATTGCCGTGGAGTCCTCTTGGCGGCGGCTTTCTCTCTGGAAAATATAAGCGGGGAGAGCGACCGCCGCAAGGGACACGTATCGCGCAGGCCGCAGAACGTCTGGAGGAGCATTGGCAGAGGCGTGCAACTGAGCAGAACTGGCATGTAATTGATCTAATGGATTCTATTGCTAAGGAAACCGGAAAATCATACGCACAGATCGCGCTCAACTGGTTGTTACGCACTCCTGGTATAACGGCTCCTATTGTTGGCGCACGTTCGCTAGAGCAGCTTAACGACAATCTTGGTGCAGTTGGTTGGGAGCTGAGTTCAGAGCAAGTGCAGCAGCTTTCAGAAGCAAGTGCGGTAGAAGACATCTATCCCTATCGTTTCATTAGTGAAGCACAACGGGTATAGCATCTATAGTGTTAATTTAGAGGAACAATGGGGACCAGGGCGTTCCCCTTGCGGGCGCCCTGGCCTCACCACAGACCTCTTTTGGGGCTAAAGTTAACGCCTATGGTGTAGCCTCTGGTCGGTCTATTAACGAAGGACACACGATACAGCCATCGGTTCTCACGTTTGGGTGTATGGTGTGTCCACTGATTCGGAGCGAAACACATATGCCTGAGAATGCGTGATAGAATTGTAGTATTTGTTTCAGGAGGAAAGACTATGACGCAGAATGATATATCTAACGACAGGGTAATTTACCCTGCGAACGTTTCTCGATTAAGGCAGGTGTGGCAGTTTACGACGGGCAATGGTATTACCAGTACGCCGAGAGTGGTGCAGAATACGCTGTTTGTTGGTTCGCATGATGGAGTGCTGTACGCGTTGGATGCGCGGAATGGTAGACAGTTGTGGAACTATACGACGGGCAGTACGATTTCGTCTTCGCCAGCGGTGGGCGATGGCGCGGTCTATGTCGGTTCATTCGATAAAAACCTGTATGCGCTTGAGACGCAAACAGGGACGCTATTGTGGCGTTTTGCGACGGGGGGAGCGATTGACTCTTCACCTGCGTATGATGAGATGAATGTTTTCGTTGGCTCGACCGATGGGACGCTGTATGCGCTCGATGCTGATACGGGCGACGTTGTGTGGTCGTTCAAGATGGGAGGCGGCATTCAATCTTCACCTGTGGTCGTAGATGGCATTCTCTATGTCGGGTCGTGGGATGCGAAGCTGTATGCCCTCGATGCGGCAACGGGTGCCAAGCAGTGGAGTTTTGCGACGGAGGGGAGGATTAGCTCTTCGCCAGCGGTTGCTAATGGCATTGTGTATATTGGCTCGCAAGACCATTCGGTTTATGCCGTTGATGCCGAAAGTGGCGCAAAGTTGTGGAGCTATAAGACAGGTGACATTATTCTCTCTTCGCCATTTGCCGTTGAGAATACGATCTATATCGGCTCACATGATAATCGACTGTATGCCCTCGACGCGGCAACGGGTAGCGAATTGTGGACGTACATGACGGGGGCGGCTATTCAGTCGTCGCCGATGGTGGTTGATGAAATCGTCTACGTTGGGTCGCAGGACTCCAAGGTCTACGCGCTCGCGGCTACTACGGGTGCGTTACTGTGGAGCTATAGCACGAAGGGGTCGGTTGATGCAGCGGTGACGGTTGCTGATGGTCGGCTGTATGTTGCCTCATTCGACCATAGCCTGTACGCGTTTGGCAGCGATACGCTGTGGAACTACTCGGTTGAGGCCAGTATTCTCTCCACGCCAGCTATCGCGGACGGCACGGTATACTTTGGCTCACAGAATCACAAATTGTATGCCGTGAATGCCGCTACTGGTGATGAGCAATGGAATTATGTAACGGGCGGTCCAATCTACTCGTCGCCGCTTGTGGTCGATGAAACGGTTGTGATTGGCTCGACCGATGCCAGAGTGTGCGCCATTGCAGCCAGTACGGGGGCGACGCTATGGGACTTCACGACAGGTGCCAGCATTCGCGCCACGCCGGTTTTTGAGAATGGCATGATCTTCATTGGCTCGCACGACGCCCTTCTATACGCGCTGGACATCGACACAGGCGAAAATCTATGGAGCTTTACTACAGGCGACAAAATTGATGGCTCGGTTGCTCTGGCAAATGGACATGTCTATGTCGGTTCGCATGACTCCTACATTTACGCTTTGAGCATGATGAATGGCAACGAGCGGTGGCGTTTCAAAACGGGGGGACGCGTCAATTCCACGCCAACGATTGTCGATGATATTCTCTACGTTGGCTCGCACGATGGCCTTCTCTACGCGCTTGACGCTGGAACAGGCGAGAAGGTGTGGAGCTATAAAGCGGGCGATACCATCGACTCCTCGCCAACGGTCGCCAACGGCCTCGTGTTCTTTGGCTCACGCGACCACACGTTATACGCGCTCGATGCGACAACTGGCGAGGAACGCTGGCAACATAGGACGGGAGGCGCCATCAACTCTTCGCCAACCGTTTTCAATGGTATTGTGTATGTTGGTTCGCACGATGGTAGCATCTACGCCTTCAACGCGTTGACGGGAAAAGAATTGTGGAGCTATACAACTGGTGGTCCGGTAGAGTCATCGCCGCGCGTGGTGGATGGGGCTGTGTATGTGGGGTCGAATGATGGGACGTTGTATGCGTTCAATGTGGTTGCGTTACCTTCATAAAGGGTATAACAATACAAAATGCTGCTGGCGCCCACGGACGCCAGCAGCATTTTGTATTGTTATACCCTTACCATCTGTACTCCGGCTATAGGCTAGAGATTGTTGGGATTGCGTGTCCCATCATCGGTAGTGGTTGTGTTGTTGGCTATGTCGTTTTGCGAGTTGCGAACAATCGGGTTGCCGCTCTGATCCACGCGAGCCTCTTCACGGCGCACGGTATCGGTGACTTGCTGATTCTCCTGAACGGCACGTTTGCCGATGGCGACTTCACCTGTTACTACGGTGTCCTTCGACACATTGACCTGCTCCTCACTCACAGGGACGCGAATGGTCTCGCCCTCGCCAATTGGCGTGTTATCGACGGTACCATCGGTAACAGGGTGACGCTCGATCACGACCTCTTCATGCGTTACAGGAACGTTGATGGTCTTCTGTTCAGAAACGACTTCCTTGTGTAGACCAACTTCACCAGCCTGTACGCGGTCCTTCGTCACGTTCAGTTGTTCCTCGCGTAAGCGCAGAGAGCGTGGCTGATGATACTCGTCCGAGGCATAATCTGCGTCGTTGCGATAATCGACGCCCTGATTCGTAGTGGTCTGCGTGTTCGCAGCGTTTGCGTATGTCTGAGCGTTGCTAGTATCCGTCTGGTTGTAGCCCGACTGATGCTCATAGTCATAGGCACCATACTGGTGCAGAATGTTGTGAGCCTCGTCGTCGCGTCCATCGGGGCGAACCGAGACAACGGTACGACCATTTTTGTACTGCTGGTCGTAGTAGGATGCGGAATCCTGTGATACGCCGAGACCCGTCAAATCGTTGAGGAGATTGACGTTGTTCTGACCCTGTGTTGCTACACCAACCTGATCGTAGCCGAATCCCGCCTGTCTCAGAGCATCGAGGGCGCGTCGTGCGTCACGCTCATTTTCAAAAACGCCAGCTATAATAGAAGCTTGAACTGCCAAGATAGTTCTCCTTTGCTTTTTTCAACATATTTCAAGAGGTGTTATTCTCACGTTGTTTGCGCGGAACTTGTTTCTCACCTCATCTTTGAATACCACGTATGAGGCTTGTGAAAAGGTGACATATTTTTGCGATTATTTGGATGGCTTAAAAATTTCTAATAGTATAATTGTAGAGTATATCAACGTTCATTTGAGACTCGCCATAGGCGAGTCTCAAATGAACGTTGATATACTCTACCCGTGCCATTGACGCGCGTATTGTTGAGTGAGGTTGAGGTATTGGTTGCCGTAGGTAACGCTTGGTTCGATCATTGCTCCCTCGAACCATTCGTTATAGCTGGTAATGGTGATCCAGTCGGGCTGACTTGAGAGGGCACCAGCCCAACTCTGTTGATAGGTTGCGCCATTATTGCGTGGCACGATGTAGGTTCCTGTACGCCCTGGTACGCGTGTATCATCGTACCCTGGTAACACACCTGCTGCCCATATTTTGTGTGTGCCGTGTGCGGCATTGTAGGCGTTGATTTGATTGCGGAAACCCTGATCGACGGTGGGCATGTCGTTATGCTGAATGCCCCAGTAGCCCGCGCTGAACAGGTGAATGCCATCGAAGACGCTTAACAAGTTCATATCCACGCCCTCCGCCGACCAAATCATCAAATTGTTGGGGTCTACCTGACTACGAATGGATGCCCATTGCGCGAGAGTGCGCCCATTGCCGAGTGGATTCCAGAAGAAGAGAACGGGCTTGCCCTGCCAGTGCAAAAAGTGCGGGTCATTGCTGTAGTGCGTTGCAACATAGTTCAAGGCACTGACCATATTTGCCGTTCCCTGAAGTTTGGGAGCGTCGCTCTCGAAGTAGAGCGTTGAGGCGAAGTGATATTTTGTCTGATTTTCAAGCGTCGCGGAATGTGCCAGCAACTTCGTGAAATTTGTATCTGTGGCATCGCCGGGACCCCACCACGAATTGATGAAGCCAGTGATGCCAGCATTTGCCGCCTCCGTCACCTGCCGCGTCATGGTTGCATCGTCGCTTGAGGTGTACTGCGCGGTGGGTAAGTCCGACATGCGACAACTACACCATGAGGATGAGTTGTACCAAGTGTAGTAAAAGGCGAGTAGAGGCCGATTTGTGTTAGCGACCGGTACGGGTAGTGTGTTGGTGTTGGGCTGGGAAGTACTCGGTGTTGGTGTTGACGTTGCAGTTGGAGCCGTCCGAGGTTGTGGCGTTAATGATACAGGGTTAATTGGATTTGATGTTGGTGTTGCTCCGGCCTGAGATTTTGGGAGTGTGTTACGCGTAACGGGTGCTGTGCCTGTGTTGCCACATGCCGATAGGCAGAGGAGGGCAATGAGATATATGACTAGTGGTAGCGTTTTCCGTCCCAAGAATTTTCTCATCAAAACTTTTCTCGCTTATGAGTTATGAAACAAGCATATAGCCGATAAATCGGCCTCGGACGCGATAAATCTGGTCCCTACGAAATGTTATCAAAAGGATTATATATCTATTGATAGAGATAAGACAATGATATCTCCTTTGGTACCATCATGTACGAAAGCATCTATGTAAGGGTAGCATATTCAATTGCAGCGTATCGAGAACTCACGCGTGTTTGCTCAGCCAGTTCTGCATAGCTTGAAGCCGTTTAGAGGCGATGTGTGCGAACGAGGAGCAGCGTTCCTCGACTTGCGCTATGGAGGTGTTGGGGGAAAAGATGAACGACCAGCCGCCCGTATCTTCCACGAGGTGTATTTGTGGTGTCAGGCTCTCGCGTGCAAGGGTCCAGACGCCGCCAAAGTTCAAGTCGTGTTGTATTACCGCGACGATGACCTCATCTTCTCGTGCGTCAAGCGTTGCGTGGCTGATAGCTTGCGCCTTTTGTCGCAGGACTTCAGCAGCTTGAAGGCTACGACGTGGACGTTCGATAGCTTCTTGAGAAAAGGTATGCATGGTTGTATTTTACCATAAGGCATGGGTAAAGTATCTATAAATGGGGTGATTTGGAGAGATGAGCGAAAAAAGCATTGACAATGCCAGATGTGCATGGTATATCTTTAGCAACGCAAAAATAACTGCATATGAAACGCTTAGACGAGACGAGTAACAGGTTGGCGTGACGGTCAGAGAGTGGGCGGCTGGTGAAAAGCCCATGCGAGCATCCCCTGTGAATAAAACTCCGAAGCTACAAGAAGAAATCGCACCTGTGCGAGAGTAGAACTATGTCGGTAGCCTCCGTTATCAGGCATGTGTAGGGGCCATAATTCATTACGCCCTATGTCGGTACACCATTATCATGGCACGATGTAGGGGCCTGATTTATCACGCCCATACATAACAAGGTCGCAATTCGTGAGGTTGCGATGCATGAAGGTGGTACCACGAAGTCGCTCTTCGTCCTTCCCAGAGAGAAGGAGAATGAGCGTTTTTTATTGCCCTCCGTTCTCTCCAAAGGTAGCGCAAATAATACAACAACTTAATAGCAAACAGCTATGCAGGGACGAGTAACGGATTGTAGGCACAGCCAGAGAGTGGGCAATTGGTGGAACGCCCATATGTTGACTAGCCGTGAAAAAAGACCCTCGCGCTACAAGAAGAAATCGCTGGAAGGCGAGAGTAGAACTATGTCGGTAGCCCCCGTTATCAGGCAGATGTATGGGCGTGATAAATCAGACCCATACATATCGAGGTCGATGTCGTGAGGCATTGGCGAACGAAGGTGGCACCACAGGGACGTTTACGACGCTCTTTGTCCTTCTCTCATTGAGAGGACAAAGGGCGTTTTTGTTTTTTCATGATACGTTTGAGCGAAAAGCGATTAGACGAGAAAGGGATACAGCACATGAATACGACGAACAACATCACCAATAATCTTAGCGTGAATTGCCCGGAATGTGACGCGACAATTTCCCTGCAAGGGCTGATGGTCAATGAGATTATCTATTGTCCCGATTGCAATGCAGAGCTAGAGGTGTTGAGCCTTGAGCAGCCAGCCGTTGCGCTTGCGCCACAGGTCGAAGAGGATTGGGGAGAGTAGTATGACACATATCGCAATCCTTACGTCGCGCATACGCGTCGAGGAGAAGTTGCTGATTGAGGCATGTAATCGCCGGAATATCGCTTTCGATATCATTGACGATGGCGAACTGTTGCTCGACCTTGCTCAACCCGATCCGCGCTGGCACAGCTATGATGCTGTGCTGTGTCGGAGCATGAGCCAGTCACGCGGCCTTGCCGTATTGCATGTGTTGGAACATTGGGGCGTGCCCGTCTTCAACTCGGCGGCGGTCACAGCGGTCTGTAACGATAAGTTGCTTACGACATTGGCGTTGTTGCAAGCGCAGGTGCCGACGCCGCGCACGTTGCTTGCCTTTGACGCACAGAATGCTATACGTGGCATCGAGACGCTGGGCTATCCCGCTGTACTCAAGCCCGTGACGGGTTCGTGGGGGCGTTTGTTGGCTCGCATCAATGACCGCGACGCGGCAGAGGCGGTGTTAGAGCATCAGGAGACACTTGGTGGCTATCAGCACCAGACGCACTATATTCAGCAGTACATCGACAAGCCACAGCGTGATATCCGCGCCTTTGTGATTGGCGAACAGACGGTATGCGCCATCTATCGCACCAGCGAACACTGGGTAACGAATACCGCACGCGGAGCCGTCACGAGCAATTGTCCAGTCACACCAGAACTTCATGAGCTATGTGTGCGAGCCGCGCAAGCCGTTGGCGGTGGCATTCTGGCAATCGACGTATTGGAGGACGCGGAATCCGGTCTGCTGGTCAATGAAATCAATGCGACGATGGAGTTTCGCAATAGTATCGCTCCTACAGGCGTCGATATTCCGGCTTTGATGCTTGACTATGTGCTGAGTCATATACGAGAAAGGGTGATGGGATGAATAGCATTCGCGTTGCCATTGTTGGCGGCTCCGGCTATACGGGTGGAGAGTTGATACGCCTGTTGCTCTTTCATCCGCATGTAGAGCTTACACAGATTGCATCGAGTAGTCATGCGGGGCAATATGTGCATAGCACACATCCAAATTTACGCAAGCTTTGCACATTGCGTTTCTGTCATCCCGACGACCTGACATCGTGCGATTTATTGTTGCTGTGTTTGCCACATGGGGCGTCGTCGCAAGCAATTGAGCGTTACCGCGAACTCGCGCCGCGTGTTCTCGACCTGTCCGCCGATTTTCGTTTGCGCTCGCCCGAACTATATCAGCAGTGGTACGGCGAAGCGCATGTAACTCCATCTCTGCTGGAACAAGCGGTGTATGGCTTGCCTGAACTGCATCGAGTGGAGTTACAGGAGGCAACGCTGGTAAGTGGAACGGGCTGTATGGCGACGGCGGCAATTCTGGGGCTTGCTCCGCTCTATCGGACACGATTGGCTGATGAGCGTATTCCGCTGGTTGTGGATGCAAAGGTTGGTTCGTCGGCGGCTGGGGCGACGCTTGGAGCGGGTAGTCATCATCCCGACCGTAGTGGTGCAGTACGCTCATTTCAACCAACGCGTCATCGACATACTGCCGAATTGGTGCAAGAACTTCTGCATGGAGATGGACAAGGCCAGCATATCGCGTTCTCGGCAACGGCGATTGAACTGGTGCGTGGCGTACTTGTCACGGCGCATGTGTTCTTGCGAGAGCGCGTCGAGGAGAAGGCGTTGTGGCGACTGTATCGTGAAGCCTATCAACACGAGCCATTTATTCGCATCGTTAAGGAGCGCAGCGGTGTTTATCGCTATCCCGAACCAAAGATACTCGCGGGCAGCAATTATTGTGACATTGGCTTTGAGTACGATCCCGAACAGCGGCGTGTTGTGGTCATCGCAGCACTCGATAATCTGATGAAGGGTGCGGCTGGTAACGCGGTGCAGGCTCTCAACTGCATGTATGGTTGGGATGAGACGACGGGACTAACATTTCCTGGTTTACATCCAGCATAGAGAGGGGGATAAGACATGACGCTGATAGTGAAAATTGGCGGCGGCGCAGGAGTTGCGACGACGCAAATACTACAAGATATCGCTCAGCTTGCTAGAAATGGGCAACATGTTGTCCTGTTGCACGGTGGCTCTGACCTTACCAATACGCTCTCGCAACAATCAGGGCATGAGATACGCATGGTTACATCGCCGAGCGGTATGGTAAGTCGCTATACTGACGCCGAAACGCTACGCCTGTATGCGATGGCGGTGGCAGGACAAATCAATACCGAACTGGTGGCGTTGTTGCAGCAACAAGGAGTCAATGCCCTCGGTCTCGCAGGTGTCGATGGACGATTGTTAGTAGCGCGACGCAAAGCTGTTGTGCGCTCGCAAACGCCTGAAGGTCGCATCCAGATTTTGCGCGATGACTACACAGGCCAGATCGAACAGGTCAACGGTGGTTTATTACGTCTCTTACTCGACGCTGGCTACACACCCGTCATCGCGCCGCTCGCACTAAGTCACGAGGGCGAACGGCTGAACGTCGATGGCGACCGGGCGGCGGCGGCTGTCGCAACGGCACTACACGCGGAAACGCTGGTACTCATGACCAACGTCTCCGGCTTGCTCAGGAACATAGACGACGCAACAACGCTGATACGAACAATTCCATCTCACCAACTTAACGAGTACATGTCATACGCGCAGGGGCGTATGCGAAAGAAGCTATTGGGGGCGCAAGAGGCATTGGATGGCGGCGTCTCACGGGTGTGTATTGGCAGCGAGTCGTTGATGGGCGTGTTGAATGGGGAGGGGACTATGATTACGCAGTTATCTACCATTTCTTCGTAGGGACCAGATTTCACGAAAGGAGCTATTCATGAATACAATTCTTGAACGAGAAAACATCTATACGAGCGGTGTGTACGGGAAACGTGCTATTGCGCTTGTGCGTGGCAGTGGCGCGTCGGTATGGGATGCTGAGGGGCGCGAATATATTGATTGCACGGCTGGTTATGGCGTGGCGAATATCGGGCATGGACGCGTTGAGATAGCGGCGACGCTGGCAGAGCAGGCGCAACGGCTCATTACCTGTCCCGAAATTTTTTACAATGATGTGCGTTCACGTCTACTTGAGCGGCTCGCACAGCTAACGCCAGCAGGACTTGACTCTATCTTTCTCTGTAATAGTGGTACCGAAGCTGTCGAGGGTGCCTTCAAATTCGCACGACTGGCAACGGGACGTACAGGGATTGTTGCGACATTGCGGAGTTTTCATGGACGCACAATGGGGGCACTTTCCGCGACATGGGAGCCGCACTACCGCGAACCCTTCGCGCCCCTGCTGCCAAATGTCACGCACATGCGCTACAACAATCTCGCCGCTGCTGAAGCCGAGATTAGTGAAGAGACCGCCGCCGTGATTATCGAACTGGTACAGGGTGAGGGTGGTGTTCATATAGCCGAACAAGAGTATGTGCGCGATTTGGCGATGCTCTGTCGTGAGCGTGGTGCGCTGTTGATCGTGGATGAGGTACAGACTGGCTTTGGGCGTACTGGTAGACTCTTCGCATGTGAGCATTACGATCTGCAACCCGATATTCTGTGTCTTGCGAAGTCGATAGCAGGTGGTGTACCAATGGGGGCAATTTGCCTGGGACCGCGCGTGAGAGAGAGTGGGCGTATTGCGAAAGGTGTACATGGTAGCACCTTTGGCGGCAATCCACTCGCCTGTGCAGCCGCGCTCACTACGCTCGACATTCTCGAACGCGAATCTCTACCACAACGCGCCGCAACGCTCGGAGCCTACGCCCTCGAACGTCTCCGCGCTATCTCATCGCCACTAATACGCGAGGTGCGTGGCTACGGCTTGCTGCTTGGTATCGAACTCACACGTCGCGCTCAGGCAACGCTAGAGGCACTCGCCGAACGCGGTATTCTCGCTTTACAAGCAGGTCCAAACGTGGTTCGTCTGTTGCCACCATTGGTGATTACTGAGGCGCAACTGGATCGCGTGCTGGATGTTGTGGAAGAGGTTTTGGGGGGGTAAGGGAATGTGACAGGAGTGAACGTGACAGGGGAGAACATGGC
>CAXUGH010000045.1:18404-23472 GCA_964250365.1 uncultured Ktedonobacteraceae bacterium
AGGCATGACAGGGGCAAGCCCTGTCACCCTCCTTCAATCTCTATTAACCATTCCCAGTTATTCGGGACGAGAGCGGCAGTTCGCACGATATCTAGTTGAGCAGGCGCAGCTTATGGGATTGCATGCAAATATTGACGAGGTGGGCAACGCGATTGTAAGCACGCATGAGGACGTGAACGGTGAGGGGCAGCAGGCGATTGTTTTGCTGGGGCATATGGATACGGTGACGGGCACTATTCCTGTGAGAATCGAGGATGGGTTGCTGTATGGGCGTGGGGCGGTGGATGCGAAGGGTCCGTTGGCGGCTTTTGTGGCGGCGACGGCTCGTATTGCTCAAGCAGGGGATATACAACGACCGATTGTTGTGATTGGCGCGGTGGAAGAGGAGAGTGCGACTTCACGAGGGGCGCGTGCGGTTGTCGAACGCTATGCGCCCTCGGCCTGTATCATTGGTGAGCCGAGTGGTAGTCATGCCGTGACGATTGGCTATAAAGGGCGTTTGCTGGTCGAGTGCTGTGTGACGCGTTCTGGGCGTCATAGCGCGGGACCACGGCAGAATAGTAGCGAGGTTGCGACGATGTTCTGGGAGCGTGTGCGAACTCACGCCGCTGAATGGAACGCGCAATATGCGGCTAGCTCATCGTTTGCTGCCCTCATGCCCTCATTACGTAGCATCACGAGTTCGCAGGATGGTTTGGAGGAGCGGACACATATGTTACTTGGCTATCGTCTGCCACCCGATTACGATATTGCGGCTCTACGTTTGCAATTAGAGCAGTGGGCATACGAGCAAGAGATACAACTACAGTTTTCGGGCGAAGAGGTTGCGTTTCAGACGACGCGTACAACTCCTGTAGCGCGCGCCTTCCTCTCAGCAATTCGCGCAACAGGAAGCAATCCTACCTTCAAACACAAAACGGGCACATCGGATATGAATGTTGTCGGTCCGGTGTGGGGGCAAAATATCGTGGCATACGGTCCCGGTGACTCAAGCCTTGACCACACACCGAATGAGCATATTAGCATCGCGGAATATCTTCATGCTATAGACGTACTGGAGATCGTGCTGCGCGACCTGATGCAGCAACGAGAGGTGGCACAATGAGACCTTTAGCAATTCTGGATTCGACTCTGCGCGAGGGCGAGCAATTTACGGGAGCATGTTTCACGCTTGAACAACGTTTGACGATAGCGCGTCTACTTGATGCAATTGGTGTCGCCTTTATCGAGGTGCCCTCACCCATTGCATCACCTGAGACGCAAGAGGCGGTACAGGCAATCTGCAATCTCAACCTGCGTTCGCGCATCGTCGCACATGTACGTTGTGTCGAGGCCGATGTACAGGCTGCTCTCGATACATCCGTCTATGGCCTCAATCTGTTCTATGGTACCTCCACACAGTTACGCACATTCAGTCATGGACGACGTATCGAGCAGATGATCGCCGACGCTGTACCGTTGGTGCGACGTGTGCGAGAGGCTGGTCGCTATGTGCGCTTCTCGGCGGAAGACGCCTTTCGTAGCGATATTGTCGATTTGCTGCGTGTTTTTGATGCTGTTGTCGATGCAGGTGTGCAACGTATTGGTTTACCCGATACCGTCGGTATTGCTACGCCACGACAGGTCGAGCAACTGATATACCTGTGCCGCGAACGCTATCCCCATGTTGGTATCGAATTTCACGGACACAATGATACAGGGTGCGCTATTGCTAATACTATTGCCGCCCTTGAAGCCGGGGCCGATTGTCTCGATGTGACCGCGTTAGGCATTGGTGAGCGCAATGGAATCGCAGCGTTGAGCGGACTTATCGCGCAATTATACATTCATCATCCTGAACTCTTGAATGAGTACGGCTTGACGCAGGTTGCGCCGCTCGATCAGTTTGTCGCTTCCTGTCTCGGCCTGACCATTCCTTTTAATACACCCATCACGGCACCGAGCGCATTCACGCATAAGGCAGGTGTGCATACAAAGGCGGTGTTACGTAATCCACGCGCCTACGAGGTACTCGATCCCGCTGATTTTGGGCTAGTGCGGCACGTCGATATCGGCTCACGCGTCACGGGTCGCTACGCCGTTGGGCATCGCGCCGCTGCCCTCGGCATACAGTTAAGTAACAATGAGATCGCCAATCTTACGCATGCTCTCAAAGCACGCGCCGAAATGGGCACGCTCAACCAGGACGAGGTTGACGCATTCATCCTGTCTTGGTGCGCTACGGTTGGTGCATGAGAATACATGTTTGCGGAAAAGGGTGTGATGAATCAGACCCGTACACCTGTTCAAATATTCATTTGCAGAGGGTGTGATGAATCAGACCCGTACACCTGTTCGATGGTTCATTCGCAGAGGGTGTGATAAATCAGACCCGTACACATATTCAATTGTTCCATTTCAAGAAAGGGTTTCAACAATGGGTACATTGACCGAAGAGATTTTTAGCTACAAGCTGGGGCGACCTGTGGAGCAGGGCGAGACTGTTATCGTAGAGGTGGATCGCGTGATGAGTCATGATACGACAAGTCCGTTGGCGATTCAGGCGTTTCGTAAGTTGTCGCAGGAGAGCGGCGGACGTGTCTTCAATCCGCGTCGGGCGCATATCGTGTTCGACCATATTATTCCTGCCGCGACGATTGCCGCCGCGACACTTCAACGCGATATTCGTACTTTTGCGCGTGAGCAGGATATCACCATTTTGCAGGAGGGCATCTGTCATCAGGTCATGCCAGAGCGGGGTTATGTTGTGCCAGGAAGTATTATTGTTGGTGCTGATAGTCATACCTGCACGTATGGTGCGCTTGGTGCCTTCGCAACTGGTATGGGGTCAACCGATATCGGCGTTGCCTATGCAACTGGACGAACATGGTTTCGCGTCCCCACAACTCTCAACATCCAGATAACGGGAACGTTGCCGTTTGGTGTGTATGCCAAGGATATTACCTTTGAGATGGTGCGACAGGTTGGCGTCGATGGTGCCAATTATCGTGCTATCGAGTATACGGGCGATCTCGTCGAGCGGCTCTCTGTGAGTGAACGCTTCACCTTCTGCAATATGGCTATCGAGATGGGCGGCAAGGCTGGATTGGTTGCACCAGATGCGATTACGCGAGAGTGGCTGCGAGGCAGGACTGAGGTCGAATATCCTATGCTTGCGCCGCGCAATCCGCAGTATGAGCGCGTCTACGAAATTGACGCTTCAAGTCTGCAACCAATGATTGCGTGTCCACCCGATGTCAACAACGTTGTGCCAGTAGGCGATGTGGCAGACGTGCAGATTGACCAGGTGTTTCTGGGTACATGCACTAATGGACGCCTCGATGATCTCGCCATTGCCGCTGGCATTATGCGTGGCAAGCGGTTACATCCACACACACGTATGGTGGTCGTACCAGCGTCACGCGAGGTCTATCTTGAGGCGATGCGCCTCGGCTACCTCGAAACGTTCATCCAGGCGGGTGCCACCGTAGAGAATCCGGGTTGCGGCCCCTGTATAGGACGCCATCAGGGTGTGCTTGCCCCCGGCGAACGTGCCCTCACGACGATGAACCGCAATTTTACAGGACGTATGGGCGATCCTACCGCCGAGATTTATCTTGGTAGTCCCGCTACTGTTGCTGCGACCGCGCTTAGTGGGCATATCACGGATCCGAGAGAGTTTTTGTAACTGTAGATGTAGGGGATCATCGGGGACCAGGGCGCCCGCAAGGGGACGCCCTAGCTCATCACAAATCAGGTACATTGAACATAATCGAAAGGAAACATATTCTCATGAGCCGAATCTGGATGCTTGGCGACAACGTGAATACCGATGTTATTATTCCAGGGCGTTACAATGTGACGACCGACCGTACACAATTGGCGAAGTATTGTTTGTGCGAAATTCTGCCGGAGTTTCCGCAGCAGGTGCAGGTGGGTGATGTCATCATGGGTGGGCACAACTTTGGGTGTGGTTCGTCGCGTGAGCATGCACCCGCGTCCATTCTTGCGTGTGGTGTGCGCGTTGTTATTGCGCGAAGTTTCGCACGCATCTTCTATCGCAACTCAATCAATATTGGCCTGCCCGTGCTGGTGTGTGAAGAGGCCGTGCTAGCAAGCCGCGATGGGCAGCGGATAGAGGTCGATTTGAATACTGGCGTCATTCATAACATCGACTTAGAGCAGACGTTTCAAGCCGAGCCATTGACGCCGTTCGTTGCGCGTATTGTGGAGGCTGGCGGAATTATCGAGTACATCAAGCAACAAGGGACGCTACAATGAGCTTTGAGCATTTTACACGCCGCTCTTCAGCATCACCACCAACGGTATGTGTTATATCGGGGGATGATGCCGCGCCAGAGGTGATGCGTCCGACTGTTGCGATACTGCATTCGCTGGCTCCTGATATTCGCTTTGTCGAGGCTGTGGGGGGACGCGAGGCCGAGGCACGTTATGGCACGACTTTTCCAGAGGAGACGCGTGACGCCATCGACAGTGCCGATTGCACATTGTTCGGGGCGAGCGGTGGACCGAGCCGCCCTATTCTGTGGTATCTGCGCTGGGGCAAGATGACGTACTCGAACATTCGGCCTGTGCGTTGGTATGCGGGGTATCAGAGTCCCATGCTGCACCCCGAACGCATTGACTACGTGATTGTGCGCGATAATCTCGAAGGGCTGTATCCGCCACGCGAGGGCGATATCTCCGAACTACAGACTCTAGTAAGCAGTAGTACATGGTGGCAGCCACCTCCTGTTGATACGGTGGGAGCTTATGCGGTGCGAGTCAGCACCGATGAGCAGATGCAGCGCGTCGCTCTTGCTGCCTGTGAACTAGCACTACAACGGCAAGCACTGGGATATCCAGGGCGCGTTACGCTGGGGGCGAAATACTCCATTTTGCCGCGTACCGACGGACGTTTGCGAAGCATTGTGCGTGATACGGTACGCGAATATCCGACGTTGAGTTACCAGGAATACCTGATCGACGATCTTGCAAGGCGCATGATTGCCGTTCCTGAAACGCTCGACGTGGTGGTACTCTCGAATGAACACGGCGATATTCTCGCCGATGTTGCCAGTGGTAGCAT
>CAXUGH010000046.1:0-23409 GCA_964250365.1 uncultured Ktedonobacteraceae bacterium
CTCTTTGTGCGAGGTAATAGTATTCTACCAAGTGGACCAGTGATGCAATTTGTTGGGCAACTTCAAACGGACCCGCTCACACTCACTTGCTATATGACCGAGAATGGAAACGCTGAGTATACGCTGTATGAAGATGATGGTAACACTATGGCATATCAACGCGGAGCTTCTGCTCAAACGAAAATCACCTGTCAGGTCAAGGGGGACGACGTAGAGGTAACTATCGAAGAGCAGCACGAACAGTATCAACCCGCACGCAGCAATTATGAGGTTATTGTCCACAACGGCGAACGCACGCTACAAAAACTCGTGTCCGCGAGACAAGGGCGTATTCAGATAAAATGGTAAGATACAAGGAGCAAGTGGAATAGAATGATAACGCTTTTTCGTTGTAGGCAAAAGAACAGTATTTTAAGCTTCTATTGAACGAAAGGAAATACAATGAGCGAAGCACTTGCAGAGCAGCAGACTGCTCCCGATTTTACTCTTGCTGCAATTGGACCAGAAGAGATTGTGAAGAACGATCAAATCCATCTTTCGGACTTACGCGGTCACACAGTCGTTTTATACTTTTATCCAAAAGATGACACACCCGGCTGCACGAAGGAAGCGTGCAACTTCCGTGATGCGAACCGTGAGATGCAGAAACGCGGCATTGTCGTTCTTGGAGTAAGTACCGATAGCATCGCTTCACACCAAAAATTTGCTGAGAAGTACGGTTTAGCATTTCCGCTACTTTCCGACCCCGATGCTCACGTTTCCCAACTCTATGACGTTTACAAAGAGAAAAACATGTACGGCAAGACGTATATGGGTGTCAATCGTGAAACATTTCTTATAGACAAAGATGGCGTTATTCGCAAGATTTGGCACAAGGTCAAGCCAGACGACCACGCAAGCGAAGTACTGGCAGAGGTTGAGGAGCTGCACCTCTAGGCGACTTTCTATTAACAAGTAAGAGCAAAACAACAGAGAGGCCAAAGGTCATTCTGTTGTTTTGCTATGATATACTTGAGTATATTCATGCGCTTCATGACACCTTCTTATTGCTCGACGCGTGTAAAGAATAGACACGCTATGCGTGAAATAAGAGAAATGTACGGTAGCTGAGTTAAGAACAGGGAAAACACATGCGCTATGTAAAACAACAAAAGAAATTACCGTATACTCTCTGTCTGCTAGTGGTGATGCTCCTCGCGGCTTGCACATCTTCCCCAGCACCTAAGACCTCAAACAAGCATGATGCTATTGAAGCATTAGATGTACAGAAGAAACATAGTGCTGCTATTCCAATTGGTAGTCTGTTTTATACATACTTAGGCCATACAGCTATGGTTTTTGGCGTTGCATGGTCGCCAAATGCGAAGCGCATTGCCTCTGCGAGCCTGGATGGAACCGTGCAAGTATGGGACGCTGGAACAGGAAAACACGTTCTGGTTTATCGTGGGCATCAAGGACCTGTGTTTACTGTACGCTGGTCGCCCGATGGAGCGTACCTTGCCTCATCTGGTTACGATTCCACGGTACAGGTTTGGAATGCTTCGACAGGAAAAGTTCTGCGTATCTACCGAGGGCACACGGCTCTTGTAAGTGCCGCTTCCTGGTCGCCCGATGGAAAAGACATCGCTTCGGGTGGTGATGATGGTACAGTGCAGGTATGGAGCATTGCGACAGGCAAGAAGCTGTTGACGCACACCGATAACCCTGGACATGTTACTTCAGTCGAATGGTCGCCTGATGGCAAACGCCTAGCTGTTGCGAGTGATAATGGTACGGTGCAAGTGTTAGATGCAACGAGTGGACGGATACTTGTAACTTACAAACGTCATACAGCAGGCGTTTGGGCGGTTACATGGTCCCCCGATGGCAAGCGCATTGCCTCCGGCAGCGGCGATCATACAGTTCAGGTTTGGAACGCCGATACAGGCCAACAACTCATTGTGTATCATGGTCATAGCAGTTACATTCATGAAGTGGCGTGGTCGCCCGATGGAAAATATATCGCTTCCGGCGGCTATGATCGTAGTGTACAGGTCTGGAATCCCAATACAGGCAACATCGTAACTAGCTACCTTGGACATACTAACGTAATCGTTTCAATTGCGTGGTCTGCCAATGCCTCCCGTATCGCCTCCACAGGTTTTGACAAGACGGTCCAAGTTTGGGAGGCAGAGTAGTCAGTTTATTGTACCACATTCGCTTTTCTAGCGTTTTGAACCCTCGACACGCGTTAGTTCCTGACCATCAAGCGCATCCTGTTGTTCTTGTCCAAACACTGTTTTTACTGCGGGTGCCAGCTTTTCAGCTTCGATACGTTGTTGTTTGCGTCGCTCGTTCCATAACGGCGAGAGCAAACGTACTGGTAGATAGACACCAAACGAGAGCGTCGAGATAAAAAAACTTGGAGGCCACGTTGCACCTGCAACATTGATTGCGAGAAAAATGCCTACCCAAACGTAACTTACGCCCAGAAGCATTGCCAGCCCAATTGTCCACAGCGGTTGCTTTACCAGCCGCATCGCGGTTGCCGCAGGTCCCACTAGTAGCGTAAACACGAGCAGTACGCCCACCACTTGCACCGACATAGAGACCGCGATTGCTACCAGGACGAGAAAGCCCACTGCAAGCGAGCGAACTGGAATTCCACGCGCCTCCGCGACCTCTGGATCAAACGAACTGAACAACAGAGGTCGGAACAGCACTCCGATAACGACAAGCGTAATGGCACCAAAAATTGCAGTCACTAGCACATCTGTTTGACTAATTCCCAGTAAATCACCAAAGAGTACCGCATAGACGCGTTCAGCAAAACCGGAGTAAAGTGAGAGAAAGAGAATGCCGAGTCCAAGTGCGAAGGTGAGAATAATTCCAATAGCAAGGTCGCGCTCGCGTGACTCCTTACTTAACAGACTGATGCCAATGCCTCCTCCTATCGTAAACACCAACAGTCCGACAAGCGGGCTAAAGCCAAGCAGAATCGCACCTGCTGCTCCCGCGAAGCCTATATGAGAGAGGGCATGACCGGCAAAGGTTAGGCTACGCGAGACCAGAAAGTACCCTACAACAGCAGAAACAATGGCAACGCATGTTCCCGTGAGCAGAGCATTTTGAATAAATGAGTATTGAAGCCAATTCAGCATAAATATATTCCTACGTCTCCGCGCCGACAACGAACAGTCGGTTCAGGGCTTGTACCACCTCGACAGGCGAGCCGTACAACTCCGAGAGCTTTTGACTCGTCACAATTTCCTCTGGCTTGCCAATAGCACTATGACCGTTCGCAATGTACAGCACACGATCCGTAACTCCTAGCAGCGGATTGATGTCATGCGTCACCAGCATAACCGCAACGTTACGCTCGTGACACACTTTTGCAACGAGTGCAACAATCTCTCCTTCGCGGCTAATATCCAGGTTTGCCAGTGGCTCATCAAGCAGCAAGAGGCGCGGATTCGTCAGCAACGCCTGTGCGATTAACAGGCGTTGTTGTTCACCTCCCGAAAGTTGTCCGACAGGAACATTGGCAAGCTCTAGCGCATCGACCTCGCGCAACACCTCGTCGATGATTTCTCTTCGCTTTGCATTAGGTAGCCCGATACCCCAACGGTTTCCGTCCAGCCCGAAGCCAACGACATCGCGTGCGCGTAACGCGAGATCGGCCTCAAGTGTGCGATGCTGAGGAGCATAGCCAATGTCCTTGTTGCCGCGTCGCGCTGGATGCCCCAACACACGCACTATGCCCGCGCTTGGCTTAATGAGACCGAGCAGAGTCTTGAGCAAAGTAGACTTACCGGCACCATTGGGACCAAGTATGACGATAAACTCGCCCTCATCCACCTGTATGCTAATATCCTCTAATATAGTACGCCCACCCAGGCGGATACGTACATGCTCTAAATCGACGACTGGTACTGCTGTCACTCGCGTATCCTCTTTATTTTCCAGTTCCTTGTTGCAATTCTGCTACTGGTATCCAATGAGAGCATAACATAGCAGAGGAATGCTGTCAATGAGATGTTGTCTCACTATTGACAAGCTAGGGAAGTTCCTGCTATGATTTCTAGTATCGAAAGAGAGGAAAAGAATGTTTGCGCTTTTTCAGCAAGAATTTGTCCAGAATGCTTTTTTAGCGGGGACAATCGTTGCACTTGTTACTGCCATTGTAGGCTATTTTGTGGTGCTGCGTACACAAGCATTTGCCACCGATTCGCTGTCACACATTGCCTTTGCGGGTTCTACCGGTGGTCCATTGTTCGGCCTCAGTTCGCTCGTTGGCATGTTCGTCTTGACCATTCTCAGTGCGTTAGGTATGGGAACGCTTGGAAATCGTGTGCGCGGGCGCGATGTTGAGACAGGCATGGTGCTTGCCTTTGCCCTCGGCTTAGGCGTTCTATTCACCAGTCTGTATGCTTCTGGTAAAAACGCTGTTGCAACCGTCAGTGCCCTCTTTGGCTCTATCGTGAGTGTGAGTCGAGGCGATATTGGAACGACGCTCGTTTCAAGTCTTATTGTCCTCGTACTCCTGGCCTGTATCTTTCGTCCATTACTCTTTGCCTCTATTGATCCAGAAGTCGCGGAAACACGCGGTGTCCCTGTTCGTTTGCTCTCGATACTCTTTCTCGTTCTGGTGGCAGTAACTGTTGCAATGGCGGTCCAGGTTGTGGGTGCCCTGCTAGTCTTTGCACTCTTGATTGCTCCTGCCGCCAGTGCTGCTCGTTTGACGCATCAACCTCTCGTCAGCATCGCCCTCTCGATACTATTGGGATTGGCAATTACCTGGATTGGTTTGCTCTTGACGGTTATAGGGCTAGCAGGACACTACTTACCCGTGAGCTTTTACATCGCAACACTAGCGACGCTCACCTACTTTGCTGCCGTCATTATCAGTCGTCTGTATACGCGACGGCGTATTCGCGTAGTTGTCCCTTCATATCCCTCGTGCAAACAGATTGCAGAACAGAGTCATGACAAAGAACTTATAAGGATGCTGTAAATGTAAACTTTCCAACCATAGAACGCGCATCGTGTAAGAGTACAAATTATGAATAGTGCTTATCCTACTTTTTGCTCTTTCAACTCTCCTATGAGCGTTTGCTGATCATCTGGGACCGCGCAGGATTCCTGCTTGCCGATCTTGCGACAAAGACGACTCAGTGTCTCCTGTTCATCTGGTGTCAAGATGCTCATTTCCTCCATAATGGCTTGAATATGCTGTGGAAGAACCTCTTCGATGACCTGTCGTCCTGCTTCGGTTAACGATAACGTGACGACGCGACGATCTCTTTCATTGCGCTCACGCCTTACCAATCCTCGCCGTTCAAGGTTATCGACGACAGTTGTCATGTTGCCCTCGCTTTTCAGAATTTTCTCCGCAATCTGCCCAAGAGGGAGTGGACCAAGATGATAGAGAATATCAAGCACTCCATACTGACTAAAGGTCAAGCCAGCGGAGATGAGATGTCGTGTTGCTCGTGCCGATGAGGACTCGGCTGATCTCTGCAATTTGATATAGGCATCGATGGCGCGTATCTCGTCACGATTTCCTTTATAGTGTGTTCCCATACTTCCTTTCATATATGACTATCTGATGTTGAAGCAAAGTATAGTACAAATAGCGTTATTGTGCAAGCCTTGCTTACGCATGTATTATAGCTTGTCATGCTCGTACTCCACATTCATGAATTTGAATACTTGGAACTAATAAGTTTTTAGTTAGTAATGTTGACAATCGAAAATTTCTATGTTAAAGTATTTTATACAAGATATTTAACGTTTCGTCAAGTCTTTGCATTGCGAGATGGAAGGAAGAAGCGAAAGGCAACGTGAAAGAGCAGCATGAGAAGAATTGATCTGCATTGCCATCCAAATACGAAGGCATGGTTTCAAGCGATTCAGCCTTACGCTGATGCGCTTCGTGAGTATTGGCATCGTCCGTGGGAACCTAAGTCCGAAGACGAGGTGATCCAAGAACTGCGCGATGCGGGAGTTCAGGTGTTACTTGTCGCCTTTGATACGGAGACGGTCAGCGGCCTTCCTCCTTGCTCAAATGACTATGTGGCGAAATTCCGTGACGACTATCCAGACACGATACTTCAGGCGTGGGGATCTGTTGACCCCTGGAAGGGAGAGATCGCGATTCGTGAGGCGGAGCGGGCGGTGAAAGAGTTGGGCGTGATTGGTTTTCATTTTCACCCAATTATGGGCGATTTCTCGGTTGGGGACCGCCAGTTCTATCCCCTTTGGGAGAAAATGGTCGAACTACGCGTTCCGATCATGGTAGACACAGGGACGACGGGCATGGGTGCAGGACTCCCAGGAGGAATGGGAAGACACTTAAAGCAAGCCAATCCGTACCCGGCCCTCGATGACCTTGCGGCGGACTTTCCCAATCTGAAAATCATTGCCTCACATCCCGCTTGGCCGTGGACGGACCAAATGATTATGATTGCGCTCCATAAGGGCAACGTCTTCTGGGAGTTATCAGGCTGGGGGCCGGAATACTTTCCAGCCGCACTCAAGCATGATATCAGTCGTCGTCTACAGGATAAAATCATGTTTGGGAGTGACTATCCAAGTCTATCCCATCGGCGTGCAATTGCAGGATGGGAGTCTTTAGGCTATTCAGATACCATCCTGGAAAAAGTGTTTTATAAGAATGCACAGCGTATTCTTGGACTACTATAATGTAGTCTTAAATTTCCCCGTTCAGAGAAGAACAGAGTGTATCGTTACACTATTCTATTCCGTTCCAAACCGAAAGGAGATTGCAATGCTGGGAGATATTGGAGTGATGCTCCACACAGGTGATCTGTCTATCGATGAAATTGTGCGTTTTGCCAAGACTGCTGAGTCTCTTGGCTATGAAGGCTTCTGGCTCACCGAGGAATCGGGGAAAGAAGCATTCTCCATACTTGGTGTACTTGCACGCGAAACGGAACGCATTCATCTGGGAACAAGTATTGTGAATTTCTATTCGCGTACACCCATGTTGCTTGCGATGGGTGCGAGTACGATTTATCGTATGAGCAATGGACGATTTAAGCATTATGGTCTTGGTAGCGGCGGTATTGGCTTTATGGAGCAGGGACACGGAATCAAGATGGAACGTCCCCTTGCACGCGCCAAAGAAGTGATTGATATAGTGCGAGGCTACCTGAGCAGCGAAAGGTTCTCGTATGAGGGGCAATGGTTCAATCCCAAGAACTTCCATTTGCGCGAGGGACCGCTGCCCGAACCGATGCCGCTCTATCTCTCTGCACTGGGACCAAAGATGGTGGGCTTAGCGGCACGCATGGCTGATGGTTTGATCACCAACTGGCTCACTGAAGAATCCTACGAAATGTATTATGCCATCATCAAAAAAGAGGCCGAGTCTGTTGGGCGCGATCCTAAGAGTGTCAAAATGTTAAGCTTGACCATGATTGCAGGCGAGGACGATGAGAGCGTAGAAGCCATGCGCCGAGGTCTCGCCTTCTACTTTGCTTCACCACATTATCATCCTATCGCTGAAGTCTCTGGTTATGGAAAAGAAGCGAAAGAGATTCAGGCTGTCTGGCAGACACGCGATTATGCAGCAGCCAGCCGTCTCGTCACAGATGCGATTGTGGAGAAGTTCGCGGTGATGGGTTCACCAGAGCAACGCGCTAAGAAGCTCCGTTGGATGATGGACCTGGGCGTGTATCCCATCATGTACCCCATCATGCGGCATGGTCACACCGTTGAGGATCACTTCCTCGTGGCTGAACTGACCGCGAAGTATCTCGGTCAACCCAGTACACAGACGACACAGGAGGTATTGTCATGACTTCACTGGAGGGTGTTGTCCCATTTCCTCCTGAATTCGCCGCTCGCTACCGGAAGAAGGGCTATTGGGAAGATGCTACGATGGGGCATTTTTTCGATGAGATTATTACCGAGTACTCAGAACGAGTTGCGTTTCTTGCGGGTGACGAGCGCGTCACCTATCGTCAACTCGCTCAAAAAGTGGAACGCTTGGCACTACACTTGCTCAAGCTTGGCGTGCAACCACTGGATCGCTTCGTGATGCAACTGCCCAACGGACCTGAATTCGTATACCTCTACTTCGCGTTGCAGAAGGTCGGAGCTATTCCAGTGATGGCGATGTCGTCTCATCGCTATAGTGAGATTTCCCAGTTTGTCGAATTGAGTCAAGCGGTCGGGTACGCGATTCCCGACCGGATAGGCGACTTTGCCTTCGCGGAATTAGCAGGACGCATACGCCGCGAACATCCTTCTCTGCGTTGGACATTTGTTGTAGGTTCTGCGTCTCTACCTGACACCATTTCCCTTACCGAACTTTTGCAAACGGAGAGTGGACTTGCTCCAGAACGATTGACCGAACTCGCGCTTGATCCGACGGAGCCAGCTTTGTTTCAACTCTCCGGTGGAACGACAGGCATTCCAAAGCTTATTCCGCGCACGCATAACGATTACGTCTACAACACAAAGATTGCTGTCGAGGTCAACGATATCAGGTCCGATGATTCGTTTCTGGTCGTTTTACCGATGGCACATAACTTCCCGCTCGCGTGCCCAGGAATTCAAGGCTTTCTATATCGGGGAGCGCGTTTCGTGATTAGCGATTCGACTCGATCTGCCGACGTATTCCCACTGATTGAGCGCGAACGCATCACACATGTCGAACTCGTCCCAGCTATGCTTATTCGCTGGATCAACGATCCCCACATAAAGGAGTATGACCTTTCTTCTCTGCGGGTGATCAATACGGGTGGACAAAAGCTCCAGCCAGAGGTGAAACGACGCGCGGAGCAATTGATTCCTTCATGCAAAATACAAGAGATATTTGGCATGGCTGAGGGGCTGCTATGCTTTGTGCGACTCGACGATTCTGACGAGATACGCATGGAGACGGTAGGGCGACCACTATGTCCCGACGACGAACTCAAACTTCTGGATGAGAATGACAACGAAGTGCCTCTTGGCGAGATTGGTGAACTGCTGGTGCGCGGCCCCTACACGTTGCGCGGCTACTTCCGTGTTCCTGAGTATAACGCACGGACCTTCACGCCAGATGGCTTCTACCGCTCTGGCGATTTGATGCGACTTCATCCTTCAGGCAACTACATTGTTGAGGGGCGCAAGAAGGATCTCATCAATCGCGGTGGTGAGAAGATCAGCGCAGAGGAGATCGAAAACTTGATTCTTTCACATCCAGCCGTGCTGAACGTGGCATGTGTTCCCATGCCTGATCCAGTGCTTGGAGAACGCACCTGTGCATTTGTTATCCTTCAACCAGGAGCAGCACTGACACTCAAAGAACTGACAGACTTTTTGTTAGACAAGGGTATCGCCAAATTCAAGCTTCCCGAACGGCTGGAGGTCGTCGATGATTTTCCCCTATCAAAATTCGGCAAGGTCTCCAAACACGTACTTGTGAAGCAGATATCGGACATATTGGTTGCGGAGACGCAGGCAAAGGAGCTTGCGACATGAGGAACCGAGCGAGAAAACAAGCATCAAGCAGAATGAAACGGCGAGGATAGAGCATGGATTTTACATTGAATGAGCAACAGGAACAGATACGCAAGGGAGCGGCTCAGATCGCACGAGAGGTCATTGCTCCTCGTGCCAGTGCTGTTGACCTCGAAGGCGAGTATCCTTTCGACTACTTTGAAGCTTTTCGTGACGCAGGATTGCTTGGTCTCGCTATTCCCAGAGAGTATGGTGGTGCTGGTGCTGGCACACTCGGTCTGGCACTGGCAATCGAGGAGGTCGCCAAATATTGCTGCACCGCTGGTCTCATTCTGCTCACCTCGCGCTTACCTACCGCCGGTATTTTACTGGCGGGAACGCTAGAGCAGAAAGAGCTGTATGTACGAGGCGTGGCGGAAGGACGACGGCGCGGATGTTTCGCCCTGACAGAACCAGAAGCAGGTTCGGATGCCGCCGCGATCACCACGACGGCGGTGCGCGATGGCGATTCTTATGTACTCAATGGAGTCAAGATATGGGCAGGGCAGGCTACAGTCGCCGATTTCGCGGTTGTTGTTGCGAAGACCGATCCTCAAGCAGGAGCGCAAGGCGTTAGTGTGTTTCTTGTTGATCTACCCAATCCGGGCTTTCATATCGTGCGTGAACTCCCCAAGTTGGGCGTGCTGGGAGTACCTGTGGTCGAGATCGACCTTCACGACTGCCGTGTTCCCGTCTCTGCACTACTGGGTGAGGAAAACAAGGGTTTTCGTATCGTCATGTGCAATCTCAATGTTGTGCGCCCACTCGTCGCCGCTCGCGGTATCGGGCTAGCCGAAGGAGCCGCCAGTTATGCCCTCGCGTATGCGAGACAACGACGTACCTTTGGTCGTCCGATTATCGAACACCAAGCAATTGCCTTCAAGCTTGCAGAGATGGCGATGCAGGTGGAGTCTGCTCGTCTCCTGACGTATCAGGCGGCATGGCTTGTGGATCAAGGCAAAAGTGATCGCGATATCGCGCATTTCCTTTCCATTGCCAAAGCCACAGCAAGCGAGATGGCTGTTCGTGTCTCCGAAGAGGCGATTCAAATACTCGGTGGCTATGGCTACCTCAAGGATTATGCACCTGAACGCTATTATCGTGATGCCAAGCAACTCACGATTGTCGAAGGAACCAGCGAGATTCATCGCGTCATCATCAGCCGCGCCCTCAATGATGGCCTTCTCGATTGGGGCTGTGACACCCAGGCATTTGGTGGCTTTCCTAATGATGCCGAGGATAAGGCTAGGCGTCAAGAACGTATCAAGAGAGTCCGTCAAGAAGTTGTATAACTTAGCTAGTGATCACGTTTTGTTGTCGTCAAATTAGATACAAGGAGGAAGCAACGTGGCATCCAACAATGTAAAGCAAGGAGTACCTAACATAAGAGGTGGAATACCAGGAATGCGCGGCGTGGATCATATCGCGCTGACGGTACCTGATCTTGAGGAGGCGACCCAATTCTTTGTGGATATACTTGGTTGTGAAGTCTACTACTCAATCGGCCCATTCCAAGACCTGGAGGGCAACTGGATGATGGAGAACCTCGACGTTCATCCGAAAGCCGAAATACCTGAAATTCGTATCCTGCGTTGTGCAAATGGTGCCCACTTTGAACTACTGACGTTCAACTCACCCGATCAGAACAAGACCGTGCGTAGGTTTAGTGATTATGATGGACACCATGCAGGATTCTACGTCAATGA
This sequence comes from uncultured Ktedonobacteraceae bacterium, assembly GCA_964250365.1. Lineage (GTDB taxonomy): Bacteria > Chloroflexota > Ktedonobacteria > Ktedonobacterales > Ktedonobacteraceae > JBBQVS01. The sequence goes on from CAXUGH010000046.1 coordinate 11,199, forward strand.
CATGGAGGCTGCGGTAACATACCTGAAGAGTAAAGGGGTCAAGATGCTTGGTCCTATCAAGGATGGCGTTGGACCAGAAGCGGGTGAAGGCTCAACCTTTGTACATTTCCAATCGCCCTGGGGTTCGATGTTTGAACTGGTCAGTTACCCTCATGGAAAACTTTATGAACAAAAGCAGGAGCGGCTCTGGGTCCCTGATATGCTATCTCAATGACGAACGTTGTGAAAACACTTCTCAAAGACCAGAGGAAAGGACGTTACGAGAATGCAGATCGCGAAACTTGGCTATGCGGGCTTCAACACTCCTGATGTAGAAGCCATGCTCGCCTACTACACGAATGTTATAGGCTTTACTCTTGTGGAACGTGGCGGCGATGGTGCCGCGTATCTGCGTAGTGTGCTTGACCATCATACTATTGTCTTGTATCCCGCGCAAGAGCAAGGTATCCGTCATATTGGCTTTCAAATTGGAGGAGGTCAAACGCTCAAGGATGCCGCTAACCAACTTCGGAATCAAGGCATCGCCGTTGAGACACAATCGGATGCACAACCAGGTGTCGCCGAACAACTCCAACTCACAGATCCAGAGGGCACAACGCTCCAGCTTTACGCGGCAATGGAGCAAGTACACAATCCCTTTCCAGAGGCGGGCATTGTGCCTGAGAAATTAGGGCATGTCGCAATGGCTGTCCACGATGTTCAGAAATGTGCTGATTTTTATCAGAACGTCCTGGGCTTTCGCGTCTCAGACTGGATTGAAGATTTCTTCGTCTTTATGCGCTGCGGTCCCGATCACCACACCATGAATTTCTTACGAACCAAATATCAGAAGATGCATCACATCGCCTTTCAGTTAAAAGACTGGGCGCATGTCCAACGTGCGTGCGATCACCTCTATAACCAGCATATTCCGTTGGTTTGGGGGCCGGGGCGTCACGGCGCGGGACACAACATCTTTACCTATCACCGCGATCCAGATGGACAATTTGTCGAGCTTTTCACCGAGTTGGATATTCTCCTGAACGAAGACCTGGGATACTTTGAACCTCGCCCGTGGCACGAAGAATTCCCACAAAAACCAAAGGTGTGGAAAGACGGTTTGGATGCGACCAATCACTGGGGAACTCTGCCATCGCCAGAATTCATGTTCATGGATTATTAAGCATGTCTGGTACAGATGCTTCCACTATAGGCATCTGTACCACACCGATACATAGCATTGCTAATTTCTGTGCAGAATAACTATCTTGGGAGAGCAATCATGTCTGAATTACAGGACAAGGCGAACGAGTTGAACGCTCGTATGCTTCAAAAACGTCTCTACGTTGTGCTGACCACGCCGCTCAAGCCTATGAGCGAACTCGCAACTCTCCTTCCACAGCATCTGGACTATATGATTGGTTTAGAGAAAAAGGGTGTTTTGTTTGCTTCCGGCCCATTTCTTGCTGGCGAACAGGTAGCACCTGGAAGCGGCATGACGATTATTCGTGCGTCCTCATTTGAAGAGGCAAAGGCGACTGCTGAGGAAGACCCATTCAATGCATCTGGTATGCGTGCCTTCGAGATACGGGAATGGGAACTTAACGAAGGAAGTTACACTCTCACTCTACGCTACTCCGATGGTAGCTATTCGATTGAGTAACTCGGCATTATGCAACGTATATGTTCTTGCTTCACTACTGAGGCGAGAGAGGAGACAGTACAATGAAGAAAACTGTCGGCATCATTGGTCTAGGAAAAATGGGCTTGCCTATCGCGGCAAACCTGCTTGAACACGGCTTTACTGTGATCGGATATCGCCGCCACATGAGTGACGATTTCATCACAATGGGAGGCACACCAGCACATTCTAGCGCGGAGGTTGCCCGTCAATGCGATGTCGTGATTACGTGTCTTGCAGAAGACAGTGCATTACTCGAAGCGGTTTCGGGCGAGCATGGACTTATTCATGGAGTGCATCCGGCTCTGACGGTTGTCGATATTGGCATGCTTTCAATGAAAGCCAAAGAGGAGGCACGCCTCTCGCTTGAGCGGGTGGGGGCACACATGCTCGATTGTCCCATCAGTGGTATCCCGCCACAGGTTCTTACTCGAAAAACTGTACTCTTTGCGAGTGGAGAGAGACACCTCTTTGAACAATGCAAGCCCGTGTTCGAGGGCTTTACCAGTACGATTTTTTATCTGGGCGACTTTGGTGCTGGAACGAAAATGAAATGTATTGCCAATCTCTTAGTTGGTATTCATGTACTCGCTGCGGCGGAAGCAATGGTTCTCAGCACCAAAGCGGGACTTGATCCTGCAACAGTCATACAAGTGATTAGCCCCAGTGTGGCTAGCTCGGCGCAGTTTGTGGCACGAACACAGATGATGGTCGATCACCGATACGAACCGGCATTAAGCACGATTCACCAACTAGAGGAGTGTATCGTCGTCATCAACGAGCTGGCGGATGCCGTGGATTGTCCGACGCCGATGCTTGATAAAGCGGCACAGTATTATGAGGACGCGAGTTCATCTGGATTAGGGGAAAAAGATGTCTCAGCCATGTACGGGTTTCTTGAGAGTATGCTTGGGTCGCGCTAATAGGGACGGGGTTCGTCTCAACAATGGAGAACATGTATGAGTCAAAATGGCATGATAAAGTATCAATTAGGGACAGCTCTCGTTTCTGGCAAACAAAGCATCATTCTAGCTTCTCAAGGGAAGTTTTTCGACTTGCAGAGTCTCTTACGCAACATAAAAGCGAACAACGCTTCTTTTCTCGGCGTGCGCGAACTTCCCACTTCACTGTTGGAAGTGGTAGAGGATTGGTCCTATTGGAACGTGAAACTCACCCAGGTTGTGAATGCAGTCTTTGCCAATGACGGGGCACAAGAGGTTTCTAGTTCTCTACGTCAAGACGAGTTGCAATGGCTTGCCCCATTGCTCTATCCGCGGAAACTGATTTGTATTGGGACGAACTATCAAGACCATATCGCAGAGATGGGAATCAGCAAATTACCCAAGTATCCCTATAGCTTCTTGAAACCCGCGACGACCACACTGATTGGGTCAGGGACTGCTCTTCAGCTTCCAGAGCAGGCGAAGCTGGTTGATTGGGAGGCAGAATTAGCGGTCGTGATAGGTCAAAAGGCACGTCATGTACGTGGAGAGGACGCGATGACGTGTGTCGCGGGCTATAGCCTTCTCAACGATGTGTCCGCACGGGACTGGATCGCCGAGGCACCGCCAGTGGGAATTGATTGGGTCATGCAAAAAGCCTTTGATGGCTTCGCCCCAATGGGTCCACTGATTACTCCTGCTGCCTTTGTCGCTGATCCACAGCAACTTTCCATTACTCTTACGGTGAATGGACAGGTCAAGCAGAACTCAACGACCGCAAACATGGTCTTTTCTGTGCGAGAAATCATAGAACACCTAACCTCAATTATGACGTTGGAGCCTGGAGATGTGATTGCCACAGGGACGCCAGCCGGGGTTGGGCACGCTAGGCATCCGCCAGAATATCTGCATTCGGGAGATACGATGGTCGTAGAAATCGAGGGCCTCGGTCGGCTCGAAACGCCACTACTATAGGGACAACTTGTTTCTCACTTTAGCCAAAAATGGCTTCTTTGTTCCTCTTATAGGACTTGTACATTCCCTTGCAAGCGACCAGAGGACGTTGCTGTTCTTAAACTCAGATGCTATTATTATGTTAGTGACTGTTATTGTGAAGAAGTCTCTTTTCACAGTTGAGCATCTATAATATCGGCTATCATGCTGATAGTGGTAATAAGGAAAAACAATGACACAGAATGCTAACGATGGATATGGTCAGGTTGATTGGGATCGTCAGAGTGCCTGGAATCGCCAGATTATTGAAGAATTTCATGCCAATGGGGGAGACGTGAGTGGACCAATGGCGGGCACACCTCTGCTTTTACTCAATACAACTGGGGCCAAAAGTGGGCAACCACGTATAAGTCCGTTGGTGTATTACAATGAGAACGGGCGCGTTTTCATTTTCGCAACCAAGGCGGGCGCACCAACCAACCCAGACTGGTATCACAACATTCTCGCGCATCCAAACGTCACCGTCGAGATTGGAACCGAGAAATTTCCTGCGACCGGCGTCGTGTTAGGGGAAGAGGAACGGGCGCAGATGTACGCAAAGCAGGCAGCAGCGTCTCCACGTTTTGCCGAATACGAGAAGACGACCACACGCAAGATTCCGGTGATTGAGTTGGTGAGGAAATAAGGTTTCTTACTCCATCATGATAAAACAGCCATACTATGCACAAATTAGTTTGTGCATAGTATGGCTGAAGCGTTTTTTGAATTAGGCTGCTCTTGTTGCTGTACGCACACTACTATGACACGTTGTGAGGTGTGCGGAAAGGGCGAGCGTTATTCTTCCCACGCCTTCACCTGTCCGGTTGTATCAAATTCCAGGAGATTACCATCAGGGTCTCGTACCGTGAAGTCAACCTCGCCCCAACTTTTCTGAGCAGGTTTCTTTACATACTCCATTCCGGCTGCTTGAAACTGCTGCACGAGAGTATCTAGCTCCCCTGTCGTCTCGAATTCTAGGTGGAAAAGGGGAGCAGACGACATTTGTTGTAGTCCCAAACGTCCTGCTCCAATACGGATTAGAGCGAATACGCCTTTGCGATGGGTGATAATTTCAGCACCAGGGAGTTTCATATAAAACTCCACGGAACGGTCTACGTCCTCTACTCTCATGGTCACACCCTCAAATGAGAGAGTATGCTGTATCTCTTCTGATGAACTAGTCATGTCTGTTTTCCCTTCTTTTCTTTTGCTCTCGGTCTTCTGGTTTCGTTAGAACTATGACGTGCTTATGCTTCATGGATGTACTCAATGCCGTAGGTGTTGCACACGGGAAGCAGTCGCTCACGCGTCGCCTCTCCCCGTTTGAAAAGGTCTCCTATTTCTTTAAAGAACTTTTCCAGTCCTGCGGGGGTCGCGATGCCGAGCAAACGACCGGGTGTGGAGCCGCTGTTCGTGAACAGGTGGGGCACTCCCTTTGGCAGAGAGATCGTATCTCCTGCATGCAGGAGAGAGTCCTGTTCGCCGCATTGAACCTGAAACTCCCCTTCAAGAACATAGAGGACTTCATCCTCACGGCTATGAATATGTTTTCTTGTTCCTTCTCCTGGCTGGGCGATGAGCTCGTACAGGCAATAGGCTCCTCTAGTATCCTCATGACGGAGGATGATATCGGTCTGTGTAAGAAAGACCTCGATGGTTTCGCGCTCATGTGCAGTCACGACTTTGCCTAATGGTGGGGTTTGTTGCATTATTTTCTCCTGCATTGTTGATTTGCGATGGAGTTCCGTGCTCACCATACGAGTACACTGCAATGCCGCTTTTGGGCGCGATGAGGATATACAAAAGGTGAAAAGCAGACGCGCTCTTGTGAGCATTCGGACCTCCGTGACTTCAAGGCACAATAGTACCTCGGCTGTACTGTGGGTCCTGCCGCTTGCGCGTCGAACAGTAAGCTCTCGTGGGGATGCGAGAGCCGGTTGGACTAACCTTACCAACCAGTCTTTTTCAGCAACGAAAACATTGTACGTTGCCACTACAAATATGTCAAGGATGAGCGGCAACAATTGTCAGATTGAGAAAATTAGCCGCTAGCCAGTTAGTGTCTCGCCTTCTCTCTCTTCATTCTCCTCACCTTCATTGCTCGACGAAGAGATTCTTGCGAGTTCGAGAAGGCCAGGACCGTAAAGGTCAGTCAATTCTTCAGGCAGGTCGGCATATATACGTTGCACCATGATGTCGTGTCTGATATAGCCTTTCATGGCACTGGCGAACATCTCGTTCTGACTGTATAAACCCTCCCAGTGCTTTCCATCACGAGCGAGTGCCCATAGTGCTGAAGCTGAGTCAACCACAACCGCTAGGTGACGTGCTTGATGGTGGAAATAGAGCGTTCCTTCGGTACTCGCATGGCGAAACGTTCGTCCGCCCAGGACTGAAAATGGGAGGGCACCAAAATGCAATACTACACAAGTGACACCACGTTTCGATGCATCAGTTATAACATCCCTGAGCGGCTCAAGCGTAGAGGTACTTCCAGAGAGATAGACCGACCTCGTGGCGGCAGCGACTGCCTCACATGTTCTGGTCACAATACTCTCGAAGCTATTAAGCTTCCAGATCGGCTCTTGCTGATCCCCGATTGGCTTCGGCAAGAGGCGTTCGAGGTCTTTCTTCGCATCTCTAAGCCGTTGCTTGAAGTCGGTATCGAGCGCATGGAAGAGTTGCTCGGCAGGTACTGCTACATAGGTTGCAGGCTTGTTTGCGGTCTGTATCACGGCACCTCGCTCGGCTAGGCGATGAAGCGTTTCGTATACCTTTGGTTGTGGCACTCCAGTCACATTCGATAAGCCGTAGCCAGTTTGTGCGCCATGAACTAGTAGCCCAACGTATGCCTTCGCCTCGTAGAGCGAAAAGCCTAATTGCGTCAACCGCTCAACCATTGATGTCATTGCTTCGTCCATAACGTCCTTTTCTTTGCTCAGCCACATGGATTGTGTATCACATTAACCTTCATACGAAAAGTAGTGGCGTGCTCAAGCTGTGCTAGTTTGTGCTTCAAGGTAAGGTTGAGAATTTACTCGCGTTAGGAGTATCCTACTCTTAATATATATTCACTACTTCTGTAGGTATTGTAGATGAGAATAAGCATTCTGTCAACACTGCTTGACTTTTTAGAAAGCGGATGTTATACTAACTACCAAAGTAGTTAATAAAATACAAAAGGATACATTATGAGCGATGGACTTGTCATCCCTGCTGGGCAGGGCAAAAACTTCGCGGCGGGTGGGACGGAGATCACATTCAAGGTAACGGCTGAGCAGTCAGCAACGACCTCCAGTTTTGAGATCGTTGTCCATCCCGGATACGACGTGGGAGCGCATGTGCATGGGCATCAGGAGGAACTGTTTTATATCCTTGAGGGTGAGCTTGATCTCTTTGCCTTTGAACCTCTGGTGAGGACCGAGGGGAATTGGCGGACTTGGCAATCACGCACAGGTACACAGGTGTTCCGCGGCGGCCCTGGAAGCATGATGTTTGTGCCACCCGGTTGCCCTCACGCATTCGCAAATTCGGGAACTACTTCCGCTCGAATGCTCTTTCAAGCCACTCCAGTAGGCCACGAGAGATACTTCGAGGAACTTCTCGTTATTCTGAGGAGAGGTGGACCGCCTGATCCCGAAGTCATTGCCGAGTTGAGGAGGCGTTATGATATTGAACAACTTACACCGCTCGTTCCGGGACAAATTCCTCACTCACACAGCTAGGAAGAGAAGCTGAAGAGTTTGAAAGAGATACATCTCGACCTGTATCCATTTGTATGACTAGAGCAATAAGGGGATGCAATAATGATTCCACCTACGAGGTCTGATGAAGTATCTACACAAACTCCTTTGCTTGCATTTCGCCATGTATCCAAACTCTTTGGAGGCGTTGCGGCACTGAGCGATGTGAGCTTCGAGGTGCAAAGAGGAGAACTTCTCGGCGTTATCGGACCAAATGGGGCTGGTAAGAGTACACTGCTAAGCTTAATTTCGGGTTCTCAACGCCCCAGTTCTGGAGAAATCTTCTTTGATGGTCAACGCTTGGAACATATACCTCCGTATGCTATCGCGCGTCTTGGTATTGGTAGGGCACGCCAGATACCACGACCGTTTAAGCGCATGACAGTTCGTCAAAATATTCTGGTTCCCATACAATCTCATCAGCGAAACGCAAAAGAATCTGAGAACCATATCCAGGAGATTCTTGCAACGTGTGGACTGGAGAGCAAAGCTGATCATCCAGTGACAACACTTACGCTGCTTGACTTGAAACGACTTGAGGTTGCCTGTGCTCTGGCCCATCGTCCACGTCTTTTGCTGTTGGATGAAGTGGCAGCAGGTCTTGTGGGTCAAGAGATTGTTGACATTATCCAACTTATTACCTCGCTCCGCACAGACGAAAGAACTATTATCTTGGTTGAGCATGTTCAGACCGTCATTCAGAAACTTGCTGAACGTGTGATGGTGTTGGACTGGGGACGAAAGATTGCTGAAGGAACACCAAAACAGATAGCTGCAAACCCAATGGTAATCGATATCTACTTTGGCAAGAGCGAATCCGTACCGTCACCACCTCTACAAGCAACTGCACCTTTGGAACCAACTCATACCTTGCTTCACCTGGAAAAGGTGAATGTGGATTATGGAAAGTTTCGGGCAATTCGCGCGGTTGATATTGAGATACAGGCAGGCAGCGTTGTCGCTATCCTTGGAGCTAATGGAGCGGGGAAGACTACACTCACCCGTGCAATTAGTGGATTGATTCCAATTAGTGGAGGAAGGATACTGTTCAACAAAACCGATATCACGAAATACCCTGCCCATCGTCGTGCTCGTCTTGGTATTGCGCTCTGTCACGAGGGGAGACGCCTATTCAAACAGTTGACGGTACGAGAAAACATCGAACTGGGCATCGCCTATGCATCGCACACTTCTACCCCCAGCAAAGAGCGATTAACACGAGTGTTTGAACTCTTTCCGATATTGAAGGAAAAAACAAAGACGCTTGCCGGAAACCTCTCTGGTGGTCAGCAGCAGATGGTTGCGATTGCGAGAGCACTGGTTTCGGAACCGGACCTGCTCTTGCTCGATGAACTTTCGTTGGGACTTGCACCAATGGTTATTGACCAAATATTTGCCGCCCTTCCACAAATTTGCCAATGGGGTACAAGCATCGTTTTGATCGAACAACATGTTCACCGCTCTCTAGCAATTGCTGATCACGTCTATCTTCTCGAACGAGGGCAGGTCTCGTTCAGCGGAACTGCAACTGAATTGCAACAGCATAAAGCCCTTTACCAAGCTTACTTAGGAGAGGAAACCGAAATATTGGGATAGTAGTGCCTAAAACGTATTTCTTTCAGAGTAGATTTTCATGTAGAGGATATGAAATCCTATTCTACATGAAAAAGAGCATTTCAGAGGAGAAATTGCATGCGTACTATATACAAAATAGCCTCAACCCTGTTGTTGACAGTCACACTTACGGCGAGTCTTATTGCGTGCAGTGGTTCCGCTACATCGGGTGGCAACACTCAATCAGTCGTTATAGGTGCCTCCATTCCCGTAACAGGACAGTTAGGCACCTTCGGAACAGTTTTGCAATTAGGCTACACAAGAGCCGTGAACGAGATCAATGCTCATGGGGGCCTTGATATAAAGGGGACAAAGTACAAAGTGCAACTCGTTACGCTTGATAACAAATCCGATCCCGCCACAGCAAGCGAGCAGGCGAGAACGCTCTTCCTCAAGAATAATGCAGTTGCGCTCCTTGGAGCGGCTACTCCTCAATTGAACATCCCTATAGCGAATGTGGCTGAGCAATTAAAGAGACCAGTCATAGAGGCAATTACACCTATTCAGGCTTGGTTAGGCGGACGAACAGGCGGATGGACATATGCCTGGAATACCTTCTTTGATGAGAGCCAATCAACCAACCTGGAATTTGAAACATCTAGTCTTCTGAAAACGAACAAGCGGGTTGCTCTTTTTACAGACACCGAAGAAGATGGTATCACAATGGGAAGTATCTGGGAAAGTAAGGCACCCAGCTATGGGTATCAGATTGCTTACCACGCAAAATTTCCAGTGGGTACCACCAACTTTTCTACCCAAATCGCCGCTGCTCAGGCTGCTCATGCTGATGTTCTAATCACACAGATGGTTACACCCGACGCAACAGCACTCTGGAAACAAATGAAAGCAATGAACTATCAGCCAAAGGCCGCCTTCTGCGAGAAATGCGCCAACACGAGTGCATGGCCTCAGCTTCTGGGTTCCACAGCTGAGGGAACAATGCACATTAGCCCGTGGGATCCGACACAGGGATTTCCTGACGCGAACACATTCGTAACGGCTTATAAAAGTCAATATAAAACGGCTGACATTGCAATTATTGTCTACGCTTACTCAGCAGCGCGTATAGCACTTGACGCTATCAATCACGCACAATCACTCGATCCTGGGGCGATCAATACGGCTTTAGGGCAAACAAATAGTACCTATCCTATCGGCCCTATTCACTTCGGAGCTAACCATGCAGCAGCCGTCCCATCAGTGGAAGAGCAATGGCAGAAAGGCCAGGATGTTCGTGTCTTTCCACAAGTAAGTGGGTCAGGTACTATCGAAACACCCGTCACGGGGCTAGGATAGCGTAACAAGGAGAAAACCTATGTTTGTAAGTCACCTTATCAACGGATTTTTCCTGGGCGGGCTGTACGCAAGTACAGCCCTCGGACTGACCCTGGTATTCGGCGTATTGCAATTGGTAAATCTTGCTCATGGTGAACTACTCATCGCTGGCAGCTATCTGGCATATGCTCTCAGTACTGCACTTGGGATTGACCCTCTTGTTACACTGCTCCTCGTTGCACCGATTATGTTTTTGCTGGCCTATCCCTTACAGCGATTTGTGATCAATCCAGTGATGCGATTGGGATCTGAACCGCCTCTAGTTGCAACGTTTGGCATTTCCCTCATCGGACAGACACTTTTTGTACTGCTATTTGGCTCTAATACCCTGTCGCTGAATGATGCCTATACCACTACAGGAGTGGATATTCTGGGGGTGAAGGTGCGTATGGTGTACATCATTGCGTTCTTCGCCGGACTTTTGCTCGTTGCAGGATTACATTTGGCAATAAATCACCTGCGCTTCGGCAAGGCTCTGCGTGCGTCAGCCGAGGACCCATTGGCTGCTGCATCATTAGGAATCAATGTTCAGCACGTCTACGCCGTCACATTCGGTGTGGCTGCGGCTGTCTCAGCAGTAGGCGGTGTGATGATTGGACTATCCTACGGCTTCGAGCCAACCACAGGAACGGGCTGGCTTTTGCGTAGCTTTACAGTTGTGGTGCTTGGGGGGATAGGCTCTTTATGGGGGTCGTTGGTAGGAGGTATACTAATCGGTATTCTCGAAGAGTTTGCCGTTAGTCAGATTGGAGCGCAATATCGTGACCTTATCGTCTTTTCTTTTCTAGTCCTCATTTTGATTCTTCGCCCTCAAGGGCTATTTGGCAAGAAAGCAGTAGCCTAAATGAAAGTTTCAAATTCTCGTTCAGCACCAATAGAGCTTGAAGAGCAGTCACAGAGGCGACCAGGAAGAATAGCGACAGGTGTAATGCGTTATCGCTGGTGGTTTGGAGGGGGGCTTCTGGTACTTGTCCTGGCCTTGCTACTCATGGGTCCAGCCTACCTGAGTCTCTACAATCTATCACTTGCCTTCACGCTTTTTGACTTGATGGTACTTGCCTTATCGTGGAACTTGATAGGTGGCTACGGAGGACAATTCTCATTAGGTCATGCGCTTTTTGTTGGCGCGGGATCATATACTATAGCTGTACTGCTGCTCCATACAGGAATACCGCTCTTTCTGACTATTTTGCTGAGCGGCGGAATGGCAGCATTTCTCGCCTTTCTCAGTGCGCTTCTGTTACTGCGTCTGCGGAATGCCTACTTTACAGTCGGCTCGCTAGGTCTTGCACAGGCTGCTCTCTCCTGGATGATTAACTGGTCTTATACTGGTCAGACACAGGAACTCAGCCTTCCTGCTACGGCAACACTTGACTATTCCACACTGTACTACCTATCCCTGGCCTTGCTGATAGTAACCATCGTCTGTCTCGTCCTGCTCATTCGTGGTCCCTTTGGGCTACGGCTTATGGCGATCCGTGACGACGAAGAGTCTGCTATTGAACATGGCGTCAATAGCTTCTTTGTGAAAATGGTTGCGTTTACGGTGAGCGCATTTTTCGTCGGCATTGCGGGCGCATTAATTGCCTTGCAAAACTTCAGTATTGAGCCGTACTCGGCATTCAACACAAACTGGACGATCAATATGATTATTACGACGATCATCGGTGGCATTGCGACAACCACTGGGCCACTTGTCGGGGCTGTCATAATTTTTGCGCTCCAACAACAGTTCCAGAGCAACAGTTGGAGTACACTTGTGATCGGTGTTCTACTCGTGGGCATGATACGGCTCGCGCCTCAAGGTCTTTGGGTTCTCTTTCGTCAAGGTGTTCCAAGGCTTGCTTATATAACATTTGCACGCCGCTCTCCTCCCCTTCCAAAATCAGAGGAACATATCTGACGCGACCAGTTATACTTTCCAG
>CAXUGH010000047.1:0-21616 GCA_964250365.1 uncultured Ktedonobacteraceae bacterium
CGGGCGTTCTCCAAAAAACCTACCCCTGAAAGCGTTCCCCTTGCGGGCGCCCTGGCTCTACACGAACCTGCGTCCCTAGTGTTTGACTTTTACACCTCCAGCACAAACAAAACATCGCGCCCTGCTCGCACTGTCCCACTAGCACGCCATACGATGACACCGATACCAACGGAGACTACGGGGCTAAGTACCACCTTCTGTTGCTGCTCAATTGCGGTGCGATCAAAGCGCACGATGGGTGTGCCAACCTGAACATCTTGTTCCTCGTGGGCGATGTTCTCAAAACCTTTGCCCTTGAGTTCAATGGTATCTAGCCCGATGTGAACAATCAACTCAACGCCATTATCCGCTGCAATGCCGAAGGCGTGTCCACCTGGAAAGAGTTTGGCAAGATTTCCGGCGATGGGGGCGACGGCGGTGTTGCCCGAAGGGTCGATTGCCACACCGTCGCCTGCCATCTTTTGTGCGAACACCTCATCAGGTACGTTTTCCAGCGCGACCACTTTCCCGTCAAGAGGTGTCAGCACAGATATCCGAGCCATTCTATTATTCCTCCGTTGCCTCAACTGTATCAGTTGTGCTTTGCTCTTGAACTGTATCGGTCTTGTCTTTCAAGAGACTATTGATGCGACTAGCGATACGGTCGGACTGTGTACCCATCACAACCTGCGCTATTTTGCCACGCTTGATTACGCCAGAAGCACCAAGTCCCTTGAGTTGAGTATCGTCGATCTGCTCGGCATCGTTGACGAAGAGGCGCAAGCGCGTAATGCAACCCTCTACGCTTTGTACATTCTCTTTTCCACCAAGCGCAGATAGCACATTGGCAGCCAGAACATCATCACGGTCCTGTGCTTTTGCATCTTCTACGACAACGGCCTTCTGCTTACTTTTCTTTGGACCACGTTGGCTCTCTGGCAATATCCAATCCGCACTCAAGCCTGTTGATTCCTCACCACGTCCAGGGGTACCTAGATTAAAACGCGTAATGAAGAAGCTGAAAATGAAGTAGTATAGGACAGCGTAAACCAGTCCCACAACGAGCAAGAGCAATGGCTGTGTAGTATTTGGTGCCCGAAAGTTTAGTATGTAGTCGATTAAGCCAGCCGAGAAGCCAAAGCCAATTCTGATACCTAGCGCGGTACAAACTGCTAACGCCGTTCCTGTCAAAATTGCATGCACAACAAAAAGGAGCGGTGCGACGAAGAGGAAGGCAAATTCGATAGGCTCAGTGATGCCTGTCAGAAACGAGGCAAATGCTGCTGAGAGCAGGATACCAGCGGCTACTTTGGGAAAGCGTGCATGCCGAATCATGGCGAGACAGGCGGCCGGTAGACCAAACATCATGATGGGAAAGAAACCAGCCATGAAATTTCCGGCAGTAGGATCGCCCGCAAAGTAGCGGTTCAAATCGCCATGTACCCCATGATATGTCCCAAGTTGGAACCAGACGTAGGAATTGAGAATATGATGCAAGCCAAGTGGGATGAGTAGGCGATTCAACAGTCCGTATAGTCCTGGACCAAGAAAACCGAGCGATACGATGCCAACTCCAATCGCGTTGATGACAGCTTGAATCGGAGTCCAGATGTAGCCAAAGACAACACCAAGTACGAGGGCAACTAGTGCCATCAGAATAGGCACAAAACGTCGTCCGCCAAAGAAAGCAAGATAGTCGGGTAGTCGAATATCATGGAAGCGTCGGTAGAGAGCCGCAGCCACCAATCCTATAAGAATACCTGAGAGTACGTCAATTGAACCATGAACGACGGTAAACGGGTTATCAATTTTGGTGGGTGCATAGATGGTGGTGAACGTGTACGCGAACACTAAAAAGCCGACTAAGGATGCAAGTGCTGCCGCTCCCTCTCCGCCAGCCAGACCTATGGCGATACCAATAGCGAAAATCATGGGCAAGTTGGCGAAAATAGCGTTGCCAGCGTTTGCCATCCAGGGCAAGTTAAGCACCTCTGGTTGGCCTAAGCGCAGAAGTAGTGCCGCCGCAGGTAGCACCGCGATTGGCAGCATCAGTGAGCGTCCAACGCTCTGAAAACTTCCTAAAAGACGCTGCGAAATATTGGGGCCGACGGGTGTGGCAAGTGTTGCCTGAGACGAGGCATTGACCGAACTCATTTCTAGTTCCCTTTCCTTCAGGTACGAAACGTGACATCAATGTCGAAATACTGGAAACAGTCCATGCATCAACTATAATCTATGTATGTGGTAGTTGTCAATATGTCTATACCACTATACCAAGACGAGAAACGTCTGTAGGGACTGATTTATCAGCCCCTACAGGTATTGTTTTTTCGCCAAGGAGCTAGACGCTTACACAGAAATGTGCCAAGATACAGGAAAAGGCTTACAAGAGAGGATAGAGTATGCAGATAGACCTTCCTTCATCGTGGCATAACCTGCTTGCACAAGAATTTGAGCAACCCTATTTTCAATCATTGCAAAAATTTGTTGATGAGGAGCGACAGAACTACACGGTGTTTCCACCGGAGCAGGATGTATTCAACGCGTTGAAGCTTACACCCTACGAAAACGTCAATGTTCTGCTATTGGGGCAGGACCCCTATCATGACGATAATCAGGCACACGGCTTGTGCTTCTCGGTACGTCCGGGAATTAAGCCGCCGCCATCGCTGGTCAATATGTTCAAGGAGTTGCGCGATGATGTCGGCTTTCGCATACCGAACAACGGGTATCTTGTTCCGTGGGCGCAGCAAAGCATTCTGATGTTGAATGCAGTGTTGACGGTACGTGCCCATACGCCCAACTCGCACAAAAATCATGGCTGGGAGATTTTCACTGATGCGATCATTAAGCACGTTAACGCAAAAGAGAGTAGGGTTGTGTTCGTGCTATGGGGAGCATATGCTCAGAAGAAGATTAATTTAATTGATACCTCGCGCCACGTCGTTGTGCAGTCCGCGCATCCATCGCCACTCTCAGCGCGTAACGGCTTTTTTGGTAGCAAGCCATTTTCAACCATCAACAACGCATTGCGCGAAGCTGGCAAACCAGAGATTGACTGGCAATTGCCCAATTTATAAGGTTCCTCACAACAACAAACTGGCCTGGAAAGCTAGCTTTCCAGGCCAGTTTGTTGTTGTGAGGAACTATGGTATCACAACACCTTGCAATACCACCGCTCCTTTCGTGTAGTCAAGTTCGGTGGCTTGACTCACACCAGTAGGCGGAATCGTGTCTATCACTTTAGGTACAGTATTGGGATCGACGACACAGTGCGGATCGCTACTCGCTGTGGCGCAGACGCCGAAGGTGTAGCCGCCAGGAGTCGCGGTAAAGGCTCGCGCACCATCGGGGCTAAAGCCATCTTGTCCCGTCAAGGCAACCGTAAAGCCCCAGCTGGAGCCGGGTGTGCCACCAAGTGAGGCCGTTGGAACACTGAACGTGATGAAGCGCGAGATGGCATTGGCACTGATGGTGATGGTGCCAACTCCCGTCCCGTTCGCATCGACGTATTTCTGCCCAAAGCCTTGCACCTCAAGCAGACGGCTCCACGCCACACCCGCCGCAATTGAGTAGTTGCGCGAGGCATACGCTGCCTGTGTCGAGGTCGCCGTTGCCGCAGGATCATGCACGTACAGGTCAACCAATTGCGCTCCCAGTGGACTACCAAACGTCGGTGTGAGGTCGCGCACCTGGAGCTTGAAAGTGGTGGTTGCACCATCGGGACTCAGAATGACGCGGAACTCCGTGATGTCGAAGGCACCAGGATGGAAGTCGCTTGCCGTCGGATAGGCATAGTTGCCTGGTCCATTATCGTCACCCGTTGGGTCGGTTTGGTCTAGCAGCACTGTGCCAGGAGTGAAGTCGTACACGATGCTGCGCTCGACATGAGCTGTCGCTCCTGTTGGACTAACCGCGACAATGTTCAAGACTGTTGTGCCGCCTGTCACTGGAATGGTCACGCTGAACGTGCCATCGGCGTTCGTCTTGAGACTGGTCGTTGTCGTCTGATTGTTGGTGTCGGTATTCGTCGCGGCAATATAGATGACGTTGCCAGCGACTGACGTACCCGTTACTGTAACCGATGCACTCGTTACCGATGACTGGTCGGCGGGTGAGGTCACGGTAAGCTGTGTCTGTCCTTGCTGATGCGCGACATAGCGGTTATAGGTGTCGGCTGGTTGCTCCAACGGCTTGTTCGCAACGATATCGCGTAGCAAGCGTGGGAAGACCGCCTCCGACCATGTGAGCGGAGCCGCGGAGCCAGCAGGTTTGCCGTTGACGAAGCCAATCGAAGCCTGTGTCGGATCGGTTCCATATGGCGAAGCGGCGAGATCGGTTGTATCCCAGTCCTGTTCGGGAATCATGCCGACGCCAGAGGCAAACTGCTTCATCGTGTTGAGTAACGGTATCGCCGCACTACTGTTGCCAGCCTCGACATTGTACTCACCGCGCTCCTCCGTGAGCAGAGGCCAGACGTGACCCGTACCTGTGTTCGTGGTCGCCCACGGACGACCAGTCGCGCTATCATCGCCATAACCATCGCCGTTGTAGCGCAGCCAGCCTGCACCACTATTGGTCGTTTTACCTATGGTTGCATCGACGACGGGCAACGACTCCGTAATGGCGGTATCGTTCGCGGGTTTCAGACCGAGGCGTACCAGTTCAAGGAAACCAGCGTCAATCACTGAACGCTGATCGACGGTGGGACCGCCGTTGCCGAGATTGTAGCTGATAGCCGCGTTTGGATCGCCTGTTTTTGAAAGACGAATATAGTACGGGTGATTGGCGAGCGGACCAGTTGTGGTCACGTCGTATTTTTCGATAGAGCGTTGCCAGTCGTCGGCGACGCCAAGCCAGACATTCGCACTTGCATCATCATGATTAGCGCGAGCGATGTCGGCTGCCGCAACCAGACCCGCAATTTCCGCCGCGATAGTGGAAGGCGAGTAACCGGTCTGCTCCTCCCAGCGTTCGACGCCGTATGAAGGACCGTGCCCAATTACGAAGTTGGCGGCGGGCTTGATATGATTCTTGTAGAGATTTTTATCCTTCATACCAAGCTGATAGGCCATGATGATAGGATAGCTGGCCTCATCTAGCTGTGTGCCGTTGGAGTCGGGTGCCTTGAGGCCGTTGAGCAAACTGTTGCGTGGCATAGAGCCATCGGCCTGTTGTTGTCGATTAAAGAGGTAGGTTACGAGGTCATGCGCCGTTGATAGGTCGCCATCCAGGTAGAAACCTGTCCACGCTTCGTACAGGTCGCGTGCAAAGACCTCGCGGTATGAGCCAAAGTAGAGATTATTGGGATCGCCAGCCGAGACCGCCTGTCCCCAGGGAGATGCAAGGCTTGCCACCTCAGCACCCTCGAACGTCTTATCTTCTGATGCTTTAATGACGTTCGCACTCAGGTAATACTGATTGACAAGTGCGGTCCACTGGTCACTGGTTGTACCTTGAAAGCTCTTTGGCGGCGCAATCAGGCCAGCATCATATTTATCCCAGCCCGCTTCGTAGCTGCGCTGTATTTTGGCAAAGGATGTTTTTACCGTGTCCTCAGCCGCATGTACCGCCTTATATTGAGTCGTGCCGAATCCGAGAGCTAGCGAGATATCGTTGCTCTGCGACAGGTCGAGCTGTACGGTTTGTGAGACATGACCGTTCAATGCTTGTGTATAGGTTGTGGTAAGCGTATGCGACGCATCTAACTGTGTCAAGCCATCGCTTGCCGCACCGACAAAGCCATTGCTTGCCTGAAGAAATGGTGTTGAGGCGTCGAGTGTACTATAAACAGGAACGGCATAGGTGCGATTGACCGCGTTACTTTTCGTATTTGTGTCGTAGGCAACGGGGATGAGATGTTTTGTTGAGGAGTCAAGAATAGCGTTGTCGGCACCACCGTTGTCCGTGCCACCACCACCATTGCCATTGATAATCGGCTCGTAGCGCAGATACACCTTATAGGTAGAACTCTGTCCCACCAATGCCTGGAAGGAAACGTGCATCGCCACCGAATCGTCATCGGGATTGGTCATGTAGTCGGTGATGATACGATACTTACCACTGTTGGCTGTTGAGGTGACGCGACAGTCAAGCGCGTTCTTGTCGAGCAACTGCACCGTGTACGTGGTGTCGCGTGTCTGCACATCGGTAAAGGTGCTACCATCAGTCACAATGTACTGAAGCGTTTTGACATTTGTGTTGTCGATAGTTGGATAGTAGACATCGCTCAGAACACCGTTAGCGAGCGTAAACCAGACCTTCGAGGTCTTGTTACGAGCCGTGCCAACGCAATCTTTACGCGCTAAATCGAAGCGCGAAAGCGTTCCTGGTCCATCCGTAGCCGCGCCTTGGGGTGCAGCCGCGAACGTTGGCATGCGCGAGGCAAGCGAAAAGAAGAGCGAGAGAATCAGCGTGAGAGCTAGCACCCCCACGGAAATAGATGTACGCCATCCTGGGCGTCGCAGGGCAGATACAAACATAGAGATAGTCTCCTTTGAATAGCTCCGCTTATTAAGAATTATTCATTCTGTTGGCTAGTATAACAGATAAAAAGAGAAATTTGTAGATGTTTGGATACTAAATTGTTGAACGCTGAACTTTTTCTTTGCGTGTTCATAGAACCATAGCTTTTTCTCTCCTCCAAATAAATCTCAAAACTTTGCTTAGCTTCCTCCCAAAAGTTATCTCATCAGTTGCTGAAATAAACGTGGTTATAATTTCTTAACCTAAGTGGAGATTTATTCACCTTTATAATGCGTTCTTGTGTACCAAAAGAAAATATGTATATGTTTTAATTTATCTTGTGTGGGTGCCCAAAACAGTCAGTTTATTGCGTAGAAATTCCTTCGAGTGTTAGTAGCTTTTCGCTTTTATGTGTCTTCTCTTAGAGAATATGAGATGATTGGGAGTGAAGAGTAGGTATAAAGTATTTGACGATAGCATTTGCCCAAAAGGAGACATGTAGCAATGTATTGAGCGTTCTCTAACATGAACAAATAAGCGATTCAGAGAATTATCGAAGACATGGATAGTCTACGCAACTCCTAAGAGTTGCAGATAATCCTCCACCATCCATAAATCGTGAGGGAAAAAAGAATATGAACACTGAACGCTCTTTTCGGGCCACCATCCCCCCTGCTATTGAGCACAGTGCTATTGACTACGCAGCAAAATTAGCTGCACACACGAAAGAGAACGTTGTTCCTGCCAATGGAGAAGGCAAGAAAGAGTATCTGAATTACTCTATGAGGACGGTTACGGTTCGTGGCAAAGAAATAAATACCTTTGCGCCGTTCCGTCATAAACTCTCTGCGTTTCAAACATTAACACGAGGGCAGATTGTACTGCTTTGCCTCTTTATTCTTCTCTGTATCCTGAGTTTCGCGTTCTTAGGAATACAGATGCTCGTGGTCGGCCTTGCGATAATTACGCTCCTCTATCTTGGTGATCTTGCGCTCAGCTTTTTCCTGGCGTTGCAGACATTGAGCCATTCAGCCGAAGCCCGCTTTGACGATGCGATTGTGAAATCGCTCGACAACGTAGAGTGGCCTATGTACACTATTCTCTGTCCTCTCTACAAAGAGGCAAGAATTGTGCCGCAGTTTGCCAGTGCGATGCAAGGACTGGACTATCCCGTCGAAAAGTTACAAATACTTTTCTTAACCGAGGAAAACGATGAGGAGACGCGTAAGGCTATTCAAGCTTTGCAACTTCCATCTCACTTTCAAATTGTGACGGTACCCGAAGGAGAGCCGCGCACAAAACCACGAGCCTGCAACTTTGGCTTGCTACTCGCCGAAGGCGACTACATCGTCATTTATGATGCCGAGGATATTCCCGACCCATTACAACTCAAGAAGGCTGTACTCACGTTTGCTCACGCTAGCCCCGATGTGGCTTGTGTACAGGCTAAATTGAACTTCTACAATCCGAATCAGAGTGTATTGACGCGCTGGTTCACGGCTGAGTACTCGTTGTGGTTTGACCTGATATTACCTGGACTGCAACGTCTGGACCTGCCTCTCCCTCTAGGTGGAACATCCAATCATTTCCGCGCACATGTGTTACGCACGCTTGGCGCATGGGACCCCTTTAATGTTACAGAGGATTGTGACCTGGGGTTACGCCTCGCACGTTACGGTTTGAAAACCTCTATGCTGGACTCAGTGACACGCGAAGAGGCTACTTCAAAGGTAAAGAACTGGTTGCGACAACGCTCGCGCTGGATCAAGGGATATATGCAGACCTATCTCGTGTACATGCGACAGCCGCAACGTTACCTGCATCCTAAGCGATGGCTAGAATTTATATCGCTACAGGTCGTTATCGGGGGTAAAACGGCGGTTCTCTTCGTCAATCCATTGATGTGGCTACTTGTTGCCCTCTACATCTTTTTTCGTCCGCTTGTTGGTGATACCTACCACTGGTTATTTCCAACGGCTGTGCTTTATATGGGCACCATCTGTCTCGTCTTCGGCAACTTCTTCTATGCCTATTCGCACATGGTTGGATGTTTGAAGCGGCGCGAGTACGGCTTGATAAAATGGACCCTGCTCATTCCTCTCTACTGGTTGCTAACCAGTGTTGCTGCCTTTATCGCTCTCTATCAACTCGTCTTCAGGCCGCATTACTGGGAGAAGACGCAACATGGTTTCCACCTCGACGAAATCGAAGACAGCGCGATGCAGCCAGTTGTTGCTACGCTGAAAATTGAGTCAAACACATTTACCTCAAATTCTCAGCAGACTGCTACAAGCCAGCAACCAGCACAGAAAGTAGCAACAACCGCGAGTTCTCCTGTAGACGACAAGGTAGAGGAGGACGCTGCTGCTTTGAAGCGACGCCGAGCCGATGTGCTTGGGCTAGATGAGTTCTTTGCCGAACTGGACAAGGGCAATAAAGACCTTTTACCCATTCCGACTGTGACCGAATCAATTAAGGCGATAAAAACATCAACTCCAGCCGATGTAGCCGCTGTTCAGCAAAGAAAGCTGAGCGGTAAGAGAGTACTTTCATGGGTGCGCCTTCACGATTCGTGGTTAGTAGCTACTATCATAATTGCCTGTACTGCCAGCATTGTGTCTCTGTGCTACTTTTTTCAGCAACATCAGCTACTCACCTATGGTGACTCGTACTCACACATGTTGATTGCACGCCGTCTCTTCGATAGCTCAACACCAGGGCTTGCACAACTGGGTGGCGTCTGGCTCCCGTTGCCACACCTGTTAATGCTTCCATTCATTTGGAACGACTATCTTTGGCATACTGGCCTCGCAGGTAGTTTCGCAGCGATGCCTTGCTATGTGGTGGCCTCCATCTACCTTTTTCTTGCGGCGCGTCGTCTCACAAGAAATAACCTAGCGAGTTTCGTGGGCGCGCTCCTGTTTGTGTTGAATCTCAACGTACTGTACTTGCAGACAACGCCCCTGAGCGAGATAGTGCTTATCGCTGCTCTGACAATGGCGAGCTATCATTTCCTGGCGTGGGCACAGGATAATAGTTCAAAGCAGTTGATTCTGACGGCTGCGGGTACATTTCTGGCGACGATGGCTCGCTACGACGGCTGGTTCTTATTCCTCGCCTTCTTTGCTGCTATTGCGGTGGTGAGTTGGTTGAGGCGAGATAGCTGGAAGCGCGTTGAAGGCAACATTCTTGTGTTTGGCTTCTTCGGTGGGCTGGGAGTGGCATTATGGTTTCTCTGGTGCGGCGTCATCTTCGGCGATCCGCTCTACTGGCAACGCGGACCCTTTTCGTCGCAAGCCCAACAGCAATCGCTCATTCAGGCGCACATCCTGTATACCTATCACAACCTCTGGCAATCTATCCGTTACTTTGGCCTCGACTCTATGGCGAACGTTGGAACGCTCCTCTTCGTGCTAGGTATGCTCGCCGTTCTCGTTTTTGTGCTACAGCGTCGCGTCTCGGTAGATACCGTTGCCGCCTTGATATTCTTGACGCCGTTTGTCTTTTACGTCGTTTCTCTGTTCGATGGGCAAGCCGCTTTGTATGTCACAAGTGCCGTTCCAGCAAGTGCCCCGAATGGTCTCTATAACGCGCGTTACGGCGTCCAGGCGGTTGCACCAATCGCCCTTTTCATAGCGACGTTGATAAGCTCGCTTTCCAGGGTTCGTGTGCCTCGAATACGGTTTGCCCATTTCGCCAAGCAATATGCGGGGCTGCTGCTATTTGTTCCGCTCATCGTGGGGCAGACGGTATGGATTGCCAATACAGGTATCGTTTCGTTACAAGATGGTTTGTACGGCCTTGATTGTGCCCCCTCGCATAGCACCGTTGTCTATCTAGCGCAACACTACACAGGTGGAAGAATACTAGAGGACACATTCACCTCTCCCGAACCAGGGGTTGACTTCAAAAATGTAATCTACGAAGGGTCTAACGCGCTATGGAAGCGGGCGTTAGCAAAACCGGAGGCAATGGTAGATTGGATTATGGTTGATCCAACCAACAAGAACGACCTCGTGGCAGAAAACATCAACGTAAAGAGTTCTGCCTTCCTCGCAAATTTCGAGGTTGTGGTGCAGGAGCCAAAGGGTCTGCTACTGTTTCATCGCAAGGGTTTAGCACCATTGCCCAATCGCTCCCTCGCCGATAGCTTGATAACACCGCACGACCTCTGTGGTACAGGCGGTCCGAAACGGGCGTATCAAGATGGAATTGTTTTTAGTACAGCGTTCCTGAGTAGTAGTAAGTAGAATAACAGCGTTTTTTGAGAGGAGTTGTCTGTGTCAAATATCACTGAAATCGAGATAGAGACGGTAGTAACACCACTACAATCTCCCTCTTTCGTTCGCAAGCGATTTCAGCAGACATGGCAGATAGTGCGTTTCAGTATTGTTGGAGTGTTAAACTCTTGCATCGATGTAGCTGCGATGAATGTGTTGCTGGCGTGTTTTCCGACACACTCTGTCTACCTGATGCTGGTGTACAGTTCGATTGCATACATGCTGGGAGCGTTGAATAGCTTTGTTTGTAACAAGTATTGGACCTTTAGAGAGAAAAAGAAAGCAACCGCAGGAGAGTTGCTTCGCTTCGCGCTTGTGAATGTCGCAAGCCTTTTCCTGAATGGAAGTATTGTTTGGAGTGTTGCCAGCGTATTGCACACGCTTATCGCAAATCCGCTGCTCTGGGCGAATATCGCAAAGGGGACAGCGATTATTGGTACCTCTCTATTGTCATATGTAGGTATGCGTTTCTGGGTCTTTACTCAAGGAGCGCGACAAGGCAACTAAACAGGAGCATATTCGCGTCCACACGCGAAGTAGGGAAGGAATGTACGTATGAAAATCAGCTTTGGGCATACTCTTACCCAGCGTAGGGAAAGACTACAAGGTCTACATCGGCATATGTATCTAAGTGGAATTGCGGTAAGTATTGCATGCTTGTTCGTGACATTGCTTATAACCACCAGTACGCCATCGACGTATGCCTCTGCATCTGCTATCAAGCCTTCGGCGGTAACAACAGATGACTGGCCTACGTATATGCATGATAATACGCGTGAAGGTGCGAGCGGCGATACAACGTTCTCTCCTGCCAATGTCGCGCAACTCACAAAACACTGGACGTTTAAGACGGGAGGAGGCATCGCGGCCTCCGCCACCGTTGTCAATGGCACCGCCTACGTTGGCTCGTGGGACGGCTACGAGTACGCATTAGATGCGGCAACTGGCAACCTGAAATGGAAAACGAATCTAGGCCAGACGATTGCTCCCAACTGTGAACCTTCGACCATAGGCATTACGTCCTCGGCAACGGTAAGCAATGGCGTCGTTTATGTCGGTGGTGGTGACTCCTTCTGGTACGCCCTTGATGCCAACACAGGTAATGTGCTGTGGAGAGTGAATACGGGCGACAATAGCGCGACTGGTGGACACTATAACTGGTCCAGCCCTCTGCTCTACAATGGGTATGCCTACATTAGTATTGCAAGCAACTGTGACGAGCCACTGGTACAGGGACAGTTGTTGCAGGTGAGTTTAACCACCCACCAGATTACCAATACCTTCAACGTTGTCCCGACAGGACAGGTTGGCGGTGGTATCTGGACCACGCCTTCTGTAGATACCGATACAAATACTATTTACTTCACAACAGGCACACAGAGCCTCACAACACAAACCTATTCGCAGGCGATTGTGGCACTGGATGCGACAACGCTTGCGGTAAAAAGTTCGTGGCAAATTCCCTTTGATCAAGCGGGTATCGACCTCGATTGGGGTACATCTGCCGTTCTTTACAAAGATGCTAATGGCAACAAACGCGTCTCAGCGATCAACAAAGACGGTATTGTGTATTCGTTTGATGCCACCAATCTCGCGGCTGGTCCCGTATGGCAGAAGTCGATTGCCGTTACCGGTTCCTGTCCACCTTGTGGTAATGGCAGTGTTGCTACCTCTGTCTTTAGCAACGGCATACTCTACGTGGGCGGCGGCAACACAACCATTAACGGCATAGGCTATCAGGGAGCTATTCGTGCTATTGATGCAACAACGGGAGCCATCAAATGGGAGCATGGCGTTACCAGACCAGTAATTCCCGCTTTAGCATACGCCAATGGGCTGGTTTTCGACGGTGCTGGTCCAACGTTCGAGGTACTGGATGCCGCAACAGGAAAACGGCTCTACAGCTATCAAACAACGGGCATCTACGCACCAGCAGTGGTAGCCGAAGGGCAGATTTTTGCTAGTGCTTTGGATGGTACCGTCTACGCCTTTGGCCTACCCGCAACGCCACCACCTCCACCGCCCAACGATCCCAACTGTCCCGCAGGCTGGACCTGCCAGGACATCGGTAACGCGAATCCAGCAGGTAGCGAAACTCTCACGGGTGGTACCTGGAAGGTAACGGCTGGTGGCGCGAATGTAGCTGGCACGGCTGATCAGTTCCGTTTGATCTCGCAGAATATCGCGGGAGATACACAAATCACCGCTCAGGTGACGGGACAACCGACAACGGCTGGCTCGCAAGCTGGATTGATCGTGCGGCAAAGTGCTGATGCAGGTTCACCGTACTACGCGGTCTTTGTCACACCCAACAATGGATTGACGGTCCAGTATCGTACTGCTTTTGGGGG
Source organism: uncultured Ktedonobacteraceae bacterium (assembly GCA_964250365.1). Classification (GTDB taxonomy): domain Bacteria; phylum Chloroflexota; class Ktedonobacteria; order Ktedonobacterales; family Ktedonobacteraceae; genus JBBQVS01. Next base: position 13,076 of record CAXUGH010000047.1, read on the forward strand.
TGCAACCACTATCGCAAAACAGGTAAATATAGCAGGACTACCGCTTTACCTGCGAATACTACGCCTTGGCGATACGGTGCTTGCCGCTACTTCAGTCGATGGCACAAACTACACGCTTGTCCCTGGAGGCACGGCAACTGTCGTTTTACCTACCACTGCTATGGTAGGTGTCATGAGTAGTTCGGGTGTCAACGGCACCGCAGCTACCGCAACATATGCCAATGTTGCAATTGCCGCTGCTGGAGCAATGCCACCTGCATCTCCTCCCGCGACACCGTGTCCGAACGGGTGGAGCTGCACAGATGTTGGCGATCCAGCTCTAGTGGGCGATCAGACGCTGAACAATGGCACCTGGACGCTGAAAGGTGCTGGAACCGATATCGCGAATTATTCCGACCAGTTCCATTTCGTCTATCAAACGCTTACAGGCAACGGTACTGTTAGTGCGCGTGTCACGGCGCAGGCAAATACAAGCCCGGGCGCGAAAGCGGGCGTCATGTTACGACAAACTACTGATGCTGGCTCACCCTACTATGCTGCGTTCCTTACTCCGGGCAACGGCGTTGTGGTGCAGTATCGGCAAGATTCGGGTCTCAATACGACGCAATTCGTAACACAGGTTGGAGCGACAAATGCAGTTGTGAGACCAAACGCGACAGCTTGTACAACTATTCATTGTCAATCTCCTCATCGCGTAACGAAGCAGGGCACAGTCAAACCAGCCGCCGTTGCGACTGCCCCCGTTTACCTGCGTGTGGAGCGTTACAGCGATGCGAACAATGGCACCGTTCTGGCAACCTACACCTCTGCTGATGGCAACAACTGGACGTATGTCTCTGGCTCAACGGTCTCGTTCAACCTTACGGGCAATCTCCTGGCGGGTATCGCTGTGTCTTCGGCGAACGCGGGAACGCTTGGAAACGCGACCTTCGATAGCGTAAACGTCTCAACAACTGCTCCTGTGCCGCCAACGCTGTGTCCAAACGGTTGGTCCTGTGCGGATATCGCTAACTCCGTGCCGACAGGTAATCAGGAGGTCAACGGTAACACATGGGTCGTGCAGGCCGGTGGCTCAGACATCTGGTCTCTTGGCGATCAGTTCCGTTTCATGTGGCAATCTATGGCTACTGATGCCAGCATCAGTACGCATATTACCGCCCAAAGCAATACGGACCCCTGGGCGAAGGCAGGCGTGATGCTGAGGCAAACTGCAACAGCGTCTTCGCCCTACTACGCCGCCTTCGTGACTCCGGGTAACGGCGTGAGCATTCAATATCGTATAACGCAAGGTGGCGATACGAGGCAGATTTTGACAACGGGAACTATTCCCGTCTACCTTGAGGTTGCTCGTTCAGGCAATACCTACACCGCATACACGTCAACTGATGGTTCGACCTGGACTCCTATCGCCGGTTCAAGTGTCGCATTGAACATCCCAGGAGCTATATTGGCTGGCCTTGCTATGACCTCGCATACGACAGCCGCGCTCGGTACAGCTACCTTCGAGAACGTCACTGTATCGAATATCGCTCCGCCGCCGCCAACGGCATGCCCAACGGGATGGAACTGTGCCGATATTGGAAATCCTGCGTTGCTGGGTACACAGTCGTTGAGTAACACAACCTGGACGATCCAGGGGGGTGGGACAGATATCTGGCACCTCTCCGACCAATTCCACTATGTCTGGCAGTCTGTGCCAGCCGATGGAACGGTGAGTACACACATCACCTCGCAAAGCAATACGGACCCCTGGGCGAAAGCTGGCGTGATGCTGCGACTGACCACCGATCCGGCCTCTCCGTACTACGCAGTTTTTGTCACACCCGCTAATGGACTCGCCGTGCAGTATCGCCAAACTCAGGGAGGGGATACGACACAGGTGAGTACTCCAGGAACAGTACCAACGTACCTGCGAGTGGCTCGTTCTGGCGGCACGTACACGGCCTATACCTCAACCGATGGGACGAACTGGACGCCTATCGCTGGCTCAAGTATCAGGCTGAATATCACCGATCCAATGCTGGGCGGTATTGCCGTTACATCGCATACAGATGTCGCGCCGGGCGTAATTACTGCGGATTCGTTTGTCGTGGGTACAACTGCTCCGCCACCGCCTGCACCCATCTGTCCTAATACATGGACATGTGCCGATATCGGAAATCCAACGCTGATTGGTAGCCAGATGCTCAACAATGGTGTGTGGTCTATTCAAGGGAGTGGTGCCGACATCTGGGGTACGGTAGACCAGTTCCACTACGTCTGGCAAACCTTGACCGCTGACGGAGGGGTAAGCGCACATGTCACGGCGCAAACCAACACCGATCCGTGGGCAAAAGCGGGAGTCATGCTGCGCCAGAGTACCGACCCAGGTTCGCCGTACTACGCCGCCTTCGTGACGCCTGCCAACGGTGTCGCGGTTCAGTATCGTCTCACACAGGGAGGAGCGACAACTCAGGTCGTCATCAATGGCGCCGTGCCGCTCTACCTCAAGGTCACGCGTACAGGAAATGCTTATGCAGCCTATACCTCTGCTGATGGCAAGACCTGGACGCCTATCGCGGGATCAGGTGTAACGATTACGATGAACGGCGCGGTGCTGGCGGGTCTCGTGGTCAACTCGCACAATGCAAACAGCATGGGGACAGGCACCTTTGATACCGTCAACATTCTCGTTGGTACGCAAAATCTTGCGAAGCCAAGCGCGAGTACATGTCCTGTAGGTGGAAGATGTGGTTTACACGGTAGAACAGCACCTACCGGAAACTCCTCTTCTAAGAACATAAGGATACAAGGAATGTAGCTTTACCTTCGTCTCTTCTACACAATCAACATGCCTGAATTTCTCGCCACTCGTGGCGAGAAATTCAGGCATGTTGATTGTGTATTTACTCTGCTATACTCATTATTGTATACTATACAAGAAAGTTCGGGACTTCTTGCTCCCTTTCGTTCAGCACTAACTATACAAGGAATGCTCTATGAGTATAGCGACGGAGAATAAATCCTTCCGTTTCAGGCGATTGCTTGCCATTATACTGTTTCTTGTCGCAATCAGCTTGCTGGTTGCCGACTTCCTATATTTTCAACTGCATCTTTTTGCTCCTGAACCGACACCACAATTTTTTGCCTCGATAGATACTATGAAGGAGAGTCGTGATACAGAAACGCGCCCTTTACCACAGCAAGAAATCGCCAATATTGTACATTTGTCGGCTAGTCTGAACAGCAACTACATCACGGTTGATACGCATTGGGACTATCCTAACTACATGAAGCTCTGGATTGACGCAATTCGAGCGGAGGGTCGCCACGTCTGGTTTCGTATTCATCCTAATCAATGGGAAAATAACAATTCTACAACCGGTATCATGACTCCTATGCAATATGAGGCGTCTGAGTCGCACTTTCTCTTAACGCATGCAACGTTTTTTCAAGCGGGCGACATTCTCGATCCCTGTCCAGAGCCAGAACAGGGGCTATACTGGAAGTATACCTATCAACCACAATGGACCTCGAATGCACCGAATGCAGCGACACGCGATTTCAATGCATTTCTACGCGACACGACAGATGTCGCCAACAAAGCTCTGCAGGACGACTCTATTTCAGGTGTCATTACGAATGTACGCTCCACAAACTCTTTCTTCGCAACGCATCCCGACGTACTTGAACGAGCAACGGTGCAGAAATTTGGGCGTATCACCGTTGACAGCTATCCCGAACAATTCACTCTAAACCCAACCACAGCCACACGCGCACGACTTGACGAACTCAACACCATCGAAAACCTCTGGCATGTGCCCGTAATCATTGGCGAGATGGGCTATAGCAACCGTATAGCGGTCGATGATGCCATTCAGCAAGATGTTCTACACGCCGAGTTTGCCGCATTGCAGTCTCTCCCCTATCTCTCCGGCGTCAACTACTGGGTTGGACCCGGCTCGCAAACCGCAGGTGGCTACACCTACATCATAACCAAGACGAACGGGATATGGTCTCTGCGACCAGCAGCATATGGGCTGGCGACTTGTTATAGCATGCTGATTAAGAGGCATCGTACAGAGTAGAAGGACGTGTTGCAATAAAAGTATAGCTCTCAATATTTCTGTTCCTTTTCTCACATACCGATTTGCAAAAAGTCTCGCGTGACTTTTTTTAGACGATGCCGTCTTATTGAGAGACGAGTGCATACGAGTGAAAGCCTCAAAAACGGGAGAATATGTCGAACGTATTTCTTCACAGTACATGAGACTACTATTTGAACTATTTCCCCTAATTTTCGGAACTTTTTTTCTAACTCTTGCCGCCTTCATGAGGAGAACGCCATACATTGTTGGCGTCGCCGTTGGTGTTTTTGTGTATGTTACTGCTTAAAGAAGTAGATGGAAAGAAGAACAGAGATGCAAATAAATGATGTGTTATGTCATCCGCGTGAAGCGTATTCGGATGATCGGCTTGCCCAGCAAACGCTTGCAGGAGACAATGATGCCTTTGCGATGCTCGTTCATCGCTATCGACCCTGGCTCCTTTCCTTTATCTGTCATCTGACGCACAATGTAACAGAAAGCGAAGATATTGTTCAGCAGGTATTTCTCAAACTGTATCTTGCCTTGCCCACTTTGCATACCGACCAGCCACTCAAATCCTGGTTGTTTCAGGTGGCACGCAATCGCTATTATGATGAGGTACGTCGCAAACACGCCTTTTACTTCTCAGAACTTGAGGAAGGGCGGGAAGATGGAGAGTTCTCGGAACTCGTGCAATTGCTTGATACGCAACCCTCTCCACAAGATATTGCGGAACTACACGATCTTCAATCCACAGTTCAGCAGGCGATTAGTGCGTTACCGCAGAAGGTTCGTGCCATTGTGCTACTGAGATATGAGGGACAACTCACATTCGCTGAGATTGGTCAGATACTTGGTATCCCTGAGCAAACCGCAAAAACTTACATGCATCGTGCAAAACCGCTCTTGCGGAAGGCATTGAGTCCTCTCCACGAAACAGCCGTTTCAGTTCAATAGCACGAGAAGACGAAGACTATGGTGAAAAACTCCTTTTTGGGTACCGAGTCCAAGTCTCCAGGAATTCATGGAAAGCTTGCTATCAAGACTAGAGAGATGTAAGATGTGGCTTACATGAAGAGAGAAGAATAGCGGGCATTGGAGAACCAGAATGCAGAGCAACGATGAGCATGAAGAGACGACGAAGAAGCGTGTCACGGTAATCAGACCTCCGCAGGGAAACGGAGTTGATGACGACTCCAGCAACAGTGGGGAGAAGACCCAAACGCTAGAAGGCAAGAGGCAAGGTGTCTTAGGTCAGGTAACGAAACGACTCCAAACAAACATGCGTACTCGTTGGAGACCTCTCCCACGCACACAGGCACTAGCCGATGCTCCTATAGAGACTCCTGAGGAATTGAGTGTAGAGCCATCTCAGCTTGATGATGTACTCCTCGATCTTGCGAAATGGGTGCGGCGCCTGCTTATTCCACTTTCGCTGGTGGCGTGGGCTAGCATCATTATCCTTCTTCTGTGGGGCGCAAGTCATATCACTAGAGCCATTTTGTTGCTCGTGGTTGCCTCCTTACTGGCCTATGCTTTGGCACCTCTTGTCACACTTTTTGCGCGCGTGGTTCCACGATTTCTCGCAATTCTCTTTGTCTACTTAATTGTGCTTGGCGGAGTTGGTGCCTTAGTTTACCTTGTGATTCGCACTACCGTTGACCAAATTACCTCGCTCTCAGGGTATCTCGAATTTTTGTTGACGCCTACAAACGGGCAGCATCAAACGGCGGTGGAACAGACGTTACGCTCGTTCGGCATATCGTCAAGCCAAATCGCCTCCATCCGTACACAAATTCTTCAGCAAACACAGGGACTTGCGGGAGATATCTTGCCGCTGATTACAGGAGTGGTGAATGCGTCTCTTGATATTGTTCTAGTCGCGGTCCTGAGTGTCTATTTGCTCATTGATGGCTCGCGGGCAACGCGTTGGTTTCGTCAAAACATGCCGAGGCGACAGCGTGGGCGAGTCCGTTTTCTGTTGGAGACCTTACAACGGATTGTCGGCGGCTATATTCGTGGACAGCTTTTGCTGTGTAGTATCGTTGGAGTCCTGGTTGGTGCTGGCATGCAAGTTCTTGGTGTTCCCTATGCCATCCTGCTAGGAGTCCTGGCATTTGTGCTGGAATTCATTCCAATTCTTGGAACGCTCATTTCTGGCGCGATTTGTGTGCTACTCGCGCTAACAAAGGGAGGCTGGGTCCTTGCAGTCATCGTGCTGATCTATTTTGTAGTGGTGCATGTGATCGAAGGCGATGTTGTGGGTCCACGTATCGTTGGAAAAGCCATAGGACTTCATCCTGTGGTAGCTCTACTTGCGCTGATTATTGGCGGTGATCTATTCGGTATTTGGGGTGCTCTCTTTGCATCACCAATTGCAGGTGTCTTGCAAGCCTTTCTCATCGCCGTGTGGTCGGAATGGCGTGAGATGCATCCCAATGATTTTCAAAAGGCAAAAGACACGATTGCGGCGTCCGTCGAGAACAATGTCGTGGAGAAGCCCGTTGATTTAGAGCCTGCTGCGAAACTGCTCTCTGAGGAGGCATGACTGCTCTTACAAAGATATCTGATATAGTAGGGTAGCTCCTTGTGGGCGTCCGTCGAGTTACTGATAGAGCCTCCTCGTCCCTTTGCGACAAAATATCGTATAACAATAGAAGGGGACTATACTTTCGTCTCTACGTCTTTGTGACGTGTTCACACTCACAATGGTTCCCTTTCCATCTTCCCCATTCTTCGGCGAAAAAGGAAAAACACATGTCTAAGCAGAAGGGTACCTGGATACTTATTGCTACTATCTTGGGGTCGAGTATGGCCTTTATCGACAGTAGCGTCGTCAATGTGGCATTGCCCAGACTACAAACGGATTTGAATGCCAGCGCATCGAGTGTGCAGTGGGTGGTTGAGTCATATGCGCTCTTTCTCGGTGCGCTGATTTTGATTGGCGGCTCGCTCGGCGATGAGTTCGGGCGCAAACGTATTTTTATGATTGGTGTCGTTGTCTTCGCCCTTTCCTCGGTCTGGTGCGGCCTCTCGCAAGACATCACGCAGCTTATCATTGCACGCTCCGTTCAGGGGATTGGTGGCGCACTGTTGACGCCGGGGAGCCTCTCCATTATTCGCTCGGCATTTAGCGAAGCAGAGCGCGGCAAGGCTATTGGTACTTGGTCGGGCTTTTCGTCGATCACCTCGGCGTTGGGACCTGTGCTTGGCGGCTGGATAGTACAGAACGCATCGTGGCGATGGATTTTCTTTATCAATATTCCGCTCGCCGTAATTGTGCTGATCGTTTCGTTTCTACACCTCCCTGAGAGCAGCAGCGAAGAAGGCTCCAAACATCTCGATTTTGCTGGCGCGATTCTTACTGCCCTCGGTCTAGGCGGCGTGGTGTATGGCTTGATTCAATCGGAAAACGTTGGTTTCGCTGACCCGATAGTGCTTGTCTGCATTATTGGCGGTGTCGTTGCGCTTGGCCTCTTCGTCTTTGTCGAGAGTCGCAGTTCAAATCCTATGATGCCGCTTACTCTGTTTCGTTCGCGCACATTTACTGGCACCAACCTGCTCACACTACTGCTGTATGCCGCGTTGGGTGGTGCGCTATTCTTCCTGCCCTTCAACTTGATTAGCGCACAGGGGTACAGCGCGACTGCTGCTGGAGCCTCGTTGTTGCCGTTCACACTGCTATCGTTTTCGCTCTCGCGCTGGTCGGGTGGCCTAGTGGCTCGTTATGGTTCGCGTTTGCCACTCATTATTGGTCCCAGTATTACGGCGGTTGGCTTTGTGCTATTTGCGCTACCGGGGCTAGGAGGAAGTTACTGGCTAACCTACTTTCCAGCGGTGGTTGTGATGGGTTTAGGTATGACCATCACCATTGCGCCGCTAACGACAACCGTGATGGGTGCCGTCGAGGATCGCTATTCGGGTGCGGCGTCGGGCGTCAATAATGCCGTTGCGCGTATAGCCAGTCTGCTTGCTATCGCGGTACTCGGCATTTTTGTCGCCTCTGCATTCACGGCTAGCCTGAATAGCACTATTGCCGCTTTACATTTACCAGCAAGTTTGCAGCAGACGATACTGGCACAGCACAACAAACTGGTCGGCATAGATATACCAAATTCGGTACAGGGCGTGGCACGTACAAGCATTCGTACCGCGATTGACACCTCGTTTATCGCAGGTTTTCGCGTTGCCATGCTTATCGCGGCAGGACTCTCGGTGGGTAGTGCGTTATGTACTGTATTCTTCGTTTCCTCACCCAAGAAATTGCCGCAACATACGGGAGATCACCAGCACGGCGATAACGCAGCCACGCTTACCTTTGCACATCATCGTCTTGACGGTAAGGGTGATAGTCAAGCGGCAGGTGAGAGTGTTCCAGCAGGTAGTAAATGATGCACATAAATTCCATACAATGATTTTCGTAGGGACGAAGGTTGAGCGCGTCCGGGTCCGATTTTTCGGGTATAAATTTGAT
>CAXUGH010000047.1:21626-23238 GCA_964250365.1 uncultured Ktedonobacteraceae bacterium
CTAAGCCTTTTTATGGGATAAAATTTTCCATAAATATTATGCTATAAATCGCTCGGCAGCCGCTCTAAAGCTCGTCCCTACGAAAAAATGGTAAATTGACATTCAAACACGAAGAGGTGGTTATTTTCATGGCAGATACAGAACAGAAAAGCACATCTTTAGAGCAGAAGGTGGCTGAGGTAACGCAAACAAAGAATCCCAAGCCGCCTTACATTCTCGCGCTCGATGTTGGAACATCATCGACGCGTGCGCTCTTATTCGACTCGACAGCTTCAACTATTCCAAACGTGCTTGCTCAACTTCCATATAAACTGACTGTAACCGACGAGGGCGAGGTTTCAGTTGACGCCGATGCGCTCGTCGAAGTTGTGGCGCAGACGATTGGCGATGCGCTCAAGTCGGCAGACTCGATGGCGCAGCAGATTGGTGCGGTGGCGATAGATACGTTCTGGCATAGTTTGATTGGAGTCGATGCGTCGAACCGTCCGCTCACGCCCGTTATTACATGGGAGGATACGCGGCCTTATCAAGCGGCGAAGGAGCTAGCATCAGAGTTGAATGCGGAGGAGATACACCAGCGTACCGGTGCGCCTTTACATGCAAGCTTTTGGCCCGCCAAGTTGCGTTGGCTTGCGACCACGCAGCCCGATTTGTTCAAACGCGTCGCGCAATGGATTTCGTTTGGTGAATACTTGCATCGAAAATTCTTAGGTAAATCTGTGTGTGCCCTTGCTATGGCGTCGGCAACCGGACTGCTAAATACGAAGGCGCGTGCGTGGGATACCGATTTAATGCAGGTCCTGAATGTAAAACCAGAGCAGTTGCCACCGCTCGGCGATACGCACGACGGCTTGCGCGGTTTAAGTCCCGAATATGAATCGGCGTGGCCTGCTCTACGTGATGTGCCCTGGTTTCCAGCGGTAGGTGATGGTGCGGCGGCGGCGGTCGGCTCTGGTTGTGCCAAAACCGGAACATGGTCGCTGACCATCGGTACCTCTAGCGCGATTCGTGCCGTTCTGCCACCTGAACAGGCTGCGCCAGCATCGGGTTTATGGAAGTACCTGATTGACGCGCAACATGCGATTATGGGCGGTGCCCTCAGCGAAGGCGGCAACATGCTGACATGGCTCGATAACACGCTCAAACTGCCCCCTTTGTCTGATGCGGAGCCACAAGTTGCCTCTTTGAAGCCCGACTCACATGGCTTAACCGTTCTCCCGTTCATCTCAGGTGAGCGTAGCTTAGGCTGGCATGCAATGGCGCGTATGACCATCATGAATCTTCACACAGGTACAACATCTGCTGAACTGCTACGCGCGAGTATGGAGGCGTTGGGGTATCAGCTAGGAGCCGTGTTCGAGCAGATGCGTGAAACGCTTAAAGAAGGCGACACGTTGCCTAATCCGCAAGTTGTAGGTAGTGGTGGTGCCTTACTCCATTCGCACACCATGCAAAGCATACTTGCGGACACGCTGAACACGCCCATCTATCCATCACTCGACCACGAGGCATCGGCGCGTGGCGTAGCCTTGCTTGCCCTTGAAGCACTCAACATCGTCCCCGACATCTCGAAAGTCGAGCCGCGCCTCGTCGAGCCAGTACAACCCAACGC
>CAXUGH010000048.1:0-10562 GCA_964250365.1 uncultured Ktedonobacteraceae bacterium
TTGAGCGTTTCCAGTCCAGCAAGCATAGAAGCGGGTGCGGCATTGTGCGTATCGTCGAGGAGTGTTGTGTTGGTGATGCCCGCGAGTGGCATGAGTCTTCCTGGTAGTGGTTGCACTGCACGTAAAGCCTGTGCGATTTCGTCAACATTCATACTCACATGACGCCCAACTGCATAGGCGGCGAGCATCGTCTGGACGGAATGCTCTCCGAGCAGTGACGACGCTAGTTCAGTTGTGGAGACGACAGACGTTTCTGTGTTCATTGTAATGAGCGAACATTGTGTCCCGTTCAAACTCACCTGGATGTTCTCTACGGGTGGCGGTGCCTCGTCCTTTGTGAAGCCGGGCATATTGTGCGCGAGATAAGGGTAGAGCGCGACATTGTGCGGTTTTGCCGCATTGTGACGAAGCAAGAGACGATAGATTGTCTCGTCGAAGTTATTGTAGAAAAATGCTCCGCCTTCTGGTAAGCTAGTAAGCAGCGTGCCTAACTCCTCCGCTAACCGTTCGAGAGTCCCAAAGTATTGTAGTTGTGCGGGACTGATATGTGTCAACACGCCAATTTGTGGACGAATGATACGGCACAGGTCGGCGATCTCGCCTGGATGGTCACAGCCTAACTCTAACACGGCATATTGGTGCTGCGGTTCGAGCCGACCCAGCGAAAGCGGAATACCCAGCAGGTCATTATAGTTTTGCCAGCTTCTAAAGGTTGCGAACTTGCTTGCCAGCACCGTTGCGATTGCCTCTTTGGTACTGGTCTTGCCCACGCTACCTGTCACCGCGATTACCGTTGGGTGCCACGCTTGCAGAATAAAGCTGGCGTATTCCTGTAACGCGAGACGCGTATCTTCAACCACAATGGTTGCGATCTCAAGCTGTTCAAGCTGTTGCTGTATCTCCTCCGACAAGTTAGAGAAGCTACGAGCCTCGACTAGCACACCACTCGCCCCACTTCGTATAGCATCGCGCAGATACATATGTCCATCACTACGCTCGCCACGCACCGCCACGAAAAGCTCTCCCACCGCAAGTTGTCGTGTATCATGACCAAATGATGGAAATACCGTTTGCTTACCCACAAAACGAAGTGTTCCATGTGTCGCTTGTAGCAATAAATCGAGTGAAATCATAGGTATGCTACTCCGTCCAGAGCAATTTGATTAGAATATTTTTGCTGTGTTTGGTACCTCAGCAGAAGGCGAAACAAGGACTTCTCGCACGACCTGGAGAAATGCCTGGAACGCTGGGGAAAGGCGTTTATCTTTATGCCAAGCGACTTGTGTCACAAACGTGAGTTCTGGTCCGACCCAATTTAGTGGAATAAGTTGTCCCTGCGCAACCTCTGAGGCAACGGCAACTCTTGGCACCACTCCGATTCCTATCCCCGCAAGCACGCATTGTTTGATCGCCTCTGTACTATTAAATGCGAGCATGGCAGAGCTTCCTGCTTTCCCCTCCGGTTCAAACATGCTGCGATACTTTTCATTCAATATCTCTGTCACGATGAGAGTTTCTCCTTGCATATCAGTAGGAGTAACCCTAGACAGAAGCGTTAATGGATGATCTGGAGGAGCAACGACCTGGAATGGTTCGTGGATCAGCGGTTCAATGACAAGACTCTCAATCTGTGTTTGCGGTTTCAAGAGAAATGCCATATCGAGTTGTCCCTCACCCATTATGCTGCGCAAAGCTTCGTTTTTAATGCAGAGTGCTGGCTGAATGCGGAGTTCCACTTGTGGAAAGCGCGTCCTAAAACGCTGCAAAACAGCGGGGAGCCGATAGGTGCAAAGGGTTTCCGAGGCTCCGATGGTCAACGTGCCTGCCGGCTCATCGCTCCCTGGAACGACGGATTGTGCCTCCTCTGTTAAGTGAAGCACTTGTTGGGCATACCACACGAAGCGCTGTCCTGCCTCTGTAAGCACGACTCGCTTGCCAAGACGATCAAATAGCGTAACCCCGAATTCTTCTTCCAATGCCTGGATTTGCGCCGTCACACTTGATTGTGCATAGTGCAAGACTTCCGCTGTTTTGGTAAAGCTTCGTGTTTCGACTAACGTACAAAACGTCTTGAGCTGTCGTACTTCCATGCCTCTCTCTTCTCTATCGGTTCTGTCGATGGTTTGCATCGAAAACATCATTTGTATGTATCATAGCATGGACGTAGAATAGGAACAAGGGTTTGTGGAGCCAGTTCAAGGCAACATATCCGTATCATTTCTTATGGTATTGGTCGAGGCACTTTCGTCTTGCTACCAGTTTTCATGAAAGGACGAAGATGAACATTCTTGAAGCCTATACACGGGTTTTCGTAGACCCAGACAAATTTGACGCCACCATCACGTTTTATGAGCGATTGACGCAAGGCCATAGCCGCTTTCGCACAAACTACGCTCAAATTCAGTTGCAGGTTGCGGATGTCTATTCACCACATGCAACGTTCCTCATTCTCGCTGGCACTCCAGAGGCAAGGAAATCTTTCGATTTCATACCCCTCACGCTCAGAGTTGACGATATCCAGGCGGTCATAAAGGAATTGGATAGCTTAGGAGCTGAGCAAGTTATGAAAGAAACAGCAGGGCCTACTGGAGTCAATGTCCACTATCGTCATCCTGATGGCTTGACCGTGGAATATGTTGAGCAACAGGAGGAGAAGCTCAAAAAGGTACTTACCCCTGCTGGTAAGGGAGAATGACACGTATCAATGCGTTTAGAACGGTGTATGTACCGTTCTAAACGCATTGATACGTGTCATTCTCCCTTGCGATCCTCTGGTGTCATGGCAAAAATCAATGTACTGCGTAACTCACCAGCGGTATTCTGCATGTCGTTACGTTTCAACCCTTCTTGTATGAAGCCGAGGCGACGTGGCACGGCTGCACTACGCTCGTTTTTGGCATCGCAGCGAATTTCGACGCGGTTGGCGTGTAGGTGTGTGAATGCATAATCTGTAAGCAACTCTACTGTTTCGGTTATGTAACCGTGTCCTGTGGCGGAGACGCGGAGCCAGTAGCCAATCTCAAAGTAGCCAATCTTCCAATTGCGGGGATGAAGGCCGCTGCCACCAACAAAACGTCCGCTTGCGGTATCTAAGAGAGCGAAAGTCATATCTTCTCGTAGCAGGAAGTTTGCTTGCTGATGAATAATCCAGTCGCGGCTCTCCTCGACTGTTTGATGGGCGTCGGCAAAGCCCAGCCACGGGCGGATGTGATCGCGCGACTCGGCAACCGCTTCAAAGAGTGCCTGTGCATCCTCTTCACTATAAGGGCGTATTGTGACCCGCTCGCCTTGAAGTTCTGAAAAGAGCGGAATCAATGTACGATAGTGCTTGGCTTCCATCGAAAAACCTCCTGTTCTCCTACCGTGCCAACACGTATTGCATGCTACCAATTTGCTTAATCACACCTTTTAGCTCCATCATCACCAATGTCGAGGCGACAACGTTTGCCTCTAACGCGCTCTGGCGTGTTAGTTCGTCGATATGGCATGGTTCCAGGCTCAAATACTTGAGCAATGCCTGTTCCTCTGGATTGTCGGGTAAAATGGCTTGCATATTTCTGCGTGTCTCTTCGGGATGAGGAAAGGTGTGAATGTTCAGTTGATCCAGAATGTCGCGTGTGCTGGTGACTGGATGCGCCCCATCCTGAATCAATTTATTTACTCCCGCGCTTGCCGGAGAGAAGATACCTCCAGGAACCGCGAACACTTCGCGTCCTTGATTGAGAGCCGAGTTTGCTGTGATCATCGCGCCAGAGGTTGGCGGAGCTTCCGTAATCAGCACGCCAAGCGATAACGCTGAGATGATATGGTTGCGTGCTGGAAAGTTGCCAGCATCAGGCCGCACGCCTAAAGGAAACGTACTCAATAAAGCACCTTGACCCGATTCGACAATGCGTTTAGCAAGATTATAGTTACCAGGAGGGTAGATGGTATCGAGGCCGCTTGCCAGCACCGCGATTGTGCGTCCACCAGCATCGAGCGCGGCTGTATGTGCGACGGTATCGACACCGAGGGCGAGACCGCTCACTATCGTCATGCGTCCCTGTGCGAGTTCGGTGGCAAACCGCTCGGTTACTTGTCGCCCGTAGACACTCATTTTACGTGTGCCGACGATGCCTATGGAAAAGCGACGGTCATCCTCTGTAAAGGAGCCATATATGTACAGGACGGGCGGCGCATACTCGATTTTTCTGAGCAGCGGTGGGTAGATGTCGTCCTTCCATGTAATCACCTGAATACGTTTCTTTTCCAGTATCTCTAGCTCACGTTGCGGCGTCACCGTGCTGCGGTGCGCGATAAGTTTATCTATTGTTTTCTGGTCAAGACCTGCCTTGATCAGATATTTGCTCTCCGCTCGCCATGCTGCCGCAATGTCGCCTGAGAAAAAATCGAGTAGCTTCTTGAAGCGAATCGGTCCGATACCGGGGAAGCGACTGAATGCAACCCAGTGAGCTAGTTCATCCAATGTGAGCGCATCCGACGGATAGTAAGGTGCTGGCAAATCGAACACCACTGCGTTCGATAACTTTCTCTCCATAAAAAACTCATTCCTGTGGAGCCTGCTTAGGGGGCTGCTGGCTCGTGTATTCTTGTGCAGGAGGCTGTTCCTGCTGAGCTTGATAATGGCTGATATCCGTGTAGGGGAGGGTCGGATCAGCAGAAGACGTAGGGGGCATAGTCATATTTCGAGACGGCTCGAATGGTACAACGGGATGGAATGGTGGCTGCACCTGTCGCGGAAGGTAGGGTTGATTTGATTGAATGCCATATGGTGGAAAAGAGAGACGCATGATGCGCTCGGCCTCTTGTAGCGCGAGTTCTCTCTGCCGTTTGCGTCGTTGATAGGCGAGAAGACCAGATATGCCAGCAATTGGTAGAACAATCAGAAGCAAGCCTGCTACTGCAAGCAAAGGCGTCAAGTAGTCGGGCTTTACGGGCTGTGGCGTTTGTGCCGATGGGGGTTGAGTCTGAACGACATCCGAAGGTGTTAGGACAGATGACTGATTCAATTGAAGGCGCCACTGATTCTCAAGATGTATCTGATCCTCGCCCAGTGCCTGTTTAAGATCATCGTTGAATTCTCCCTGTCTACTGTCCATCAACGAAATCAAGTTTGTCATTTTTGCCTGACCAAAGGTTGTATACATGTAGCTAATGAGATTCCAGCTTTGGGCGTAGGCAAGATAAGCGGCGTCGGAATCGGCGGGAAAGTTGTATTGAATTTCGCTCAAACGCAAGAGATCATGACTCGCTAAAGCCTTTTTGAATTCTAGCGTCATATCTGGTTCGTGATAGGTCTGGTTGTATACCGCCATTCCTTCATCAAACCAGAGCGGTACGAGAATACCGTCTTGTGTCAATTGATGAAATATGAGATGAGACAATTCGTGTGGCATATCGCGTATCAACGTGTCGTCGTTGGGGCTATCGACAACAATAGACGCTTCGTTGAGTGAGGGAAAGGCAACTCCACCCACCCACTCATATACGTTCGGCGGCAGCGAGCCATGAAAATCGCTCGACGTTTGATAAACCCACAAATTGATGGTATGCCGTAATGTACCGCCAAGCTTCGTGCTGATACGCTTAACGTTAGCAACGGCCTGACTGAGCATGATTTGCCCAAAGTCCGAGGATTGACCATACCAGTGTACGTCTACCTGTTCCTGTGTAAGACTCTGCCAGTCGAAGCGATTGTCAATGACTGTAAGTGTTTGTTGTGGTTGCGTATTTGCGCTACTGGCATTGCTATTATTGGCACTATCTTGAAATTGCCAACTATAGCTCACCGTCGTCCCCGGATCGATGAAATTGTCGCCTGTAGTATCTTCGTGCCACTTTAGAGTAAGTGTCTGCTGAGGAGTTGGTACAGGCACTGTCCGTTGAAACTCCTCATGATGTGGATGGTCATATGAGAGAAGCAGAGTAGCTTGTGAGATTGGACTTGCTGAGTCCGAGACCGTCACCTGAAAATCTATGCCTTTAGGAAAGGTTTCGGTAGCTGTTGAGTTTGTAATGGTAAATGGATTAGTTGCCGCCAATGCAGAAGGTATAAAAAGGATCGTTGAAAATATACTTGCACAGAAAAAAGCTATTATCAGAAATAAGAGAGAAATGCGCCGTAAGAACATGGACTAAGCCCCTTCCAGCAGTAGAGTATGCATGAAGTGTATTCTACACGATGTAGTGTAACTTTGCTAGTCTTTTCTAATAACGTAAGAAAGACGAAGCACATGACAGCGGCCCAGCCGCTGTCATGTGCTTCGTCTTTCTTACGTTATGCCGTAACCCGAATGGGGGATTAGGTTAATACGTTTCATTTGTATGCGTTATCATAGATAAGAGAAAGCTTAGAAACGCTCACATACAAATCCTGTGACATGTTGTATCGCTAGCAGGGTGTAATAAATTAGACCCCTACAAAAACTGTCTCGATGCTTCGTTTTCTTTCTTATACACAAGAATGTGGACAAGAGAGAGTGTATTTTTACGAATTGATATATGATATGAAGGATACTATGCTATGAGTAACAATTGGCGACCGGCGAATAATTCAGGACAGGGAAATGAATCTCCTCCTCGTTCGGGCAACCTGCTACGCGATTATAATCAGAGCCAGCAGAATCAGCCGCCAATGCGTGTTCAAGAGCAGCGACCTGTCTATCAAAATCAGTACTCTCCTCTTCAGAACAACAATCAGCCACAACAGCAGGTACGAGAGCAATATGTGCCGCAGACGCCACCAAGTGTTCAGGCGCAATCTCAACAGTGGGCTGCGAATGCGATGCAGATGGTGCGTCGCTGGTCCGGCAAGATGGCGGCACAACACGCTCAACGCTACGGACAACCAGAGCCGCCAATGGTGCTACGTCATCCGCCCCAGACGCCTTTGCCCATTGCGGCACAGAGAGCGCAGCGTTGGAAGCGTTCGCGCACCATCCGCATTGCGCTGCAGATGCGCCACCGACGAGACCGCTGGCATCTTCATGGACCGAACGGCGGACGCATCGGCATCGGTATTCTGATTGCTGTACTGGCTCTCGTTATCATCATCACCTCCTCAACCAGTGCCTATGCCTATAGCTACTATCAGAGTCAATTGCCGCATGTGCAGAGCCTTGCCAATCAGCACGTTGAGCAGATAACGCGCATCTATGATCGCAATGGTGTGCTATTGGGCGACCTGTTCGATTCCAATGGTGCTGGTCGTCGTACCGTCATTCAATACAAAGACCTACCACAGGTGATGAAGGATGCGATGATCGCGGCGGAGGACAAAACCTTCTGGACAAATTCCGGCGTTGACCCACTGGCGATTATTCGTACCGCGACTGGCAACCTTCAAGCGCAAGGCGTGCAGGGTGGTGCCAGTACGTTGACACAACAACTTATCAAGAACCTCACGCATGACACGCAACAGACCGCCGACCGCAAATTAACCGAGGCTGCGCTTGCAATCGGTTTGACGCAGCAGTATCCCAAGTGGAAAATCATGGAGATGTATTTCAACGTCTCACCCTTTGGCACGCTCGATCTTGGCGTTGAGGCGGCGGCGGAAGAATACTTCCATCTGGAGCGTACTTGCGACATGACGTTTCACTGTACTCCTGGTATCTCAAAGTTAGAGTACGACCAGAACGGCAAGCTCAATCCTGTGCTTGGCCTCGCGCGTGCCGCTTTACTAGCGGGCATGCCACAAAGCCCTGTAAGCTACGATCCCACCAATGGAAAAGATGCTCGTGCCGCTGCCCTTGTTCGCCAGAACGAGGTTTTGCACAACATGCTCAACGCTGGCATGTCTGTAGATGGGCAACCCATCACCGAGGCCATGATTCAACAGGCCGAGGCACTCACCGCGAAAATGACCTTTACCCGCTATCAACAGCAGGTCAAGGCACCGCACTTCTTCAACTGGGTCACACAACAACTCGCCGTCAAGCTAGGTCACGGCGACGAAAACGCTGGCCTCGTCGCACTCTACAGCGGTGGCTTCAACATTCGCACCACCATTGATGCGAACCTCGAAGACTACGTTGAGAAAGCCGTAGACCGTCACCTGAACCAGCCGGAGTACCAGCCCTTCCAAGGCCATTATGCGATAATTAGCCGTGACAACAATGTACACAACTCAGCAGTTGTCGTGATGAACGCGCAAACAGGAGAAATCCTGGCAATGGATGGCAGTGCCGATTATAACGCAACCGCCGATAAAACCATTGATGGTCAATTTAATGCAGCAACCGATGCGCTACGTTCCCCAGGCTCTACCTGGAAGCCGATTGTCTATACCACAGCCTTCGAGATGGGCATGTACCCTGGTATAGTGTTGCCGGACTTCAAGACGTACTTTTCCAAAAACGGCGATAGCAGTATCGTAGGTGATGATGTATACATTCCTAACGACTACGCAAACATATATAGTAACACTAATAGCTCAATTCATTTAGCTACTGCTAATTCTCGTAATGTGCCAGCGGTTAAGGCCGCAGAATTCGCTGGCGTTGACAACGTTGCTAATACTGCGAGACGCTTTGGTATTACCGATCTGGACAAGGATATTGCTCTATTCAATGCAGACCCAATTAACAAGGGTAATAATCATAATACAAAAGTGAGCCAGATATCGGGACTTTCCTTTGGACTTGGCACAGTAGGCGTATCACTACTACAAATGACGGGTGCTTATCAGGTATTCGCCAATCAAGGTGTGCGCGTTCCTCCACAGAGCATTCTCGATATCTGGGATAACTACGGACATCAGCTATATCATTATGATACTGCCAATCCGCCAGCAATTCGTGTTATCAGCCCACAAATTGCCTATTTGATGACAAATGTGCTTGCCGACGAGCCTTCTCGCGCCGCTGAATTTGGCAACGATCATGTGCTGTCTTTCAACGACTGGGATCCCACGTATCAGGTACATCAGGTGGCGGCGAAAACAGGTACAACTGAGAACTTCGTAGACAACTGGACAATGGGCTACACATCAAAGGTGGTCGTCGGCGTGTGGTCTGGTAACTCCGATAATAGTCCTCTGATAGATAGCCTTGGTATCACAGGTGCCGCTCCAATCTGGCACAGCGTGATGGAGCGTGTAAGCGGCAAGCCGTGCGATCCTACCAGCCCAACCTTTGATAATGTCCCTTGCGGAGCCTTCAACGCTGCCCAGTACAACCTCTTGCCCGGCGTCTTTCCTGCTCCTCCTGGTGTGCATCAGGCTATGACCTCAAGCGCGACAGGGCTAAAGGGTGGTGGTACCATTGACTGGATGCTCGACGGTGAGGACCCGACGATCTAAGGTAAAGACATAAAGGAAAATCGCTCTTGAACGGCTGCAGCCGTTCAAGAGCGATTTTCCTTTATGTCTTGCAAGAAAACCACTTGACAATCCCCCTTTGCGAGTGCTATTCTATATTTGCAGTCTCAAGGTGAGAGTGCTAGCAATCAGAGTTGACAAACGTTGTATCATCTCTTGTAGACTATGGCGTCTGAGGAGAGGACAACGGGAGACGGCACGAGGTACATTCGATGACACCATTAAGCCAGCGCAAGCAGCAAATTTTGCGTGC
Organism: uncultured Ktedonobacteraceae bacterium; assembly: GCA_964250365.1. Taxonomy (GTDB): domain Bacteria; phylum Chloroflexota; class Ktedonobacteria; order Ktedonobacterales; family Ktedonobacteraceae; genus JBBQVS01. The sequence goes on from CAXUGH010000048.1 coordinate 9,573, forward strand.
CCTGGTGGAAGAATATATACTTACTGCCACTCCTATTGCGTCTGATACCCTTGTACGTAAATATGGCTTGCAGTTCAGTTCTGCTACTGTGCGCCATGAGTTGGCGGGTCTGGAAGAGGCGAATTTGATCTTTCAGCCGCACACGTCGGCGGGACGCGTGCCTACTGACCTGGGATATCGCTACTTTGTCGAGCATCTCATGGGCGAGTCGGCACTATCGCTGGATGAGCAGAGGCTGATTCGTCACCAGTTCTATCAAGTACAGGATCAGTTAGACCAGTGGGTGCGGCTTACCGCGTCGGTGATGGCACGCCTGTTGGATAATGCTGCTGTGATGACGCAACCACGCTCTGCCGAAGGTCGCCTCAAACATTTCGAGGTTCTCTCGGTAACGGAGCTTTCGGCTTATGTTGTGCTGGTGCTGATGGATGGCACGGTGAAGCAGCAACGTCTGCTGCTCGACGCGCCCATTCTACAAGAAGAGCTAAGCATAGCAGCCGCGCACCTGAACAAGCTATTGCAGAATAAAAATGCTGTCGAGATGTATGAGTTGCTCAGGCAACAGGAATTGACACCAACCGAGCGGCTCATTGCAAACAGTATCACGCATATTCTTGAGCAACACGGCGATATTCTAGGTGATGTCTTCTATCGCGAAGGCGTCATAAATATTCTGGAACAGCCAGAGTACAGCCGCATGGGACCCGAAGAGGAGCGCAACAAACGTGTACGTAAGGTCATGGAGGTGCTGGAACAGAATCGCTTCCTGCCTGTCCTTGCGGAGCAATTGCGAACCTCCGACGGTGTACAGGTCATTATTGGCGGCGAGAACCAGTGGGACGCCATGAAGGACGTGAGCATGGTTGTCGCTCGCTATGGGCAAGAGGGGAAGATTGGGGGGTTGCTAGGTGTCATTGGCCCTACGCGCATGCAGTACGGACGAGCCATCGCAGTTGTACGTTACATGGCTCAGGTCATGAACGAACTGCT
>CAXUGH010000048.1:10662-14444 GCA_964250365.1 uncultured Ktedonobacteraceae bacterium
ATGTGGGAATATCAAAACTGAAACTACTGTTCTTATAAGTAGATGAAACTTCCCGCACATATGTATAATCCAAGCGAAATTCTTCCGGCACATATTCTTGTGCCATTACATAGATAACAGGGAAAACCCATTGTTAGGGGTGTTACAACCCCACCATTATATAATTAGGAGGCAATCATGCCAAAGGTAATTGGTATTGATCTAGGAACCACAAACTCTTGTGTTGCGGTGATGGAAGGCGGCGAGCCGGTCGTTATCCCAAATGCAGAGGGAGCGCGTACCACCCCTTCAATCGTCGCTATCAATAAAAGCGGTGAGCGTCTCGTTGGTGAGGTCGCCAAGCGTCAAGCCATCACCAACCCCGAAAACACCGTTTTCTCCATCAAACGTTTCATGGGTCGCAAATACGACGATGTTGATGTAGACCGTGACAAACGTCTCGTACCTTATAAAGTTGTTCGTTCTAAAAACGGCGACGCATGGGTCGAAATTCAAGGCAAGAGCTATAGCCCACCTGAGATTTCCGCAATGATTTTGCAGAAACTCAAGGCAGATTCTGAGGCGTACCTCGGTGAGCGCGTCACACAGGCCGTTATCACCGTTCCCGCGTACTTTAACGACGCACAGCGTCAAGCTACGAAGGACGCCGGACAGATCGCAGGTCTGGAAGTGTTGCGTATCATCAACGAGCCAACCGCCGCTTCTCTGGCCTATGGTCTCGACAAGAAAAAAGACGAGAAGATCGCCGTGTACGACCTCGGTGGTGGTACCTTCGATATCTCGAACCTGGAACTCGGTGATGGCGTCTTCGAGGTAAAAAGCACAAATGGTGATACGCACCTTGGTGGTGACGACTTCGACCAGCGTGTCATTAACTGGCTTGCCGATGAGTTCCGCAAGGAGCAGGGCATCGACCTGCGCCAGGATCGCATGGCTCTACAACGCTTGAAAGAAGCTGCAGAGAAGGCCAAGAAAGAGCTATCCAGCTCGATGTCAACGGAGGTCAACCTGCCATTCATTACAGCCGATGCCAGTGGTCCTAAACACCTCACCATGACGCTTACCCGCGCCAAACTTGAGCAGTTGACCGAGGACCTCGTGGAGCGTTCTCGCGGTCCTGTCATGAAGGCTCTCTCCGACGCAAGCCTGCGCCCCGGTGAGATCAACGAGGTAGTCCTAGTCGGTGGTCAGACTCGTATGCCAGCCGTGCAAAACATGGTCAAGCGTATCTTCGACCGTGAGCCAAATCGCGGTGTGAACCCCGACGAGGTTGTGGCAATTGGTGCCGCAATTCAGGCCGGTGTGTTGACGGGTGATGTCAAGGACGTTCTTCTGCTGGACGTAACGCCATTGTCGCTCGGTATCGAGACGATGGGCGGCGTTTCGACCAAGCTGATCGAGCGCAACACGACCATCCCAACGCAGAAGAGTCAGGTATTCTCAACCGCTAGCGACAACCAGCCAAGCGTTGAGATCAACGTGCTGCAAGGTGAGCGCGAGTTCGCCAAGGACAACCGTTCGCTCGGTACCTTCATTCTCGACGGTATTCCACCCGCGCCACGCGGTGTGCCACAGGTTGAAGTCACCTTCGACATCGACGCCAACGGTATTCTCAATGTCTCGGCGCGTGATCGTGGTACCGGTCGTGAGCAGAAGATCACCATAGTTGCTTCGAGCGGCTTAAAGCAGGACGAGATCGACCGCATGGTGCGTGATGCCGAGGCTCATGCCGCAGACGACAAGCGCCGTAAGGAAGAGGTCGAGGAGCGTAACCTCGCCGATAGCGCGTCCTACCGTGCTGAGAAGAGCATTGCCGAACTGGGTGACAAAATCACCGCTGAGCAGAAAAGCGAGCTTGAGTCCAAGATTGGCGATGTCCGTTCAGCCCTCTCGACTGATGATGTGAGCCGCATTAAGTCCTCCCGTGAGGAACTTGAGCAGGCATTCTACAAGATCAGTGAGTCGATCTACGGTCAGAGTGCTAGCGGTACACCTGGTGCCGATTATGGCAACGGGACTGGTGCGGGCGAGTCTGGTCAGCAAGGTCCTTCCGCCAACGATGACACCATCGAAGGCGAATATAAGGAAATGTAACTTTCAGGAAGTGCAACGACACAATTTCTCAGGAGATTGTGTCGTTGTTTTCCTATTTATCCTAGTTGGGCTATCACTCTTGCATATACACTGCTAACTGATGTATTCTAGCAGAAAGTGTTTGAAATAACAAAAGAAAGCAACGTATTCCATAGTGTAGTGTACGCGGTTTATCATGTACCACGTTTCAGATAGAACGGAAAAGAAGGGCTAGCCGATGGCGACGAATAAACGTGACTATTATGAAGTATTAGGTGTGGGTCGCTCCGCAACCGAGGATGAGGTAAAGAAAGCCTTTCGTCGTCTTGCTAGACAATATCACCCGGACGTAAATAAAGAAGAGGGCGCGGAGACGCGTTTCATCGAGATCAACGAAGCCTACGAGGTACTCAGCGATTCGCAGAAGCGTTCAGCTTATGATCGGTTCGGACATGCTGGCGTTGGTAGCGGTGCGGGTGCAGGTTTCAGTGATTTCGGCAGTTTCACGAATATCAACGATCTCTTTGAGACCTTCTTCGCGGGTACTGCTGGTGGCACTACGCAACGCCGTTCCAGTACACAACGCGGCGCAGACCTGCGCTATGACTTGACCATCACCTTTGAAGAGGCCGTGTTTGGTTGTCAGAAAGAGATCGAGTTGCCGCGTTGGGAGACTTGTGGCAACTGTCGTGGAAGTGGCGCACAGCCGGGAACCTCGACCTCGCGTTGTCCATCCTGTCAGGGGACGGGCGAGATTCGCCGCGTGCAACAGTCGATCTTTGGTCAGTTTGTCAACGTGACAATGTGTGAGCGTTGTCGCGGTGAGGGTAAGATTATCACGACTCCGTGTGAGAAGTGTCGCGGTCAGGGACGTGTACGCAACAATCGTCGCGTCGTGGTCAACATTCCAGCGGGCGTCGATGATGGCATCAACGTGCGTGTGACGGGCGAGGGCGAGGTGAGTGCGCGTGGTGGTACTCCTGGCAACCTGTACGTCATTCTCACGGTCAAGCCGCATCCCTTCTTCAAGCGACAGGGCAACGACATTACCTACGAGCTACCCATAAGCTTCGCGCAAGCCGCGCTGGGTGATGAGGTAGACGTGCCAACAATTGATAATAAAACATCGCCACTCAAGATTCCCCCAGGCACACAGAGTGGGCGCTCGTTCCGCCTCAAGGGGCAGGGCGTGCCAGTTGTGCATAGTAGTGCGCGTGGCGACCAGCATGTACTGGTAAAGGTAGTGACACCTACCAATATGACGCCAGAGCAGAAAAACCTGCTCGAAGAGTTCGCACGCCTCGAACGTGAGCAGAGCGAGCAGAACGACAAAAACATCTTCCGCAATCTCTTCGACAAAACGAAAGATGTCTTTCAATAAGGAAAAACACAAAAATCAGACCTCACGAATGCAAAGCATCCGTGAGGTCTGATTTTTGTGTTTCTGTATTCTCTTTTACCGCAAGCCCAAATGTTGCCGCGACCGCTAGATGATCGCTTGCCTGACTACCATCCAGGCCGTTTCCGTCGTCAAGCACGGTATAACAGGTCTCTAAACGTTGTGCTAGCAGAGGATTCGCAAAGATGAAGTCGATACGTCCAGCGGGCGAGGCCGAGGGACAGGTGAAGCCAAGTGCATGCGGGTGAATGCGGCGGTAGCTATCGACATAGCCTGCGTCCCGCAACAGTCCAATCGTGCCGCGTGGTGC
>CAXUGH010000048.1:14544-23063 GCA_964250365.1 uncultured Ktedonobacteraceae bacterium
GGCATATCCTTCACATCAGCCATGATACGTATAATTTCACGTATCTCACGCATTCTCAACGGATCACCCGCACGTACTGAATTGAACGCGGCAACAAGGTGTACAACGAACACCACAAGCTTATCTCCGTTTGTCTCTTCAACGCACACCTCTAACACAGGACGAGTGAGTATGCCAGGGCTGACATGCACCTTCTTATAGACAATAGGAAGCTTCGTCATGAGAGCGGTCTGAAAATCGCGCCGACTCGCAGGATGACTGCCTACTACCAGTTGCATATCGAGTGCTTTAGCGACCTCTTCGATCACGAGTGGACGCTGTTTCATCATAGGATTGATGCCTTCAGCTATACCTACGATGTCGGGTTGAGTGGAGCGAATAATCGAAACAAGCTGCTGAGTACGCTCTGTCGCCATATTTTTACGCAGGTCGTAGCCACCAGCCAAAATGTTATAGGAAGTGATGCGTGTCATGCGGAGTATGTTCCTCTTGTAATTTTTGTCTCTCTATTACTATATCAGACGAATCAAAATAGACAAAAGAAACGCTGATGGCATGAGGATGAGAAAAACTCATCCTCTCTTTTTTATAAGTCGGTTACATCCCATCTTCCAAAGTACTTTGCAAGGTGTGCCCCGTGCTTGTCGAGGATAGCCTCTATACGTCCTAGCTGATCCGACTTTGGCTCGTACACCGCGAGTATGTGATGTCCTCTATGAGCTTCGTCGAGATACATATTTCCTGCGAATCCTTCATCAGATGATGCTTGAGCGGTGTGAACAGCCTTCGCAAAGCCACTTGCATGCTCTTGCGTGGTTTCAAGAGCTTTCACAAAATCCTGGCTGCGAAAAAGATAAATTTTGTCTGCGCTATAGCCAGCCTGCTCTAGCTCTTGTACCGCTTGCTCGGCCTGACTAAAGTCGTCGATAACGGCGGTAACGTGATCTCTAGGAAAAGTCGATGTTGGAAACGCGTCTTTATTTTGCTGTGTCATACGTGTCCTTTCAACAATAGGAAATAACTGTGCTATGTATGCATCATGTCATCTTGCTGTGTTGCTGTCAAGCAAACAGTTTGTATCGAAGAGAAAAATAGCAGCGTTGCGGCATGCCGCAACGCTGCTATTTTTCTCTTCGATACATTATTTGAAACTGACGCGCTCCAACAGGTACATTGGCAGTTCGCTGATGGCGATACGCTCCTGCGACATGCTGTCGCGTTCGCGTACTGTGACGGTCTGGTCGTCCAGCGTCTGGAAGTCGATGGTGACACAATAGGGAGTGCCGATCTCGTCCTGGCGGCGGTAGCGGCGCCCGATGTTCTGTACATCGTCGTACTGCGATACCATCAAGCGGCGCAGGTTGTGGTGAATGTCCTTCGCCGTTGAGACCAGTTCTTCCTTGTTTTTCTGCAAGGGTAGTACGGCGACCTTGACCGGAGCTAGCATCGGGTTGAGATGTAGCACCGTGCGAGCTTCCTTGCCCGTTGGATCAGGCTCTTCCTCGTAGGCGTCGAGCAACAGGTTCAGGAAGGTACGGTCTACGCCGCCGGAGGTCTCGACGATCCACGGAATGTAGCGTTCCTTCGTGTTGGGGTCGGTATAGCTCAAGTCCTGCCCACTATACTGGCTATGGCGCGATAGGTCCCAGTCCTGACGCCAGTGAATGCCTTCCCACTCCTGCCAGCCAAGCACCGTTTGGTACTCGATATCAAATGCTTGCTTGGCGTAGTGCGCCAGTTCGTCGGGGGCGTGTTCACGCAGGCGGATACGGTCTTTGTGGTTGATGATACTGGTGTACCAGTTGTAGCGAAACTCTTTCCAGTAATCAAACCACTTTTGCATCTCGCTAGAGTGTACAAAGTATTGAAGGTCCCACTGCTCGAACTCGCGCTGACGGAACAGGAAGTTGCCGGGCGTCACCTCGTTACGGAACGCCTTACCAATCTGGCAGATGCCGAAGGGAACCTGCACGCGCGACGACTTGAGGACGTTATCATAGTCCAGGTAGATGTCCTGGCATGCCTCACCACGCAGGTAAGTCTTCATGCGGTCACCCTCGACGACGCCGAGGTAGGTCTCCATCAGCAGGTTGAAGACGCGTGGCTCTGTGGTGAGTTCGCCGCCATCAACGGGACACTTGTGCTGCTCAAGATTCTCTGGTGCGAGATGGTCGATGCGGAAACGGCGTTTACACTTTTTGCACTCAACGAGCTTATCAACGAAGTTCTCGACGTGCCCGCTTGCCTCCCACACACGCGGATGCGTGATGATGGCACCCTCGATACCAAGCACGTTATCGTGATTTTGTACCATCGACCACCACCAGTAGCGGCGGATATTGTTGCGAAGCTCGACGCCCATTGGCCCAAAATCGTAGATACCTGAGACGCCGCCATAAATTTCGGAGTTGGGATACACGAAGCCGCGCCGCTTGCTCAGCGACACAATTTTCTCAATCGGTACCAGAGGCGTATCCTTGACCTCTGGCCTGTTCTCTGTCTGAGTCATGAATGAGTGATCTCCTCTTTCAAAGTGAAATTAAAAAGCCCCAGGCACATCGCATGCCCAGGGACGACACATGCCTGCGCTGACCTGGGGCCACAACGTCTTACAGCATGAAGCGCGGTTCCACCCTGCTTCTTCACTCTGTGAAGCCACTCATTCGGTCCAACTCCTAAGTGCCCTTCATTCGTCCTGAATCACCGACTTGCACCACCCATCGGCTCTCTGCCATTCCTGACGAACTACTCCTCTTCATCATCGCTGGAATATCTGTATTTTCGTACCACACTATTATAACATAAGAGTCAAGAAAAAACAGTGTGTGGCGACGTGTCGCCACACACTGTTTTTTCTTGACTCTTATACTGCTACTTCTTGTTTTTGCTCGGCGATGAAGCTCAAGACGCGTTGCCATGCGTCGGCAGACTCGTTGGCGAACTCGACCGCTTTGCGATCAAAGAAGCTGTGCGGCGCACCTGGATAGCTGATAATCTCATGCGACACCCCTGCCTTGTCGAGTTGTTCGTCAAGTTCTCGAACCTGTTCCTGTGGAATACCCTGATCGGCACCACCGAAGAGGCCAAGCACAGGTACTTTTATCTTGTTAGCGGCTTCAAGCACCGTGCCCTTTGCCTCGTCAAACACTCTTGACAGACCGGCGTAGAAGGCGATGACACCGGCTAAACCCATGTCTTCGGAACCTGTGTAGAGCGAGAGGCTACCACCCAGACAGAAACCAACCGTGAAGGATGGATTGTTTGCAGCACCAACATTTGTCTTGAGATATTCTAATGATGCGCGTGCATCGGCGTAGACGTTTTGCGCCTTCAACTGCGGCAGATGGGCGCGAAAATCGAATGAATCGTCGCGTGCTGTAAGGCCAGCTGTGCGCCCGAAATAGTCCATTGCGACGGCTGCTATACCTGTTTCAGCAAAGCGCATCGCCAGCTCTCTATAGAACTGATGTAGGCCGCGCACATCAGGATAAATCACGATCTGTGTACCGGTTGGTGTGCTGGGGTGAGCTGCGAACGCCGAAAATTTGTTGCCATCGGTTGCAGTCAACACAATATCTTCGCCACGCGCCGAGCCATTTCCCTGTGGTGGCAATGGTGGACGCGCATTATCGTCATAACACATGTGTCGCTATCTCCTTAATTGAGCAATGTATGAGGTTCATTGGTGAACCTTGCTCTCATTGTCGCACATATAATATGTTCCTGTGGAGATTGTGACGAAAAATTGAGCAGGAGACCTGCAGGTCTCCTACTCAATTTTTCGTCACAATCTCCACAATTTCTCCCTTGTTCTGTAACCTCAACGTATGTTAATGTAGTGTTGGTGGAAAATCACAACTGTTTACACAAAGCTATAACAAAGGAAATACTGATTTATGCCCTACGATATGGGTGAATATTACGAGAACGTGAGCGACTATGACCTGGAATATCAGAGTCAATCAGAGCAGGATGTACCCTTCTGGCGCGAAATGGTGCTACGTAGGCCGCCGAAGCGTGTGCTGGAACTGGCGTGTGGTAGCGGACGTATTGGTCTTGAACTGCTACATGGTTCGGGTGACTTTGAGCTAGAGGGGTTGGATATCTCAGCGGACATGCTCAACGCCTATCGCCGCAAGTTGGCACGCGAACCAGAGGCGGTACAACAACGCGTTACGTTGCATGAGGGCGATATGAGCGACTATCAATTGGAGCATAAGGGAAGTTTCGACCTGATTTTTCTGCCCTTCAACTCCATTACCCACCTCTACGAACTTGATCAACAGCTTGACGCCTTCAAGAACACGCTCGACCATCTTGCGCCCGATGGTCGTTTTGTCGTCGATACCTTTCTGCCCGATATCGACTATCTCAGCAATGCGCTCAATCGCCCCTCGAACGTCTATCTTGAAGATGAAATAGCGTCGCCGGAAGATGAGTTTACCATGTTGCTCTATACCAGTCGCAAGTACGACCAGATCGAGCAAAACCAGCATATCACCTGGACGCACGAAAAGTTCTTTGACTCCGGCGACAACGAACGCTACCTGACAAATCTCGACATGCACGTCTTCTTTCCCAGAGAGCTACAACTGCTCTTTCTCGCAACGGGCTTCAGCATCGAAGCCATCTACGGCGGCTACGATTGGAAGCCCTTGGGCAAGGGAACACGCCAGATTGTGGTAGGGCGTAAACGCCAACCGTTATTGTAAACAGAAAAATATACTCTTGTTGCTTCCAGCAACAAGAGTATATTTTTCTGTTTAGAATGTCCTTCTAGGCGACGGATGCGCCTGGATTTGTCTCGGTGATACCGCTCTCTTGTGCTGGCGGTGCCTCTATCTGCTCAATTTTGCCGAGCAGGAAGAGGAAACAGGCGACGCCAGCGAGGAGAATTGCGCCTGTGATAATGAAGTTGACTGCGATACCAATCTTGTCGGCTACGATACCTGCGACGATAGGCGCGATGATACCCGCGAGATTGCCCGCGCAGTTCATGATACTGCCAACCGTCCCAACTGTGCCTTTGGGTGCAATCAAGGACGGAATGCTCCACGCGATGGGGGCGGCGAACGCGAGGCCAGCAAGAGAGATTGTGACCCAGATGATAGACACATTTACATTTGTCGTAAAGGTTGCACCTGCCGCCGCGATACCCAACAACAGCCCGATTGTCACAAGCACCTTGCGTACTCGCGTCGAGTCGTAGCCGCGAGCGATTAGCCGATCAACCAGTATGCCGCCTATTGCTATGTCGGTTACAGTTGCCACTAGCCACGGAATGACGAGGTACAGCCCGCTATTCAAGACGGATACATGCAAATGCGTCTCAAGATAGGTTGGTAACCATACCAGGAACAGATTGAACGAATAGTTGTAGGCGGTGAAACCAAGCGTCAAGCCCCATACTTTGCGTTGACGCAACAGAAAGCCCAGGTTGGCTAATGTTTTAGTCGGTGCTGCGTTTTCTTGTTGCGCTCCACCCTCAACAATGTAGTTACGCTCTGGCTCTGATAAGCGTTTTGATTCGCGTGGATCACGATAGAATAGAAAGAACGCGCCTGCATAGAGCAGACTGAGAATGCCCGTCATCACGAAACCGGCTCGCCAACCGCCAGCCGAAACTGCTATTGCGACAATCGGCAGTCCAAGCGCACTCGCAAACTTTGCCGCTGCATCAAACGAAGAGGTTGCTAGGCCACGTTCTTTGACGGGGAACCAGTAGCCTGTTGCCTTTGATGCACCAGGGAAGGCAGGTGTTTCTCCTATGCCTAAGAGAATGCGCGAAAGCAGGATAAGGCCAAGTCCACTGACAATGGCGGTCATGAAGCTTGCTATGGCCCAGATAATCGTGCCTATTCGCACCAACCACTTGATGCCGAAACGGTCGAGCAATGCGCCTACGGGAATCTGTAGAAGAGTGTAGGACCAGAGATACGATGAAAGTATGACGCCCCATTCTGTTTGCGAGAAATGAAATTCTTTGATGATGTCCTTTGACCCGACAGAGAGATTGACGCGATCAAAGTAGTTGATAATGATGCCAACTGCCAGGAGAATAGCAATACCCCAGCGTACATTGCCGACGCGCCTTTGCATGGGAAAGAGTCCTTTCGCTGCTCTGAAACACAACTAAAACGCCCTGTATAACTAGCACGAAAAAGAGCAATAAAAAGACACATGCATAATGAAACTGGGAAACTGCAAGAGAAACGAGGCGTTTCTCTTGTGAGTTCCCAGTTTCATTATGCAAAGCGGTTTAGCGAAAACGGTTGCACAATCGAGGGAATCTCCCCCGTTGTTATCATCTCAGCGACACATTGTCCCGTGATGGCACTTAGAATAATGCCTACACTGTTATGTCCAGCCGCCACAAGTACATTTTTCCAGGTCGGAAGGAAATCTATGATGGGATGGCTGTCAGGCGTTTTTGGGCGTAGGCCAGACCAGGAACGTTGAATTGAACTACCGGTTAGCTCTGGGACTAATCGTGTTGCGGTTGTATAGAGCCAGTCCGTGCCTTGCTCTGTCACCGTCTGGTCAAAGCCCCGCTCATCTTTTGTCGCGCCGACAAGAACGCTATTGCCGCGTGGAACCAGATAGCCAGCATCACCAAATACTATGTGATGTAGGTGTCGTGATGGTTGGGGAAGGGAAAGCAATTGACCATGTAATGGACTAACGGGCAGTGCAATATCGAACTCTTCCGCATATTGTGCCGCCCACGCGCCGGAGGCAAGAACGACGAAGTTACAGCGAATGCTAACTCCTTGTCTGGTATGCACTTCTGTAACCCTTTCGTCGGATTTGAGCAGAGAATGTACCTCTTGCTGCGAACGAATATCTGCACCCATGCGTTGAGCGGCGCGAGCATAGGCTTGTACGAGATGAGATGCTGAGATTTGCGATTCTTCTGGCGCGTAAATGGCGGCGCAAACATCAGGCGTCAATAGTGGCTCACGTCTTCGTGCCTCGTCTCCGTCGAGCCAGTGCATGTGTAGTCCAAGCGGCTGCCACTTTTCCATTCTCTTTTGCAAGTTGACAACGCGTTTCGGATTTCTCACCACTCTCAACGCCCTCGTTCGCTCGAAACCCACCTGTATGCCGCTAACCTCCTCTAACTCCGGTACAAGCTCAATGAGATGAGAAAAACCTGCGAGTACTAAATCAGCAAATGGTCCAGGACCGGAGAGCGGGCCGAGCGGCGCAAGCAATCCAGCCGCCGCACCCGATGCTTGCCCTCCAATTTCACCACGCTCCAACAGCACCACATTGACCTGCTGTTGACGCAGAAAGTACGCAATGGCACATCCAATGACTCCGCCGCCGATGATAACGACATCCGTTGTTTCCATTTGTTACCTCCCTTCCGCAACTACATCCTCTTACTTACAAACCTTATCATAAAAATTCATTTATTTTTCATTTGTACCGAACATTGGTATTACATTGTGTATATATTGATTCCTTCTGTAACAGATTCTTTCTTCTCTACAAAAAAGCTTGACTTTTGCTCTTCTCTTGTGTATTCTTTTAGAGGACGTACAAATACTCTGTGCGTCAATTTGGAAGTAACGTTCGTCTGTGGGGTACAGTCAACTTTTACTTCTTTCCCATTGCTTGCTTTCTATTTCAAGGCAGGAGTGCCTTCTCTTGTCACGCCTGATTGTGTTGTTTTTACACAAGAAAGGAGCATTTGCATGTGCTAATACATACGCCTCTTTGTCCTATGAAACACTCTGTTGATGCGTTGCACGTTTGCTGTAGCCCATCGCATGTCTCTCGGTTGATGCTCTGACTCAGATTGAAGCACTAGGCAGAGCATCAGCGGCGACTCATCATCGCAAGCTCATTATAGCATTGCGGTACCTCCTTGTGAACACTTTGTGACGAAAGGATTTTACCCGTATGCGTCAATCTTTTCATTCTCGCTGGTTCCGTCCTGTTCTTCCCGCTTGTCTTGCGCTGTGCGTTTTCCTGTTCTCTGTTGTGACCTCTTCTGCTCACAGCGTCTCGGCTCCCTTCAACTACGTCGATTCTAGTCACAACTTCGGCTTGCATGGCTCCATCAAGAAGCGAGCAGGAGGCATCTCTCCTAACACCACGACGACCACCAGTACCAGCAACTGGTCTGGTTTTCTCGTTGGCTCTGGCTCTGGCAGCGGCTTTGATGAGACGACGGGCAACTGGAACACGCCCTGCATCTCCGGCACCGTTGACCACAATCATCTCGCCGCCGAATGGGTCGGACTGGGTGGCTACTACAACGACAACCTGCTCCAAGCGGGAACAACCTTGCTTGCCGATGGCACCTTCCATATCTTCTATGAGTTATACCCCAATCCACCGATGATCAATAGCCAGAGCTTTAGCTGTGCCAGTTCGTTTACCGCTGAGGTGGATTACAACTACACCAACACGGGCACCAATAAAAATCACATCTTTGTGAAAAACACGACCACAGGCTACACCGTTGATGTCGTGGTGCCCAACGCCACCTTCCAGCCCGACCTGCAAAG
>CAXUGH010000049.1:0-22849 GCA_964250365.1 uncultured Ktedonobacteraceae bacterium
AGCTGTGATTGAGCGCGAAAACTTCTCGCCGCGCGTCGCACAGGTGATTATGCGCTTGGTGCCACATTTGGCCTTGAATAAATAAATTAAAACAAGCTTTAGTTGGTGGAATTAAAAAGAAAACAATAAACGCGACTATACATTAGAAATTTGGAACCTCGAATGCCGCTCGACGCAAATATACACAGGCTGCGAGAGCGGCTACAATTTTTTTTGGATAGTCTACATCCTCTTCTCAGGCAGGACATTCAAAACGCTCTCGCAGAATCTGGAAAACTCCTTTTTGAACAAGATGAGCATACAGAAACATTATCATCTACGGGGAAATGGTCTTTACTTACTTTACTCATTGCTCAATATCTTACTCCTGACATAGATATGCGCTATGCTTGTGACGTTTCAGTCGCTGTTGAGTGCTTTATCTGCGCTCTCGACATTTTGGATGATGTCGAAGACGGCGATTCAACACCTCTGCTTACACGGATTGGTGTTACGCGTGCCCTGAATGCATCAACTGCGCTTCTCACACTTCCTCACCGTATACTCCTCTCTCTTACTGAGATAGGCGTCCCTCTTACACGTATAATGACGCTACTACATGCCTTTGAGCAAGCTACTCTTACTGCTACGGCTGGTCAACATTGTGATATTCTAGCAGAGCAGAGGTCTGCGGAGAGCTTCACGTCGGAAGAATGTATAGAGATCGCGGCAGGAAAGGCTGGGGCACTTATGAGCCTTGCCTGTCGCGTTGGAGCTTTATGTGCCGATACTAACGATGAGATGCTTGCACAATTTTCAGAATTGGGAAAATTGCTTGGTATAGCCCATCAACTTGACAACGATAGCCATGACCTATATCATATCCTTCAGTATCAACAAACAGGTGAGAAGCAGGGTACTGTGAAAACAGACCTTGTGCGCCAAAAGAAAACTCTTCCCGTTGTCCTTGCTGCACATACGCTTCTGTCTCTTCAGCTCGACTCTTCTACAACTGATGAAGAGAAGCAGAGGATATTTCAGAATGCATTGCATGAGGGTATAATAACAACGTGGGGTATTAGCCTGCTCTATCGTGAGCGTGCCCACGATATATTGCGGCAAATCGAAGTTCAGCGACCTCTTTCTCAGGAGTTACGTCTTTTGCTGAACTTTGAATAGTAGAGGCAAAGATGCTGGTCAGCGGAATGAGGTTCGGATTATGAAATATGGTGTTTGGAAACGTTTCAGAGCCAAGCGATTAGTAGTTATTCTTGGTGCCTTCCTCGTATACATTGTGCTGGCCTTTGTTGATGCTCAGCAGACATTTACTCACATAACAGCATTTCGCTCGTTTATTTTGCCCATATGGGTATCGTTTGGTTTCTCACAAACAGTAGCACTTATTTTTCTCACTGTTGGTTCTCTGATATGGTTTTATTCAAATGACCGTCAGGTATCCTTCTTGCTCTTCGTATTTTCCTGGGCTATGACGATAACTTTTCAGCTAGAAACAGCTTCCTCTATTACACTACCAAATACTCAACTGCTCATGACGTTATCACGCGTAACAACTTCTCTTGCACTTTTTCTCTTCGCTGTAATACTCTTAGTTTTTCCAAAAAATCATCTTACACTACCAAAGACTCGTTTTTTATACAAATGGATACGCACTTTCTGGCAATCTATTCGGCTTTCTCTTATTCAATACTATATTAGCTTTCTGCTTCTCTTGTTCTGTTTCGATATAAGTATCAACTTCGTAAGGTATATAATTTATTCTCTTACCCCACCTGCATGGGTTACCGCATCAGCAGCACTGGCTGATGTGTTTGCCCTCGTTGGCAGTTTAGTCACCATCATCATCTCGTTTCGCAAGTCAACTGTGAGAGGACGTGAACAGTTACGCTTTTTCGTGAGTGGTGTGATTCTCGCAATCGCGCCATTGTTGCTCTTGACAGCAATTCCTCAAACAATCGGTTTCTTATCTCCTTATGCCATTGATTCCCAAATCACGACCTTGCCTGTTATCCTCCTTCCCTTATCTCTTGGCTATGCTATCCTGCGCTATCAAATTCTTGTGTTTGATACTTACATTCGCCGAACCGTGAACTGGATTATCGGTATTATCTTTCTTGCTGTACTCGTTTATACGGTTGCCGTTGTTGGTGGTAGGCTATTTGGTGCAAGTGCCTCAATCTACGTCGTCGGAATTGCTGTGGCGATGGCGGTGCTTGCTCCTACAACGTGGTGGTTGGCGAAAATGCTGACCGAGCGTGTGCTCTTCAAGGAGTCGTTACGCTATCGTCGCCTTGCTGACAAGCCTATTGATGAAGACAATGAGTCGCTTGACCTGGATAAAGCGGCACAAATTATCGTGAGTGCTGCTCTACAAACCTTCAAAACAATGCAGGTTGGCCTGTTTGTGCTTATCGAAGACACTGGTTGCTATCACCTGTTTCCGCCTTTAACGGACGCCCAAAGCGATATGGCACGTCGTGAACTGTTGACTCTGCTGACCTCGGAGCTGACGACAACGACCTTTGCAGGACTCGATGCTCTAGCTTTACAGTCCTCTGTTGAGGATCGTCTATCAGCCTCTTCCCGCCCTCTGTTGCTTCATGAAGTGACGCGTTCGGAGAAGGACATGCCAATTGGATTGGGTCGCTTTCTGGCACCGGAAACTCTTCCTGAGCAGAAGAATCCAGTGCTGGCTCCCATTCGTTCACAGGGCAAGATGATTGGTCTGCTCGTGCTAGGCGAGCGTGCTGATAAGCAATCTTATGCTGGTCCTGATTTTGAAATAGCACAACTTCTGCTTGCACGCTACTCCTATTTGTTAGAGACGGCACGTTTGCAGGAACGCTCTCGACAACATGCGGCCTTGCTCAATGACCTTTACAGCACAAGTACTATGTCTGCCAATGAACTACCTGATCTTGAGACCGTTGCATCTACTTTTGTCTCCGTTGCTGCTCAAGCCATGAATGCAGGTGTCGAAATATGTTTGTTCGACAAGGCAAAGCAGCAGTTACAACGTACTACCTTTGTTGGTGTTGGTACACAACTGTCTTTCCCCAATACCATTTCGATGTCGCTCGAAGACTGGTCTACCTATTATTACAGCGGAAAAAATATCTTTCCGCATAGTAACAGTTCTCTGGCAGCTCCTCCGTGCCTCGACATAAAGCCCGATTTTCCATTTGCATGGCTTCCTTTGAACGATGGCGAGAAACATCTTGGTATCTTGATTGTGACGTATCCGCGTCCTCATCTCTTCTTTGACGAAGAAATTCATGTGCTGGACATGTTTGCTCATCAGTGCGCGGCTACTCTGGAAAATACCAAAATCACGCTAGAACTTCGTGCCGCCTACGAGCGTCAGAAAGAACTGGATGCCCTCAAAGATCAATTCATTATGACGGCTTCGCACGAGCTTCGCACTCCGTTGACCGCCGTTTTAGGATATATTGAACTGCTCGCAGAATATAATGCAACGCTCAATGCCGACATGCGTGCCGACTTCATTGCGAAGGCTCATCGCGGATGCGATGAATTAACGCTCATGGTCAACAACATTATGGATGCGAATCGTGTGCAGGTTGATGCAAGCAGTACCAAGATTAGCTCGGTGTCTCTGGTGGAGTCGGTGGGACACATTGTGGAAATTATCGAAGCTCTATTGAAACGCGAGCAACGTATTGTGACCATCACTGTTCCATCAACGCTTTCTGTGATGGCTGATGCCATTCGTTTGCGTCAAATTCTGCTCAACCTTGTTGGCAATGCACTCAAGTATTCTCCTCACGGCACACCTATAGAGATTTCCGCTACACATGATGACAAACTTGTGACCGTTTGTGTACGCGACTATGGTTCCGGCGTGCCTCTGGAAGAGCAAACACGCCTTTTTGATCGCTTCATGCGTCTTGAACGTGACATGAATAGTCCTGTTCGAGGGGCTGGTCTTGGACTTTATATTTGTAAGCAGCTTGTCGAGGCTATGGGCGGCACAATCTGGGTGGAGAGTAGCGGGCAAGCGGGACAAGGCAGTTCTTTCTTCTTCACTCTGCCGTGTGCTACAACAGACCTTTTATCTGACCCGCTCGCTATCCAGGATTTCTCCCTACGCTAGCTGAAAATCAAAGAGATAACTATACCCAACTTCTTTCTACATAACGTCTTTATTCAGAACGCATATTTATGCTCATAAACACATTCTGTAGGAGAGAAGGTAATGGCGATTATACAAGGAGAAACTCTTCCTGTTACACCCCGTCAGGTCGAGGTTTTGAGATTTCTAGCACAGCGTGATCACTGGTCTGTCGGTGAAGTAGCGTCGAATTTAGGCGTCAGTTCAGCGGCAGCCACAAAAGCAATTCTGCGCTTGGAGCGGAAAGGCTTAGTTACACGCTCGATTGATATGATGGATCGACGATGCGTCAATGTACGTATCACCTCTGCTGGCAACAACATTATTCGCAGTGATTCATCACGCTAACAATGTAGCGCAAGCGTTTTCCTCGTACTCAGGTCTTGCTTGCGCTACTCGCGATAAACTCTATTCCGTTAAAAAGATACGCCGTATTCACGATGCCTCCGCTCTCACGTACCCTTTCTCTTGTGCATATTTCCACAAAGATTGCTGTAACTGGCGTCTTGCACGCGAAATGCGACTCATAACTGTGCCTATCGGAATTTGCAGTGCCTCCGCGATCTCTTTATATGACAGTCCCTCGATATCTGCTAGAATGACCGCCATACGAAAGTTTGGCGGTAGATCATTCAACGCCTTGAATACGTCTTCATCTAGGTACTTACTCAGCACCTCTTCCTCGGCTCCCGAACTCAATTCTTGCCCGCTCAAATCTCTAATCTGATTGTACAGGTAGAATTCCTCGCCATCTGGTAATGGCGTTGGTGTTGGGTGTGCGGCTTGTTTGCGATAACGGTTGATCGCCGATGTATTCAATATGCGGAATAGCCACGCTCGCAGATTTGTCCCCGGCTGATAGGTATGTGCAAAGCGAAACGCTTTGAGCATCGTCTCCTGCACCAAGTCTTCCGCCTCTTGCCTGTTGCTGGTCATACGTAATGCTGTACGATATAGACTATCCAATTGAGCAAGAACACCTGCCTCAAAATCTTCTGTGGGTGCTGTTCTTGTGTTTGTTGTTGCGCTCTCTTCTTCGTTACCCTCTGGAGCCGTCCCTGGCTCCTGCTCATCTACTGACGTTGTTCGTGTTGTATTTCCTGCTGAAGATTGTGCCGTTGACGGCCTCTCTTCAAATGCTGACTGTTCCGGCATCACGCGCTCCTCTTGCCAGGTGCCCCTATGACACCTGCACTCCCTCTTAGTTGAGAGCATACTTACAGTATATCTCACAAGCACCAGGAATGAAAGTCCTTGCCAAAAATGACGACGCGCTAACGTTTTTCAGGTATGGTACGGAATAGAAATTGCTAGCACATATGTTAGAGTATGCAGAAAGGTTAAAGCATCCGTTGAGGAGAAAGATATGGACTGTATGGATTGCGTCGAAACCGTCGCTCGCCTTCACCTCTACATCGACCGTGAATTGAGCGACGAAGAAATTATCATCGTGCAACAGCACCTTGAAGATTGTCAGCAGTGCGAATGTCGTTTTCATTTCGACATGAGCATCAAACGCCTCATCCACGAGCGTTGTGCTGTCGAGCGTGCCCCCGATCATTTACGCGAGGCCGTTTTGCGCTTGATACACTCATCCTCTTCCGATACGTTAGTGATCGACCAGGAGTTTGAGATAGAGATGCGAATGGAACTTGAGGAACGCTAATGCTTCTTCCCGCTATTCGTCTATAGACCGAGAGCGGAAAGAAGCGTCAGCTTCAACTGCGCCAGCAGTAGCATCTCTCCTAGCGCGAGCAACAATGCACACGCTAAGAACGGCAGCAACTCACGATATCGCTCAAATGTCTCATCACGTCTACTTATGCCAATCAGAGCAATAAGATTCAAACTGCTTACTGCAATCACGATGCCTGTTGTACTCAACAAGGCTATTGGATAAAGCAGCACGACATTCTGTGACGTAACAGTGAAAAAGCAGACTCCCAGCATCGGGAGATACTGTAATAGTTCTTGCCATGACCCAACACTTCTCTCCTCAGAAAAACTTCGCCAAAACAGACGATTGAGCAAGGGGACTATCAATAAGGCCATTGCTAGCCCCGTCACGAGTCCCGTTGCCAGTCGCAAGTAATTATTTGGCTGGTAAGGATGCGCTACACCCACGTCAAGCAAGAAAGAGTTGATGCCATCAACTGCCAGAGCGACGACTCCGCCAAGTAACAACAGCAGTAGGGGGAGGCGTGGTACACTTTGTGCCCTTCCTTTTCCTTTTCCATAAAGCGTCGTCAACGTCACGAGAAATCCCAGATAGATACCTGTATTACGCGCACATAGGGGTAAGTGCTGGCCTCCAAAATAAAACGAATGCTTCGCAATCTGGGCACATATCCCGCTATCAAGCCAGCTCATACGATTGAGTAGAGACGCTCCTGGAAAGAGAATCAGCGTTGCTAGCACGCCCAGCGCGAGTAGTACAACGCCTCCCGTGCGACATGACAGAGGGCGCTTTCTTTGCGGTCGCTGTGTTGTGTATGCCCTGCTCATAATGTTATTCCAAAGTGGAAGTAGTTGTTGAGTTGTAGCAACATATTGAAGAAAATCGCGATTCCCACCGCCATCATCAAGACACCTGTAGCTACCTCGATTTTGCCCAGATGTGGCTTGAACCACTTCAGTATTCTGCTTACTTGATTAAGCCCCAGCCCCAGCAATAAAAACGGCAGACCCAGCCCAAGCGAATAAATCAGCAACAGCAGCACACCTTGTTTTAATGTTCCAGCCTGCCCTGCTAGACCTAAAATTACGCTTAGAATCGGACCCACACAGGGACTCCAGCCAATTGCGAAGACAACTCCTGTGATAACCGACGCAAGGTAGCTTGGACGTTGTGAGTGAAACTCAAAGCGTTTCTGCCAGGAGAGAAACGGTACTCTAAGTATTCCAGTGAGATGCAGCCCAACAAGAATCAACACAACCCCACCGACTCGACGCAGGATGATTTGTTGTGCATGAAGAAATCCACCTAATGTACTGGCTGTCGCTCCCAATGCAACAAATGCCAACGTAAAGCCTAGCACGAAAAAGCTTGCATGCAGAAAGGTCACGAGACGTGCCGAATGCGTTTTCTTCTCCTCGACTGCTTGATACACGCTCTGACCTACAAGTTGCGCTAAATAAATAGGCACAAGCGGTAAAACACAGGGCGAAAGAAACGACACTAGACCCGCGACAAATGCGATGCCTATATTTATCTGTGAAGGACTCATAAATTGCAAATAAGCTCCCAAATATTTGACCTGTGCATAGTGGAATGACGAGCCGTATTCCTCATGTAGTGGTTTACAAGATACATATCTATTATACAATGACTATGCTACTAGACAAAAGGGATATGCATTCAAACTTATAAAATACAATGAGGTGGCCTAAACCATCTCACCTGTCATAAAGATTAATACCAGTCACGTTGTCTAATGTAAGCGTTTCGCTGTAAATTTGCGATAGTCCCCGTAGAACTTTATTAGCAGTCCCACGTAACACTGCATCACCATCTCTCATCCTCATTATTGATCGTTCGCTGACATCAGAGAGGCGTGCAAGTTCAGATAAATTTGCTGGCATGTTCTCAATTAGTTTGCCAAAATCATGCATATTTGTAGACACTAAATAAGTACCTCCTAATTCTATGTTACCGTTGGGGGGCAACATGTGGTGCCTACTATATCATGTTTCCGATTCTAGCACAATCAGCATGACAAGAATTGACAAGTCATGTAAATGATATTATACTTTGTTGTATACAGAAGTATAGCGACAAGTAACGTACTTCTAATGAGAGGAGGGAGGTAACAAAGAAGCTAGCCCTGTCTCGAACACAGGGCTAGCCTATAGGACCGATATCGACCCTTTAGTCGTCAAGCACGGCCCCATGAGCAATTGTAATATCATGGATGCCGCCACACGTCAAGCACGAAAGGCAAACACCATGAGCGAAACGCTCACCCTCGGAACCACTACGATTACCGTTGTTGATGAAACCTTTGCTGAAGCATTTCAAATCGGCTATCTCCGCTTCAAAGCGGACTACCGCGACAAGTCATTAACTGACATGGACATCTACGCGCTCCATGTCGGCACCATCACCAGCGTCCAGCACTCTGGACGCTACGGTGCAGGGTGGCTTACTGGATGGACTGCGGCACTGCTGGAACGCTCATCACACACACCTGTTCCTGTTATTCCAGCACTTGCATCCCCATCACGTTCCCTTGCAGATGTGGAGGTGACAGTATGATGAGAGAAGACTACCGCCTTCCACGTAGAAAGGCACTCACTGCCAATGAACGTAGAGCAATCGAGCATGCACGCGCATTGACAGAGTGCAAGCAAGGCCGCCACAACACAACCCCCACCTTTCGACCTGGGGAAACCGTGTGTCGTGTGTGTAGCTTGGTGGTCTACTGTCCCACCTGTTTGCACAAGAACAACCTTCCACCATCTCAGGCACAACGCACGTTTCCGCTTCTGTGTGACCTGCATCAGCAACAGGAGGTGCAAGTATGAACCGACAAGGCTATGATGTCGAGCTAGAGGACGACGACCTGTACCCGAAGCGTTCCCATAGCACCGCGAGACGCTATCGCTCCGTCGAGGAGCGTGATGCTCAAGCGCAACCACAACAACGCACGGTTACGCACTCTCGTCCACAACAACAGCTTCGCCGATCAAATCACTACGACAACGTGAACGTGTTCGTTCGTCGTACTAGCGCACCACGCACCTCGTCACGCCCACACCCACCCGTCGCACCCCGTCCAGCGCAACCACCTCGTCACGCCATGCCTGTGCAAGACGAGGACGACGAACTGAAAACGGAACCCTTACGTACTCCCACCACCACTGCACCTGCTGCCAAACAGCAACAGAAGCGACGATGGCGGTTGCATTGGCTGGTCCCTGTGGGCGTCGGCATGGTGGCGATGGTACTGCTCTGGTTTTTGCTCTCAGGTCTCCTCAACTGGTGGAACACGACACAGGACGACTGGCACTACGGACGCCCACGTACTGCTCAGTACGACGTGCAGGTTGGGCATAACGACAGCGCACGAAACCCAAGCCACTTCATCGCGCTCAATCTCAACCGCCATATTGAGATTATCGAGTTTCCAGGGGGCGACCCGACCAAAGCCAAAGTCTACCTCGGCCCGACGTTGGTAGGAGATAGGGACGACTTATTGCCTGTCACCCTTGAGTTCAAAGCCTTGAAGTCCGATGGCAAACTCGACATGATTGTCCATGTGGGTGACAACAAGGTGGTCTTCATCAATGACAACGGACAGTTTCGTGTTGTGCAACCAGGAGACAATATCACCACTGTCTAGCACAGAGCAGAGAGAGGAACGAACACATGCACACACTCCTGATTACCTGTGAGCGTCGAGACTTAGCCCATCTTCTCGATGCACTTAG
Source organism: uncultured Ktedonobacteraceae bacterium (assembly GCA_964250365.1). Classification (GTDB taxonomy): domain Bacteria; phylum Chloroflexota; class Ktedonobacteria; order Ktedonobacterales; family Ktedonobacteraceae; genus JBBQVS01. The sequence goes on from CAXUGH010000049.1 coordinate 9,560, forward strand.
CGATTGGCAGACGGAGGGCGATGCCAAGATTGTGCTGTATGGCACCACCAATAAACTGCAAGATGGGTTTATCCTCATGCAGTGGAGTCACCCCATCAGCGAAGGCTTTCAGCGCATGCAACTGAAAGCTGACCCAGGCATTCTTGACTACGTGGTCTATGACCTACCGTCACCGTCGCCTGTCCCGATACCCTTGTAACTGTTGAGGGGGAGTGATGTTCGCTTCCCCGTTCTCTGAGAGATGAGGAACGCATGAACCATCAATTCCCTAACAACGCCGATGCTCTGCTTGCCAGCATCTTCCAACCCAATAGCATCGACGATGCACCGCAAGAGAACCACGTCCCACGTACTGTCAATATCTATATTGACATTCAAGAAGACGAAGAGGAGTCACAAGCCCTGCCCCCAACCGTCGAGGGTACGGTGGAGACGCAAAACATCGACACCACCACCATTCCTCTCTTTGATGAAGAGGAGCAGCCCGCGCCACCTGCTCCTGCTGCCCCCACAACAGCATCGTACCAGTCGCTCCCACCTGTGCCACCAACACGCCGCGCACCTTCGATGTATCCACGCCTCATGGTGCTGCTGGTCGCACTGGTTGGGGTACTCTGTACCCTCATGGGTATGTACCTCGGCGTAGCAGTCCTTCCCCCACTCTTCGCGCCCTCGGCAACCGTGACGCTCACGACGACCTCACAGCACGTAACAACGGCAAGTACCCTCGAACTGGTCACGAGTGGCAACGTCAACCCGACACAGCACCAACTCCCAGGACGAGCACTCCCTGCCCTCTCCATGAGTCGGCACCAGCGCGTTGCCACGACAGGCATCGGACACCAGGACGCCACCGCCGCGCATGGTCTGCTCACCCTGTACAACAGTGCGACCTATGCACAGACGGCGCCAGCAGGAACGCTCATCACAGGCACCGATGGAACAGCGGTCGTGACCAATACCGATGTTACGATACCAGCAGCGTCGTTTCCCACCTTTGGACAGCGCAGCGTCATGGCACACGCGGTGCTGGTTGGATCGCAAGGCAACATCCGCGCAGGAGATATCTACGGCGCGTGTTGTCATACCGCCACGCTCTCAGCGGTGAGTAGTGCCTTTACGGGGGGACAGAACGCACGAACGTATCAGACCGTTGCCCCACAAGACATAGAGGGCGTGGTGAACAGCATCCATACGAGCTTAGAGCAGCATGTGCAATCAGCACTGCATGCACAGGTACAACCCACCGAAACGTTAGTCACGCCGCTTGCCTGTACACAGAAGGTGACGCCCGATCATGCAGTCGGAACGGAAGCGGTAGCCGTCACGGTGACGCTAGAGGAGACCTGTACAGGCAATGTCTACGAGACCCAAGCGTTTACGACCATGACCACACAGGATGCAGTACAGAGTGCAACCGCGAAACTTGGCACAGGCTACACGCCCACAGAACTACAAACCAGCATCACTGGGGCGACACGCACTCCACAGGGCACAATAGCTCTGCACGTTCTGAGTCACAGCGTATGGGCGTACCAGTACTCCAGTCCAGAGCAAGAGCAACGCATCAAGGCCATGATTGCAGGAATGCAGAAAGACAAAGCACAAGCAACGGTCCTGCATCTGGTCGGGGTGCAACGTGCGTCGGTCACGCTTACCAACAATGGCACGACAATACCTAACGATACGACAAAGATTCACCTCTTATTCATCCAGATGTAGCAGCAGGAACGACCACAGAGAGAAGGAAACACGACTATGAAGAAATGGCAGATGATACTACAAGCCATGATGGAGACAGCACGCGCGGAAACGGCGAAGGGGACAGACCTTCGAGATGTAAGAGAAGCAGTGCGGCGCACGCGTGACGATGCACTGTCTGCGTGGCGGCATGGTCTCACCATTGAGAGCGAAGACCTGCTCCACGACGAGGACATCAGAACGGACACTGGGTTCTCTCATGTGACACTTGGTGCTATCAAACATATCTTGCTTGATGAGAGCGAGGTTGAGGAGTTTGTATGCGGCTATGACCAGGGATATGCAAGCGCATATGATGAGACACCTCACAACAACAATCTGCTGTCGTTGTCGCACGTATTGATGCAGGTGCAGAATAACTGGAATCATGCCGTTTCACCTGTCGTGTGTGCGGGCTTTCTGGTAGGCTGGCTTGCCCTGTTCTTCGAGCAAGAGCAAGGAGAGTTCGCACGGACACAGAGCGTGTCGGTCTCTAGCACAGAGCGTGATGAGTAGCACAGAGAGACGGTGGAAGGGTCTCTGTGTGATGACCAAAGCCGAGCAGCGCCGTATCGCACTTGGGGCAGTACGGGCGCAACTTCGCCGCATGGGGGTGAGTGTTGACACGTTCACCCCCTTTCGAGATGTACTTGCGGTGCTGGATGACCTGCACCGTGCCGAACCTGACCTTGTTGCGTCACAGTGGTACGCGAATGCCAGCGAGAACCGAATCACGTTGTTGCGGAGAGAGTGGAAGCAAGCGGTGAAACCATTCTATGCACGGACGTTGTGGAATGCACTCTAAATGGAAAGGAGAAGTGAGGAGAGAACTTGAACAGCACACAAAAGCCAGAGAAAGGAGGGAAGAACGATGCAACTGGTGGAACAGCATGTGATTGACAAGCGTGACCCACGCTACCCTGTGATTGATGAAGCAGCATTCAAGTCCAAGAACCTCTACAATGCAGCACTCTACGAGATACGACAATCCTTTATTCATGAAGGCAAGTACCTCAACTACCACGAAGTTCAGAAACGCATGCAGTCCCATGAAGCGTATCAAGCTCTACCAGCAAAGGTGAGCCAGCAAGTCTTGCTGGTGCTTGACCGCAACTGGAAAAGCTTCTTTGAAGCGATTGAAGCGTACAAAGAAGACCCATCCAAGTTCTTCGGGCGTCCGAAGTTGCCCAAGTATAAGCACAAAACAGAGGGGCGCAATCTTCTGGTCTACACGATTCAAGCAATCAGCAGGACAGGGTTGAAACGTGGACTCATTCAGCCTTCTATGCTTGCCATTGAAATCAAGACACGACAGACAGCAATCAATCAAGTTCGCATCGTTCCACGCAAAGGTTTTTACGTGGTGGAAGTGGTCTATGACCACGAACAGCCAACGAGCGCGGTAGACCCTGTGTTATATGCAGGGATAGATATTGGTATGGACAATCTCGCGGCACTAACTTCAAACATCCCTGGCTTTGTGCCAGTTCTTGTTAACGGGCGTCCGATGAAATCCGTGAACCAATTTTACAACAAGCGTAGAGCAGAGTTACAGAGCAAGCTTGGTTACATAGGCACGACCAAACGTATGCAGCGCATGACCACCAAACGCAATCGGTGCATTGACCACTACCTGCACACGGCATCGAGGTGGATTGTCGAGGATTTAGTGGCGTATGGTATAGGGACGCTGGTGATTGGCAAAAATGACGGGTGGAAGCAAGAGGCGAACATGGGCAAGCGGAACAACCAGAACTTTGTTCCCATCCCACACGCGCGGTTCATTGCCATGCTCACCTACAAAGCGGAACGAGTGGGCATTCGCGTCATTCTCACCGAAGAGTCCTACACCAGTAAAGCCAGCTTTCTTGATCGAGATGCGATGCCCGTCTATGACCCAAAGCAAACAGAGAAACCGCAATTTAGTGGCAAACGGATTGCGCGTGGGCTGTACCGTGCAGCAGACGGCACGCTCATCAATGCCGATTGCAATGGGTCCAGCAACATTATTAGAAAAGTAGCCCCTGATGCCTTCGGGTCAAAGGGGGTAGAGGATGGGAAAGGTCACAAGCTAGTAGTCCATCCGGTGAGGTTAGTCGTTGTCCCCTCACAAAGCCGAAAAGGGAAATCCTAGCTCGCTAGAGATCGCTATACTTTTTGGAACTATAGAGCTATCGGAAGCTCTCTGCAACTTTCACACCAATCGTTACTCCGCGTCATCCTTCAATCGTCGTTGGAACAATCCCCAAAACCGACGCTTGGTTTTTTCTGATGGCTGCGTTGTCGTTTTGATCGTTGGTTGCATCTCAACATGAGGTTTAGGTGAAATAACCATTGGTCGCGTCGGACGATCTGGAATGTGTTGTTGTGTCGCTGCATCTCGTCGTGTTGCAGGTCTTGTTTTGCCTTCCTGTGCGGGAGGCGAAGCAACGACATCTTGATACTGAGGACGTTGTACTTGAGGACGTTTGGGGAGTTGTACCTGATGACTCCTTTGTATCTGACGCAAAGCTAGTTCATTGGTAGACTGTGACGAAGGATTGAGAGACTTCAATTTTTCTTGCAATAGACGTAGTTCGCGAGCCATTACACCAGCGTCCTCATAGCGTTCTTCGCGGTCTCTAGCCATCGCGGTGAGGATGATGCGTTCCATGTCTGGCGATACCTCACTGCTAAACGTGCTAGGTTTGCGAAGTGGTCCACTAATGATTGCCTGTGTCAATTCGGGCATAGTGCGACCATTAAAGGGGCGTTGTCCAGTTGTCATTTCATAGAGTACAACGCCAAGCGCATAGACATCGCTGCGATTGTCGAGTGCATGACCCCATACCTGCTCTGGCGATGAATAATACAAGCTACCAACCAGCGTGCGTGCTACTGTGATTGGTTGGTAGCCGTTTGCACGAGCCAAACCAAAGTCCATCACCTTCACCTTGCCCCAGCGATCCAGCATCAGGTTTTCGGGCTTCACATCGCGGTGTATGACGTGACGCTCTTTGTATGCCACATCAAGGGCATCGGCAATCTGTGCCCCATACTCAATCGCAAGGCGTGGCAGAATGGTTCCATCGAGATTGAGGAGGCTTGCAAGAGTAGGACCTTGTATATATTCCATTACGAAATAGAGAAGTTTGTTTTGCTGTCCTGCATCATAAATATGAACGATGTTAGGATGATTGAGACCCGCAATAATTTGTGCCTCGCGAATGAAGCGTGCAACGTAGGAATTGTCCTTTGCTAACGCCTTTGGTAATACTTTGACCGCTACTTCACGTCCGAGTGCAATCTGTTTGCCTCGATAAACGACTCCCATAGAGCCGTGACCAATCTCCTCCTCCAGTAAATATCCACCGAGGCTCTGACCAGCCAATTCGTTCATATTTCTCTACCCTCGAGCTTATATCTCATATCAAAGACCCATACCGCCTTTAATTATATAAACGCACAAATGCTACGCTAATAGTATATGCTACCCAAAGGTACTTAGAGCGAGGTGCAAGGGTGCAACTCCTGTCGGGGGCGTGGGAACACCTTACGCCCCCACAGAGAGCGGCTGCCCTTTGCAATCCCACTTGCTAGTCGAGATAGTCTTTCAGAATACGACTGGCCTGAGGGTGTCGCAGTTTGCGGATTGCTCGCTCTTCAATCTGGCGTACTCGCTCGCGCGTCACCTTCAGCTTCTTACCCACCTCTTCTAAGGTGTGGTCATGATCGTCCACCAGTCCGAAACGTAGCTCGATTACCTGCCGCTCGCGCAACGTGAGTTGGTTGAGCACCTTGCGAATCTCCTCGCGGAGCAGGTGTTGCTCAGTCAACTCACTCGGTCCACGCTCCCGTACATCTTCTATGATGTCGCCCAGCGTATTCTCCTCTTCCTCCGAAAGAGGCGCGTCCAACGAAAAGACCTTTTCAGCCCAGATCATCAGTTCGCTCACGCGTTCAGCGGACATGTTCAGACGCTCACCGATGTTCTCTGGTGTCGGGTCACGTCCTAGCTCTTGATAAAGTTGGCGCGTTGTGCGCTTGACACGCATCACCTCTTCCATGATGTAGACGGGCAAGCGAACGACACGAGTTCCTTCGAGAATAGAGCGTGTGATGGCTTGCTTAATCCACCAGGTTGCGTAGGTTGAGAAACGAAAACCCTTCTTATAGTCGAACTTGGTGACAGCGCGGATAAGGCCGATATTGCCCTCTCCAATCAGGTCTTCTAGCGATAAGCCTTGACCGACATATTTTTTTGCAATGCTGACCACAAGGCGCAGGTTGGCCTCTATGAGGTGGTCACGCGCTTCTTTCACTCCACGCTCGGCTCGCTCGGCAAGAGTGACTTCCTTTGCCGCGTTGAGGAGAGGAATACGTGAAATTTCACGAAGGTACAGGCGTAAGCTGTCGCTTTGCGCTAGCCCACTGAAATCTGTGTCCTGAAGCATATCGCGCTCCAGGTCATTTGACTTGTCACGGTCACGGTCTGCATCAAACATCACATTTCGTTCCAAGTGCTTGCTCTCTTCTGCAACAGATACATTGATCGGGTATATTCTTGACTTATTGTATCATACAAGCCAATCTTTGCAACTGTAGCGTTGCTATACCTCGAATAAGTCGTATATATACTTACGTCGGCACATCGTAAATTCTCGCTAGGCTTTTCAGCAAATAGGAAAACTGGGTAAGACAAGAAGCAACATCTAGCGTTTGCTTCGTCGTCTTACCCAGTAGTAGCATATGTCTATCTATGGTTTCGATACCATGCAACCGTTTGTTGTATTCCTTCTTCATAGGAAGTAGCGTGTTTGCCAAATGCTTTTTCAAATTTGCTCGAATCAACGATATACGGTCCCTCAAACTCATACAACATCTCTTGCGTCTCGCGAATGTTCGCATTGAATAAACCCGCCAACATTACCATAGGGCGCGAAACTTTTGAAACTTTCACAGGCTTACCAATCTCCTGAGAGATTAAATCAATAAATGCTTGTGTTGTAGTTATGCCTATGTTGGGTACATGCCAAGTTTGTCCCAACGCTTCATCATGCGCCCCTAATGTTACCAGTGCCTTTCCAAAATCATCAATAAATGTATATGTATGTGGCAAATCAGGATTACCAAGAGCTGTAACCGCCTTCCCATTGAGGGCCGCTCCAAACACGATCTCCCCTACTGTTGAATCAATGACGTAAGGACCGTAGAAGTTTGAACCACGCCCAATAGTAGCACGTATTTTTCCACTTTTATGAGCCTCTAGTACGTCATTCGCCATCAACGTTCGCGTCCGTCCTTTGTGTCCAGTTGCGCGATAGGGCAGGTTTTCTGTAATGGGACCATGTACAGGCCCGTACATATACAGGTTATCGCCAAACACCAACTTCGTTTCTGTCCCGCTCAAGCCCTCAATAATGCCGTTCGTGATCGGCGGAAAATCTTTAGGCCAATGCGTATAGCCCGGCTGAGCGCAATGATAGACAACAGTTGCACCTTGACTCGCTCTACGAACGCTCTCAGGCTGTGTAGCGTCACCAACGACAACCTCTACGTTTGTAGTAGGCGCGTCATCCATCTTACCACTACGATTAACAACCCTGACGAATTTGCCTTGTGCGACTAATTCGCGTATAACAGCCCTACCGAGAGGACCAGTGCCAAAGACGACGTGTAGTTCTGTATTTTTCATAATATATCTCCTTGTTGATTCGGTGGCTTTGTAGGGACCAGATGTATCGCGTCCGTCGCTCAATTCATTGAGCGAGATTCTTGTTGAACCGTGTCCACAAGACATTTTAGACCTGATCTCGCGTGATAAATCACACAACGGACCCGATAAATCTGGTCCCTACGAAAAAACAATTATATTCAAGTTGCGTTATGCCCATTGCTGAGCTACATCCCGAAATTGCGGCGTACTTGTTGAAGCAATTTGCTCTCGACGCAGGACAAGGAGCCGAATAGCTGGTGCGATTAGCCAGATTGCCCACAGTGCATAGCTTATCAAGTAGATCAGGTTGATCTGCGTCAAATTGCTGATGAAGTAGTAGGGGGCAGTGGGCGCGAAGTTCAAGCTCAAATCCTGTAACGGATTGCCAAGAATACCGACTGAGAGGATGATGCCTACGATTCCTATCCATCGCCAGCTCCGTCCCGTGAAGAGTGGCGAGCGAAGAATTGCTATCGAGAGCAAAATGCCCCATACTGCGTTGAAGAGAAAGCCGAGATGCTCGCCAACCGTGTGTCCAGCGTAGATGTTGAACGCGTTATAAAACACTTCGATGCTTTGCCGTGTTACATCGCTTGTCTGTGCGTGAACATAGGTTGTCGCAAGGTAGGGAACGAGAAAAGGCCAGCGTATAAAGCCAAGTGTTTGAAAGATGGCGGTAACAACGCCGATTGTTGTGGTAATGTTCATGAACGTTGAAGGCTTTGTCGTTAGCAAGCGATGTAGCAGCAGCGCAAGCGGAATGAGTAGCAGCGATGAAAGTGTAAACGCATAGTAGGTGGGAATGATGATGCTACTATTCTTGTAGAACAGTGGTAGCACATGTGCGGCAGGCTTGTTTAGAATGGCGGGAAACTCGAAAACGCTTTGCAGAACGAGAAAGCAAACGTTAATCAAGGCAACCTCAACGAGCAGTAGGACGGCGGTAAGACGGGCAATGCGAATGTTAAACATGGTATTGTCTCCTCTTTTGTTGAATGCTATGGATGATGTTTTCATCCGTTGAGGAAACAATACCGTCTACCGTTACGTGAGAGTCAAGCGCAAAATCGGGCAATTTTTTCGCTTACCGTTTTTCGATGGGAAGTTGCATCTCAAGTGTCACATGCTGAAAGTCGGTCAGGTCGTTTTCGCGCCCAAACAGGTGTATCTCGCGGTACGGCCCACTTGCAGTATATCCATTTTCCCCCACCCACATAAAGAGTGCTGTAACCGCTTGTGGCACATCGTAGAAATTGCCACGATGAACGACGCTTGCCAGTATGTTTGACGCTGGTAGCTCATGAACGATTATATCATTTTTGCTATCAAGTCTCTTGTCCATGAGTGATACCTTGTTTACAATCACCCCTGTCTCCATGTCGATGTTCTCGTCAAAATATCCATCGTTGTGATAGAGTGCGAGTTCTTGTCCTGTCTGCTTGATACGTCGTTGCTCCAGCCATGTATACAGGTCGGTGTACATAGCGCAACGATACAGCGGCATTGCCTCGATAGTAGGTACCGTCTTGCGTAGCGAAACTAGCGTCTGTTGTGTGCCTTGCTTGAGAATAACATCGTACTCTGGTTGTTTCCCTTCTTGCTCTATCTGTCTCAATCGTGCCGCGACGCGTGCAAGGCGCGTATGCTCTTCCTGCAATTGTTGCTCGATCTCAGCCTGTTTCAGCATGAACATGCCACGTAGCTGCTCCGGTGACACATCATCCTGCAAACTACGCGCAATCTGCTCTAGTGAGAAGCCTAAATCTTTGAGCGCGAGAATGCGATTGAGGCGCGGCAACTGCTCAATCGTGTAGTAGCGATAATCGGTGAAGCGGTCAATGTGAACTGGCTTCAGCAATCCAAGCTCATCGTAGTGGCGCAGCGTGCGAATCGTAACCTGTGCCATCTGTGAAAACTCGCCTATTCTAAACATGGATGTTCCTCTCGTAAGCACGATACTATGTATATCATATTCTTATGACTGTACACTCTACCGCTACGTAAGAGTCAACCAAGCGTTTGTAACACAACGCCCTTTTATCCGTAAATAAAATGCACGTCTCTTTATATAGAGACACTTGGGGGACGAAAGAAGGACGAACACGTACATGACCTTACCGCTTGCATTGACGCCTGGAACGGTTATTGGCAATAATTATATCATCGGCTCGCTCATCAATAGCGGTGGCTTTGGTGCCGTCTATCGCGCTGTAGACAGAAGCGAAGGCAATCGTCCATGTGCGATCAAAGAGACATATGATGTAACACCAGCCGCACGTCGCCAAGCGCTAATGGAGGTGAGCGTCCTCTTTACCATCAAGAACGCGCATCTACCGCAAGTCTACGACGCCCTCGAAGCCAATGGTCGCTTCTATCTGGTCATGCAGCTTATCGAGGGACGGAATTTGCTAGAGTTGCTGAAAAATCGCGTCACAAATCGAGGACTGGCGAATATCGGCGAACAAGAACCTCATCAAGCCAAGCAGGGACCGTGTAGCGAACAAGAGGTCCTTTCGTGGCTCTATCCCATTATGGAGACGTTGCAAGAACTCCATAGCCGTAACATTGTGCATCGTGATATTAAGCCTGCGAACATTATTCTCACGCCCGATGGCACAACCGTTCTTGTCGATTTTGGCTTAACGCGCTTGTATGACGCGCAAAGTAACAACACGCAATCGCTGGTTCGTGCCATCTCTGAGGGTTTCAGTCCACTTGAGCAATACACTGGTAAAACAGGTCCCCAAGCCGATATCTACGCAATGGCGGCAACTATGTATCTGTTACTTACCAATCGCTTGCCGCCTTCGGCTCTTCGACGCAGCATGCATGACGAACTGATTGCGCCGCGTCTTCTGAATCCTACGATATCACCGCATGTAGAGCGTGCCTTGCTCAAAGCCTTAGCGGTACATGCAGACGCAAGATACAAAACCATAACCGAATTTGCACAGGCTCTACATGGCACAGGCTTCGACGCGCATGCCGATAAGACAATCGTTGGACCTCAGATTGTGCCGCCAACGAGTCCCAATTATCCTCTATATCCGTCTCCATCGCCAAAACAACCTGTTCCGGCTCGTGTCTATGCAGGAGTACAGCCGCAACCAATTAAACAGCAGCAAGCTCCTGTATACCCTGTTTTACCACCATCACCGCTTGCTCCGGCTGGTTATGTCATGGTGCCTCAATCGTCGGTTGTCGCGTCAAATCCGCTCCCTACACCCTTTGGTCAAGGTTGTCTGTTCGGATTGATACAAGCCGTTCTCGCCGCGTTGCTAGTCCTTGCGCTAAAGAAGGAAGCCTCGTTCTATCTTGCAACCGCTGTGGGATTTCTCTTTTATGCGCTGGCTGGCTTTACTACAACACGGCGTGGTGGTGGCTCACTACGTGGTGGCTGGGCCGGGCTGTGGGCTGGTATTACAAGCGCGATTATGTTCTGGGTCATTCTCTTCATTGGCCTCTTCGTCCTGTTAGCACAACGTGTCGAGGCCGATACCACCAATGCACAAAAGTATCATGTGCCACTATCGCGTAACGAATTAAACTCAGCATGGCAAGCCGTTCAGCCAATGTACCCTCATACCGCAGCAGCAGCCTCTTCACAGGCATCATCGACCAACCTGCTCATACTGATAATCGGTGGTATGCTGGTTGCCTCTCTAATCGGCTGGCTAGGTGGGCGAGCTGGTATGAAAAGGCACCGTGAGCGGATGGCGAAAAAGCAGCAACGTATAGCCAATAATCCTTGACCTTTATGGTACGATTCTCAACAGTTAATACTCGTCCATAAAACTTCATGCGAAAAGTGGTCTGTGGTGGGACTAGGGCGTCCTCTTGCGGGCTCCCTGGTTTCTATTCTATGTGGAAAGTAGGTCCTATCTTTGGCAACTCACGAACAGACATCATCAGAGACGGCAACACCAGAAATTACGCTCTCTCTTACCGATATCGCGCAGACTATCAGCGCAGAACTAAACCTGAGACGCGAACAGGTTCAGCAGACCATTATATTGCTCGATGAGGGCAACACCATTCCCTTTATTTCTCGCTATCGTAAAGAGGTGACGGGCAGTCTTGACGAGGTACAGATACAGGCCATTGCCGACAAAGCCGCCGCCATTCGTGCGTTACATGAGCGCAAAACGGATGTCCGTCGGCTCATTGACGAGCAGGGCAAGCTTACACCCGAACTCGCAACCGCTCTTGCCGCTGCCACTACTCTGCAAGAAGTCGAAGACATCTATCTGCCCTATCGACCCAAACGCAAGACTCGCGCCAGCGTCGCGCGTGAAAAAGGTCTCGCCCCTCTCGCCGATAGTATTCTGCAACAGCTAGAGCTAACGGGAGACAGTGCGGCTATTCTTGAGGAATATGCACGTCCCTTTCTCAATGCAGAGAAAGGTGTGGATACCGACCTTGAAGCTTATGCAGGCGCCTCTGATATCGTGGCGGAGGTAATCGCGGAAGATGCTAATGTGCGTAGCAGTGTGCGTACTCTCTTCTCCAAGCAATCCACGTTGAGCGCAAAGGCTATCGACCCCGAAAAGCTCACCGAGAAGGACCCTAACGGCGTCTACCAACTCTACTACGACTTCAACGAGCCAATCGCCAAACTGGTACCGCATCGCATTCTCGCGCTCAACCGTGCCGAGCATGAGGGAGTGCTACGTGTCGGCGTTGACTTGCCCTACGAGCAGACGCAAACGACGCTCATCCAGCACTATCCCGTCAAAGCAACATCGCCTTTCGCACATCTCCTTGCGGACGCGATGGAGGATGGCTACAAACGTTTGCTCGCGCCAGCGATGGAGCGCGAGGCACGAGCAGAGCTAACGAAACACGCGGAAGAGCATGCCATCAATATCTTCGCCGCAAATCTGCGTAATCTGCTGCTCCAATCACCCGTGCGCGGCAAAAAAGTTCTTGGTATCGACCCCGGCTTTCGTACAGGATGTAAGTTGACCATAGTTGACGAAACCGGAAAATATCTTGAATCCGATACTCTCTACCTGTACCAATCCGATAAAGCGCAAGCTACGCTTCGCAAGCTTATCACGCAATACAAAATTAGCGTCATTGCTATCGGTAATGGCACCGCTTCGCGCGAGACCGAACAGCTTGTGGCAAGTCTCATAGGCGAACTTGAGCAAGAGACGGGCCAGCAAATTGGCTATGTTCTCGTCAACGAAGCGGGAGCCTCGGTCTATTCGGCTTCGGAGGCGGCGCGTCAAGAGTTCCCTACGCTCGATGTCACACAGCGCGGCACCATCTCTATCGCACGTCGCTTACAAGACCCGCTGGCGGAACTCGTCAAGATTGACCCAAAGGCTGTTGGTGTCGGCCTCTACCAGCACGACGTAGACCAGAAAGAGCTTGCCGACATGCTCGACCGCGTGGTGGTTTCATGCGTCAACTTCGCCGGTGTTGAGGTCAATTCCGCCTCTGCCGCCCTGCTCAAACATGTATCGGGTGTCAACGCGCGTGTTGCCAATGCCATCGTCAAGTATCGTGAGGAGCATGGTCCATTCAAATCGCGTGCTGACCTGCAAAAAGTGGCTGGCCTCGGACCTTCCACCTTCCTACAAGCGGCTGGCTTTCTCAAGATTGCCAATGGTAGCGAGATGCTCGACAACACCTTCATTCATCCAGAAAGCTACAACGCCGCCCGTAGCTTGCTCACACTGCTACCAGAGGGCGAAGGCAAGGCACCGCGTCCAGCAGAGCGTATCACCCTCTTCCGCCAGCGCATTCAACTCCAAAACACGCTAGGGCGTTCCAATACCCGCAATCGTAATGTGAGCGGAGGCGGAGAGGGAGCATGGAGCGATATTGCGAAAAAAATTGGCGTTGGT
>CAXUGH010000050.1:0-16947 GCA_964250365.1 uncultured Ktedonobacteraceae bacterium
CAAGGGGACGCCCCTACCATACCACGACAACGGGTGTGGAGCAGTTTCGTCTATGGTAGGGGCGTCCCCTTGCGGGCACCCTGGTTCCCGACGATCTACTTGTGGATACCTTGAAAGGAACACACGGTAATGACGGACAAAATCACCATTCTCATCACCGACGATCATGTGCTGGTCAGGAACGGCGTGCGTATGTTCCTGGAATTGCAGCCTGATTTGCAGGTGCTGGGTGAGGCCGATTCGGGCGAGGCGGCTGTGCGTATGGCGGCTGAACTCGTGCCCGACGTGGTGCTGATGGACCTCGTGATGGGCGGCATGGGCGGCGTTGAGGCGACGCGGCAGGTTAAGCAGGTCAGCCCACACTCACAAGTGATCGTCCTCACCTCGTATCACGAAGATGAGTACATCTTTCCTGCGTTGCGTGCCGGTGCCCTTTCGTATGTACTGAAAGATGTCGGACCCGAAGAGCTTGCGGAGACGGTACGCAAGGCGGCACGCGGCGAGTCCGTGTTACATCCACGCGTCGCGGCGCGTGTTGTACAGGAAATTCGTGGTGCGCGACGCGATACACCCAATCTCTTCACCGATTTGAGTGACCGCGAGCTAGACGTGCTACGTCTTATAGCTGATGGCCTCTCGAATGCCGCGATTGCCGAGAAGCTCATAATCAGCGAAAAAACCGTGAAGGGACATGTCAGCAATATTCTTAGCAAATTGCACATGCTGGACCGCACACAGGCAGCGGTCTACGCATGGCAACAGGGCTTGATGACGCGACGCGACCCTTGAAACTACTGAATTACTAGGAGAATCGTATTTCATGCAGCAACCCTCAAATACAAGCCGTCTTCGTGTAGGTGTGATTGGTTTAGGCTTTGGTGGCGAGCAGGCTCTCAAGGGCTATAGTTTGCTACCCGATGTTGAGATTGTCGCGCTGGCTGGTCTCGAAGAAGAGAGATTGCAGACGCTTGGCGCAACCTATAATATCCCGCATCTCTACCACTATGACCATGAATTGCTTTCGCGCGACGACCTAGACGCCGTAAGCATATGCGTTCCGAACTATCTGCATGCCCCTATTGCCATTAAAGCTCTGCAACGAGGGTTGCATGTGCTATGCGAGAAGCCACTTGCGCGTACCTCTCAGGAGGCCGAGGCGATGGTGGATGCCGCGACGGAGGCGAATCGCGTGCTACAGGTAGTGTTCAATCATCGTGTGCGCGGCGATGTACAGGTGCTGAAACGCTACATCGACGAGGGCAAACTGGGAAAAATCTACTACGTGAAGGCGTCCTGGATGCGAAGGCGCGGCATTCCTGGCGCAGGTTCATGGTTTGTGAGCAAAGAGAAGGCGGGTGGTGGTCCGCTGATCGACCTTGGCGTCCATATTCTCGACATGGCTCTCTATCTGCTCGGCGAACCGGAGGTCTTGACCGTGAGTGCCTCGACCTATGACGAACTGGCTAAAAGCGGCAAGGGCATTGACTTGAAGGCGGGAAAATCTGGTGCAGGCAATGTCTACGAGGTAGAAGACTTGGCAACGGCTTTTATGCGTCTCGCTGGTGGTGAAACGCTTCTGCTTGAGGCAAGCTGGGCAACTCACAGTAGCGCAGGTGACGACTTTGGCATCACGCTCTATGGGAGCGATGGCGGTGCCGAAATTCGAGTAAAGAACTACAACTGGCAGGATACACTCGATATCTACACCGATATTGCCGATGTACCAGCAACTATTCATCCGCAGACCTATAGAGGCGATGGACATATCACTGTAGTCCGTGAGTTCGTCGATATCATCAAATCGGGCAATTGGCTACAACACAATGGTACCGAGGGACTGAATCGAGTGCGTATCATAGATGCCTGTTACACCTCGGCCTCAGAGGGACACGAAGTCTCGCTGTACGGTACCTCGCACATGGATGATGAAGACGAGCCAGAAGGGGACGAGTAGATGGCATCATTCGCCAAACTTGCACTCGTCACTGGCGGTTCGCGTGGTATCGGCGCGGCGACCGCAGTAGCGTTGGCGGAGCAAGGATACGATATAGCGATCACGTATCGCAACAAGGCGGCACGCGCGAACGAGGTTGCCACTCAAATAACCGCACGCGGTCAACACGCTCTTGCTCTCGCATGCGATATCACTCATGGAGAAGATGTAAAAAGTCTCTTTAAGACATTGCAAGAGTCCTACAACACACTCGACATACTCGTACTCAACGCCTCTGGCGGACTCGAACGCGACATACTAGCTATTGACCCTGCCTATCCTATGCACATCAACCACGATGCACAACTTATGCTGGTTGAGCATGCTCTGTCAATGCTGGCAAAAGGCAGTACGATAGTATTTGTGACCAGTCACTGGGCGCATCTCTATGGACAAATGGAGCAGATACCGGCCTATGAGCCGATTGCCAAGTCAAAATATGCTGGCGAGCAAGCTCTACGCGCTCAGCAAAATGCACTTGGTGAACGAGGTATTCGTTTGCTAGTAGTGACGGGCGACCTCATCGAAGGCACCATCACACCAAAATTGCTAGAGCGTACCGCCCCTGGCTTGACTGAGCATAGACGCTCCACCATCGGCCCTCTGCCCACCGCAACCGAAATGGGCAGAGCTATTGCGGACGCTGCAACAGATGCATCGTTGCCAACGGGATATACTATTGTGATTGGCGGAACGTTGGAATCGCAGGGAGACATTCTGTAGGGGTCTAATTCATCACACCTTCTCAGCCTCTGCTAACTCCTTCATTTCGTGTCCTCGATCATCAATTGGCAAGACTTGACAGGCGTCGGGGGGGAACGAGAGTTGCACCTGTTGACCCACTACGAAGCCGTGCGCGTGTTGGCTGGGGATATCGGCGGTTAGGGTTGTGTCATCGCTGACATGCACATGGAAGCGCGTGAATGGTCCCAGGAAGGTACGTAGCTCGATGACACCTGCGATACGGTTGTCGCCATAAATGGTGCCGTTTGTGCTGGGAGGAGTCTCCGTGTTGGCAGGGAGGAGCAAGACTTCTTCGGGACGTACAACGATTAGCACGCGACTTCCGTTGTGCAGGTGTGCGAGATGTGAGGTTGCAAGCGTATATGCTCCCGCCTTGCACAGTCCTTCGCTGGCGGATTCGACGATGCCGTTAAACTGGTTGCTGGTGCCGACAAAGGTCGCGGCGAAGACGGTGTTGGGGTTGGTGTAAATTTCCTCTGGTCTATCAAGCTGTTCGATTCTGCCCTTTGCCATCACCGCGATGCGGTCGGAGACTGCGAGTGCCTCCTCCTGGTCGTGCGTGACGTAGATTGCGGTCATTTTGAGTTGTTGCTGAATGCGGCGAATCTCGTTACGCAGAGAGACGCGTACTTTGGCGTCGAGGGCGGAGAGCGGTTCATCGAGTAACAGCACCTTTGGTTCAACAGCGAGGGCGCGAGCAAGGGCGATACGCTGTTGTTGACCACCAGAGAGTTGATGTGGATAGCGTGGTCCCATTTCGCTGAGGCCGACCAGTTCGAGCAGTTCGGCGCAACGCTGCTGAATGCGCTCCTTCGAGACCTTCTTTATCTGCATGCCAAAGGCGATATTTTGTTCAGCAGTCATATGTGGAAAAAGCGCATATGATTGGAATACCATTCCCATTGGACGTTTACTCGCTTGGCGACGCGTAATATCTTCGCCATCCAGCATAATCGTGCCCTCGGTTGGCGTCTCGAAGCCTGCCACCATGCGAAGAATCGTCGTTTTACCACAGCCGCTCGGTCCAAGCAGCGTCAGGAACTCGCCTTGATTGATCGAAAGGTTTATATGCTCAACGGCTGCCACAGGACCAAAATATTTGGCGATGCCCTCTAATTCAAGAAATGCCATGTTGCTACTCCCTATTTCGCTGCCGCGATTTGAACGTTTTGTCTTGTGCCGCCGACTCTACGCCCGACAAAAAGCAGAATGCCGAGGACGCAGACAAGCGTGAAGATAAAGCTGAGAATGGAGAGCGAGGCCGCTTTATGGGCGTCGTTCTGACCTACCTGATCGAGGTAGATGGGAAATGTGTAAATGCCGAACAGCGACGCCAGCGTAAATTCGCCCATCGCGGTTGAGAATGTGAGTAGTGCCGCGCTCACTATGCCAGGAAGAATATTCGGCACGATTACCGTTAAGAATGTGCGCCGCCATCCTCCACCGAGACTGTATGATGCCTCTGTCAATACGCGCGTATTGACGGCGCGTAGACTATTGTCAATGGGGCGGTAGACGAAGGGTAGTGAGATGATGACATAGGCACACACGAGCAGTGGTGGCGTATTGACAATATTAAGTAGACTACTACTTAACAGTGGTACCAGACCAAGCGACAGTATGTTGATGAGCATGTTCGAGCTACCATAGACTTCGACCAGCCCCAATGAAAGCAGAATCGCGGGTACAGCAAAGGGAACAAGCGAGAGGAAATCCAGTAGCGGACGCACTTTTGGCAGACGTAATTGCATCCAGTAGACCGTCGGCGTAACCAGCACGATTGCTACTACCGTTGAGGCAAACGCGAGTTCCAGCGAGACCAGCAGCGTGTTGGAAAAATCTTTGTCGCTGAAGATTTGTTGATACGATTGAAAGTCGATGCCGTTGTTTCCAGAAAGGCCAAAGACGAGCGTTGCGCCAAGCGGAATAATCAGGTAGAGCACGAACAAGACAAGGAAAAGCGCGTTCCAGTTGAACGTAACGCCAGTAGTTTGTTTTCTTTGTATACTCCTCATCTCTACTTACCTTCCTTGCCAGATGCTAACGCGACGAAGCATCGCCGTATACAACGTTACCGCGATGAGAAGGACGACGACCATGCCAACGGCGATGGCATTGCCTAATCCTGTGTCGATATTGACATTGCCATTGACGACGAAGGCAATTTGAATGGTGACAAGGTTAATATTGCCCTGTGCTAACGCGTAGGCGGTTGCGAAGGCACCGAAGGAGTTAGCGAACAGGAGCATGGTAGCGGCGATGAGCGATGGCATCAGTACGGGTAGTGCGACACGTCGCCAGTAGGTAGCGTTCGATGCGCCGAGATTAGTAGCGGCCTCGCGCCATTCGGGTTTCAATGCGCTAAGGGCTGGAACAGTAAGCAGGACCATGAGCGGCAATTGAAAATAGACATACGCCAGCACCAGTCCCCAGAAGGTATAGAGGCTAAAACCTGCGTCGTAGAGGTTGAAATGGAAGATATTGTGTAAAAGGACGGTGACAAAGCCCGTTACACCAAGCGTGGAGACAAAAGCGAAGGCCAGCGGCACACCCGCGAAGTTGGCGGCGATACTCGAAAAGCCCGTCAGCAGATTGCGTAGCCATGTGGCCTGTGTGTTGTAGAGACTATAGGCCGCGAAGAAGCCAAATACTGCTCCAATAAGGGCTGTGACAAGTGAGAGCGAGATACTGTTTTGGAACGCGTGAATATAGCTAATGCCAGCGAACAACCGGCGATAATTGTCGAATGTAAATTCCCCTGTGTTTGAGTTCACGAAGCTGCCCTGAACTATCACGAGTGCGGGTAGTAACTCGAAGAGCAGACAAAAAAGCAAGAACGGAAGTAGTCCTAACCAACTCGTGAGCGTGTAACTGAGACGAAAACCTCGACCTGCCCTGGTAATAGCTTGTACGGGTGCTTCTACCGTTGTCGAAGTTTTTGTCGATGCAGGTATTTGCATGCTTCCCCACCTCCTATAGAAAATAGGTAGAATTGGAAGAGAATATTTGCCAAGCGACATGCCGCTTGACAAATATTCTCTTCCAATTACAAATTTATTGACCAATGACAGAAGGCCAGTTCTGTGTCATTGTATCCGAAGCCTTCGACAGCTTGCTTAGATCAGTGACGAACTGGACGTTTTTATACTGCTCAGCAGCAGGCAATTTCGCGGCGAGGTCTGATGGCACCTTGCCAGCATCTACGAGTTTCTGATAGCGTGCCGGGTGTGCGTAACCTTTCAGGAAGAAGAGTTGTCCTTCATCCGAGAAGAGGTACTCGATCCACAGGCGAGCCGCAAAGGGATGTGGCGCGGTCTTGTTGACGATAGAGACGTAGGGGCCAGCGATTGAACCATCAGTGGGAATGACGACCTTGAGATTGGGCTTGCCGTTGAGCGAGTCGCGGAAGCCGAGGCCGAGATAGTCCCACATGATTCCAATAGCGACTTCGCCTTTGGTCATATTCGCAATGTTTGCACGAGCAGAGGTGAAGTTGCCCTTCTGCTTCAATTGCTTGAAGAAATCAATACCGGGCTGAATATCGTCAATACTACCGCTCTGTGCGAGCGCGGCAGAGTAGACCGCGATAAAGGCGTCGTTGGCCTGTCGCGGGTCGCCGTCGATGCCAACCTGATTCTTGTAGTTGCCGCTCAGCAGGTCTTTGAACGAGGTTGGTTCATTCTTCACAATATCGGTGTTGATCACAAACGCCTGTGTACCATAATATTCGGTACACCAGTTGCCATTCGGATCTTTTAAGTTATCCGGCACGTCAGCCCAGTGTGAATGTTTGTATGGGGTAACTAGTCCTTGCTGGATAGCTTGGGGTCCGAACTTAAAGCCAACATCGCCGATATCACCATGCGCGTGCGACTTCGATTTGGCGAATACTTCGAGTTCTTGTGCCGACGAAAACTCGGCCTCTGCCTGATACTCTACTGTAACATATTTCGCAGCATAACCCGCCAGAATATCCTTGTAATCAGCCCATTCGGGTGGAATACCGATAGCTTCTAGCTTGCCCTCTTTTCTCGCATTGGTGATAAGCGTCTGCATGTCAATAGGACCTGCAAGATTAACATTGGTGCCGCCACTGCTGGTGCTGGTGGAAGAGCTACCACATGCTTCTAAGAAGGATGCTAATGCGAGCGAAGAGACGCCAAGCGCACCAGCTTGCTCAAGGAAACGACGACGACTACGAGGGGCGAAAAATAGTTCTTGATTACTCATGAGAAGAGAATACCTCCGGCTCATCAGTGTACTCACGTATAAGGTGCGTAGTGCTAAAGAGAGCAGCACAGCAGAATACGCCGCGTAACACTGTAGGCGCATATGTTGCATAGATGTGCAACGTTGTCTAATTCGAGAGCCGGATAGAGAGGATGCAGAGAGTAGATACTGTCGAGAAAACAGTATCCTTGCAAAGTGTACAGAATAGTTCATCTGTTTCACAATGGAGAATGTATATACAAAAATAACTTGAGCATAGCTAATATATCTATAAAAATAAATGTGTGTTCATTTTAACAGAATTGAACTTATCGCTTAACGCTATCTTAATAAAGCAAGGTTACAGTGATAACAGCAGAGTAAAAATTAGAGCCGATTAGAGATATAAGCGGGTAGCTGTTTAGAAGAAACAGTTGCCTGCTTATGTTGTTTTAGAGAGTGAAGCTGGTAAAATGAGCATACATATTGTCTCATAGATAGTTGGAGTCCCATGTATGAACCATTATTCCATTCTGGCGAATTGTTCGGAAGAACAGGCATGTGATATTGCATCCCTTGTGTTGCAAAACTCTCCACATAGTCAGATTACATTGTTGAGCGGACCGCGACAGGGATTGGTGATGCTGCGTGTGCGCGAGACCGTCGCCAACAGTTTATTCAATGCCGGTGAGGTGTTGGTGACGGAGATCAAATTAGAGCTTGATGGGCAGTTCGGCTTCGGCATGGTGATTGGCGATAGTCCACGTCGCGCGATGGCGGTTGCGTTGGTTGACGCCGCACTACGCAACAAAGACAGTAGTTATCACGAGCGGTTAGTACAGCAACTCACTCTTCTGAATGACGAGATAACGCGCAACAATCAACGTATGCAGGCATTGATTGCTACTACAAAGGTTGATTTCGATAGAATGGAGGCGTAGCACCGTGCAGAGTGCAACACGAACAGAACAAGAGGAGCGTATTCGCTACAGTGCCGTCACCTTTCGCCACCTGCTCGATAGCCTTGCTCGTCCTGGCAAAATCAACATCCTTGAATATCCTCGTTTCTTGAGTGAACCTCCGTTTTACACATCACCTAGAGGCCCAGTACCATTCAATGTCTATGCGCTTGCTGCGATGATGACCTTGCTGGATAAAGAGGTAACATTCGCTATTGCCGCGAGCGGAGTATGGTTGACACAACAGGATACAGCGATGCAATGGATCTCGGTGAGAAGTGGAGCTAATGCTGCATCTCCTGAACAAGCAACTTTTGCCCTTTTCTGTGATGGTACAAGCAATGGCTTACTTTCTCAGCTACATATGGGTACGCTTGCCGAGCCAGAGATGAGTGCTACCGCATTCTATAGCGTCGAGCAAATTAGTTTTCCTCTGCACGAATTGAGCGACGAAGAGCGCAGCGAGAGTTGGCTAAGATTAGAGTTAGAGGGACCTGGCATTAAAGACGTGTGTGACATTCAAGTAGCAGGACTCGAACGTGCTGAGGTGCAACGTATTGCAAATGCGCGTCAGGGCTATCCGCTTGGTGTCGATGTCTACCTGATAGATGCAATTGGACGTTGTGTTGGTCTACCACGCACAACAAGCATAAAGGAACTGTAGTTATGGGATATGTTGCGGTAAAAGGTGGCACGCAAGCTGTGCTGAATGCGGAACAATTGGTAGAGTATTTCCGCGTGAGAGGGAAGAGCGAACCAATTAGCGTGGAGCAGATTCAGGATCAGATGCGCCTCAGCGTTGATCGTGCGATGGGCGAGGGTGCCTTGTACGCGCCCGAACTGGCGGCTCTAGCACTCAAGCAGAGCGAGGGCGATGCGCTAGAGGCGAGCTTTTTGCTGCGTGCCTATCGCTCAACCGTGCCACGCCTCGACTACAGCTTGCCCATAGAGGGGGTACGGATGAGACCGTTGCGCCGTATCTCAGCAACCTTCAAGGATATTCCGGGAGGTCAACTGCTCGGTCCTACGCGTGACTATCAGTTGCGACTGCTCAATACGCTTTTAACGCACGAGTCGAGCCAATCCATACGGGAATATATTGCACAGATTGAGGCGAAGATTACAGATGAAGCGGCTGAGAAAGAACTGGTTACATTTCCCAAAGTGATTGAAAGTATGCGCGAGCAGGGCATTCTTGCTGAGCCGCCAGAGGGAGAAAAAGCCGAGGTGAATGTCGAGCCATACGATATCACGCGTAAAGCGTTAGTATTTCCCGCTCCTCGTAGTGCGCGGCTACAGGTACTTGCACAGGGCGATGTTGGGAGCATGCTCACCTTTGCCTATAGTAGTGTGCGCGGCTATGGTGATGCACACCCGACGCTAGGCGAGTTACGCTTCGGCTCTGTCCCTGTCGAGGTCGCGCATCCTTTGACAGGCGAGGTCGTTGAGATTGGCGAAATTCTGGCAACCGAGTGCGAAATGGTGTCGCGTGTCCAATCCTCCGATGCGGACGAAAGCCATGCTCAGAGCAATATACGCGAACCGGAAAACCCTAAGTTCGGACTTGGCTACGGCTTCTGTTTTGGACATAGTGAGGTCAAGGCAATGAGCATGTCGATGATTGACCGTGTGCTAAGTGCCGCTAAAGAGCATGGCGTACATGGTGAGAGCGGTCCTGCAGCGAACGAGGAGTTTGTGTTGTTGCACATTGACGGAATCGAGGCCAGCGGCTTTACCGCCCACTACAAGCTGCCGCATTACGTCTCGTTCCAGTCCGACATCAGTGTTTTGGAGCGTACCCGCGATTATCGTGCCGCCAAATTCGCAGAGGCTATTGAGAAGCGACGAGCCGTTACTGAACGGAACGATACAGAAGTGGAGCAAGCATGAGCCAAGATTCAGTAGGAGACCTGATACAACGATTGACGGTTGCAGCGGAGCCTGTTGAGCAGGACGCCACGCTCTCACAAGAGATACAGGGCGGACGCGAGATGCTCTACAACTTCGCCTTCATTGATGAAGACTCGAAGCGTGAAGTGCGGCGTAAATTGCTAAAGGGCACGGCACTACCGGGGCATCTTGTGCCGTTTGCCAGTCGTGACCTTCCTATAGCCAGAGGATGGGGCACTGGTGGCTTGCAGGTAACTATGGCTCTGGTTGAGCCACACGATGTGATTAAAGTGATCGATCAGGGCGACGATGATAGCGTCAACGCCGTCAATCTGCGACGACTGATTCAGAAGACAACGGGTATCGCGTTCACAACTGATACAACGCAGGCAACGCTGGTGCAGACACGCCACCGCATTCCTGAAGAGAGCATGCGTGACGACCAGATACTGGTACTACAGGTGCCGATGGCAGACCCGCTACGCTGGGTCGAACCCAATCTGGAACGCGCAACCGAGATGCAAGCCGAATCCGACTACGGGCGCATGTGGGTGTATATGTACGAGAGTGTGGTGCGATCTGGCGATATGAACATAGCCGCGCAATATCCGGTCATCGTCGAGAACCGTTACATGATGGATACGACGCCCATTCCGCGCTATGATGTGCCGCGTCTGCACATGGCGGAGACACTGTTCCTCTTTGGAGCGGGTCGTGAAAAGCTCGTCTATGTCGTGCCGCCCTACACGCATGTCGCGCCGCTTGAGTTCGAGGATTATCCCTTCACGACGGAGCATGACCCCAACAAATCGTGCGACAAATGTGGTGCTAACGACACCTATCTCACGAGTCATTTTGTAGAGTCACAGACGCCAGGAGTAGCGGGACGCTGGGCGTATCTCTGCTCTGATACCAGCTATTGCGAGAAGCGCGTGCGATTGCGCGAGCAACGCGTTCCAACGGAGGCATCATAACTACGCATGCAAGAGAATAAAGAGTGGGTCATCGAGGGGCGCGACCTTACCAAACGCTACGGCCCCGGCTGCTCCTATTGTGATAGCTTGACGGGACCAGAGAAAGGCAATCGCTGTCCTGTATGTGGGAGCGTCACGGCGTGTTCGCATATCAATTTTGCGCTGGCAAAGGGCGAGATACTCAGCATTGTTGGCGAGAGTGGCAGTGGCAAGAGTACCCTCATGCAACTGGTCAATCTCGCTGTCCCTGCCGGTAAGGGAGAGCTATGGTATCGTGAATTGAGCATACCAGGGCAGGATAGTAAGCCTGTGAACCTATTGACGCTCGACAAATACGCACGCCGCACATTCCGTAATCAGCGGCTCGGCATCGTGTATCAGCGTCCAGAACTGGGCTTGAACATGAATTTTAGCGTGGGCGGCAACGTCGCGGAGAAGCTGTTACTTGCTGATTGGCGGCATGTGGGGCGTATTCGTCAGCGCACAAGCGAATTGATGCAGCTTACAGAGCTACCAACAGAGCGCATTGACGATGAGCCGCGTATGTTCAGTGGTGGTATGTTGCAACGCGTGCAAATCTCGAAGGCACTTTCGAGCAATCCGGCTGTGTTGCTCTTAGACGAGGTGACAAGCGGCCTCGATCTATCTGTACAGGCCAAAGTGCTTGACCTGATTCGGCGTATTCAGTGGGAGCTAAAAATCACCATGCTGCTCGTCTCGCACGATCTCGGCGTCATCAAGCAACTCGCGGGTCGTACCATCGTCATGAAAAACGGCTACATCGTCGAGCAAGGGCTAACCGATCAAATTCTGGAAGACCCGCAACATCCCTATACGCAATTGCTGGTTTCGTCCGCTTTATAACGAAAGAATAGATTGTGCTATGCAAGAACAGACAATTCCGGTGCTTGAAGTGCAGGGACTTACAAAAGGTTTTCACATGCATCTCGTTGATGGGCGCGTGATCGAGCCGCTCAAGGGTATTTCGTTTCGCGTTCATCGTGGGCAGACCTTCATTATCAGTGGTAAGAGTGGTGCGGGTAAGACCTCTATCCTTAAATGCATTTACCGCTCCTATTTGACGACGAGTGGAGATATCTGGTACGACTCGCAACTCTTTGGTCGGGTGAATATGGCGACGGTGAATGAAGAGACGGTGATACGACTGCGTGAACGCGAACTGGGCTTCTGTTCGCAGTTCTTGAAGGTGTTGCCACGCGTCCCAGCCCTCGATGTCACTGCCGAACCATTAGTACGGTTGGGTGTGGAACGCGAGAGGGCATTGAACGAGGCCGCACGCTGGTTGCAGCGTCTTGGTATTGAGGAGAGCCGCTGGCAAGCCAGCCCTGTCACGTTCAGTGGCGGAGAGCAACAACGTCTCAACCTTGCGCGCGCCTTCATCGCGGCTCCACGATTGTTGCTGCTTGATGAGCCAACGGCAAGCCTCGATGGAGTCTCGAAATCTATTGTGCTAGAGATGATCGCCGAGGCAAAGGCGACTGGTGTGACCATTCTTACTGTCTCACATGATACAGAGTCGTTGAAGGTGTTGGCGGATGAGATGTATTCGCTGTGATATGGTTTTCTCTGTCATCCGTGTGCAAATTTAGAAAGGATACACGCATATGCAAACCCTGATACACAACGCCACGTTGATATTGCCAGAGCGGATTGTGGAGCATGGCTGGCTACTGATAGAGGATGAGCGCATTCTTGATTTAGGGGAGATGGCTACATGTCCTGCTGCTGACTCAAGATCGATAGGTGCTCAGGCAAACATGCTGATGGCAGGTATTATTGATTTGCATTGCGATTCGATTGAGCGGCTGGTGATGCCGCGCCCCAACATTTATTTTCCGCTTGCGCTTGCATTGGAGGAGGCCGATTGGCGGTTAGCTGGCTGTGGTATCACAACAGAGTTCCACGCCGTTTCGCTGGACGATGGCGAATTTGGCGTGCGCTCGTATACGTTTGTGCGCGACCTCAGCAATGCTATCGCCGATGAGCAGAGCGAACGCCTGATTCGCCACAAAATTCATGCACGTTTAGAGCTAACGAGCCAGAGAGGGAGCGAGACGATTGTTGAGATGATCGCTAACCGCGAGGTAGGGCTGGTGTCGCTGATGGATCACAGTCCGGGACAGGGACAATACCGTACTGAGCAGTCTTTCCGTGACTACGTATCAAAAACTACGAGTAAGAGTCATGCAGATATCGACGAACTTCTTGCGTTCAAGCGCACTCAAGCCGCCCATATTCCAGGACGTATCGAGCAGGTGACACGCCTCGCACGAGAGGCGGAACTGGGCATAGCGACGCATGACGACGATAGTGCCGAGAAAGTCGCGCAATGGCCTACTCTTGGCGTCACCGTAAGCGAGTTTCCGACCACGATGGAGGCGGCGCAACAGGCACACGAACTCGGCCTTGCGGTTTGTATGGGCGCCCCCAACGTCTTGCGTGGTATGTCGAGCGGCGGCAATCTCAGCGCGACCGAAGCGATACAAGCAGGTGTCGCCAACGTATTATGTTCAGACTACTATCCCTCGGCAATGCTCGCCGCTGCCTACAAATTGTTCAAAGAGAACATGGTATCCTTGCCACAGGCAATCAACTTGATAACGCTCAATCCTGCGAAGGCGGTCAATCTAGGACACGACTTTGGCTCACTAGAGCGTGACAAGATTGCCGATATGCTGCTCGTGGACGTGAGCAAGCACGGAATGCCGTATGTAAGGCGTGTGTTTGTGGGTGGGAAGGAGAGGGTTACGAGAGATAATGATATTTCGTAGGGACCAGATGTATCGCGTCCGCCGTGTGATTTATCACGCGAGATCATGTCTGCTTGTCGTGGAATTTTAGGCACGATCTCGCTCAATAAATTGAGCCACCGGACGCGATACATCTGGTCCCTACGAAATATTGTCGAACAACGTTATATTGTCGAAGCACTATTGGCGAACGAGTAGAGCATATTTTTTAATCCTCATTCAAGCGCAAGGTCTGACTCAATGATGGTTGCGAAACAATACGTACCATCATGCTTAGCGCGATAACGAAAATAACAAGAGCGGTTGCAAATACAAGTAGTAGCGACGTGGGCAGAACGATTTGTGCAGTCAAGCCGCTTTGGATATTGTTGGTACTGGCAATAAGAACGGGTATTACTGTTACTGAAAGCACTATTCCTAAGAGAGTGCCAAGCAACAAGCCAATGATGTATATGAGTCCTTGTTCCAAACTAAGAACGCCAGCAACTTGTTGTGGTGAGGTGCCGAGCGCACGCAGGACAGCAAAATTGACCAAGCGTGTGCGTACATTCAACCAAGATGCTAGTAAGTCACCCAATACAGCCAGCAAGAGAGTAGCGATTGTTCCGATGCTTAAAAGTCCTGCGAGAGAGACTGCAAGTGGGTTCGATTGTAGATGAGCAGCAATAGCGTTGCGGTCGTTGATATCACCGAGGTGAAGCGTAGAATTGACAAGGATGCTACGTAGTGCCGCTAGCGATGCATCATTATTTGTGTGTAACCAGACGTAGTTGATTGGTAACGGTTGGCTGGTTCCAGTCAACTTCTGTGTTTCCTGTCCATAGATAACGTTATATGTCTGGTAATCAAGTAAAATACCGCTGTAAGTGCTAGTTGGTATTGGAATACCGGAATTTGGTCCACTTGTAGTGGGAATATGCTCTACTATGCCAACGACAAGGCAAGGCAAGTCGGTACTAAGTAAAGCTTGATCGCCCATGCTGATGAAAAAAGTCGAGCCTGAATGCAGGAACAGCTTGTTGGCAACGGTCGTATCAATAATGACGGGCACAACAGTATGTGTGGTGCCATATTGCCTCTTCGCTTGCAAAAGAGATAGCAGAGAACTAAGTGGTTGTGCAGATGCATCGGAGGGCCAGATAGCTGTCTGCCTGAAAGTGCTGGTATCGACTGCGCGAACTTCGATGTTTAGCCCTTGTCCACCGCCTCCGCTCACTGCTCCACTGCCAGCGTATCCAACGCTTGCATCTGCGACACCTGCGATAGCCTGATATTTTGTCGTTTGCTCTTTGAGGGTAGCTGAATTTACAGGATTTGGAATGCTACCACTGAAATCTGCTCCTGCTTGATAGGCTGCGAGCTTTGCCGCATTGGAATTTTGAGATGCAGTGAAAACCAGACTAAAAAGCGCAAATGCAGTCGCCAGAATTAAGAGTAAGATCATACGCATGGCTGGATGTGGAGAACGCGACATCTGTGCGAGAGCCAGGATTGGCGTAGCACTACGTCTTTGTCCTGCTGTCTGCGTTCCCTGTTGCAACAAAAAAGGGAAGAAGCGCAGGAAAAGCAGCGTACTACCTAGTAATAGAAAGAATGGTGCAATGAGCGAAAGAGGAGTAGTGATGAGGGTCTTTGTTGAGTTACTAAGCACAGGGCTGATAGAAGCGAGATACAAAGATATCCCATAGCCACACAGAGCAATGCAACCAATAATACTATCCAAATGAATACGTTGCCATAATGGACGATGCAGAGTACGCGCGGTGTTCTGCCTTGCGCTAAGTATATTCACATGAGTAACGCGTACTAATGAGAGGCTTATGCTTAATAGCAGGGCTACTATAACTAATACAGCATAGCCAACAGCGTTGAATGCAGCCTGTAAGGGAGAATTTGATACAACCGTCGCGGCATCTTGTACAGGTACGGGCAAGAGTTGTTTCGTAACATAAAGGACAGCAGGAATTGATAGAGGTATGCCAATGAAAAGAGCAAATATTCCTAGTCCAATGCTTTGTACGAGAATTGCGCCAAAAATCTGACGACCGCTAGCACCACGACTTCCCAGGATGGCTAGGGTATCGGATTGTTGCTCTATGAGCAACGTGGCGATGAAGCTGACAAAGAAGACGATAAGCGCAAGTATTTGTAAGGCTACAATCCAGACAGGTAGCGCTATGACGTTTGTTTGACTGCGGTATTGCTCTACATTACTTGGCACGCCTGACTCAGAAAATAGCGAGCTTTCAATGCTGACCTGACCAATGTAAGGATAGGGAGGGGGAGGAGAGCCTTCAAGGAATGTACTGAGGTAGCTATTGTTCTCCATGTCCGCGTATTGCGTATCGAATGTTGTTTTGAGCGCGGCAAGCTGTTTCATGAGATCGTCGAGCTGAGAAATCGAGACGTGCGATGAGTCCACATGGTAATACCACGAAAGCGTATCACCAATAATAGTGTAGGGTGCATCTGTGGAATTGCGACGTGCGATGCTATTATAAAGACCGAGGAGGCCATCCAGTGGGAAGAGAGCAGAGTAGTACGTTGTTGTAGCTCTGTCTTGTAGAGTTGTATACGGCTCAAAGTTTGTGCCATGCCAGTAGGATAAGTTAGCCGAATCGACTGTAAAGAGTCCAACGACACGAGCTTTGAAATTGACCTTGTATTGTACCGCAACAATCGAGGGGTCGTAGTAATCGGGCAACCGTAGATAGTAGCGAACGGCTATTGTCATCACCGAGTTGAGTTGCACTCCTAGAGCTTGAGCCGTCTGTGGTGTCAACAGAATCTCCAACTCATTTCCAGGATTATTTGTGATACGAGGAATACGTCCCGCAACGAGATGTACATGAGAGGCGGCTTGCTGCATGAGAGCGGCTTCTACCCTGAATAGATATCCTTGGAAGCCCCGACTGTATAAAACGGCAACGCCACCCGTGTCGGGAACTATGCCGCTATTGATAACCTCTTCAGGTGCGTCAAGAACGAGTTTGGGGCGCGGGGAGATAAGCGAAAAATTATTTGCTTGTAGGGAAATTTGGGCTGGACCCGCAGAGTACGCACCTAACTTGTGTTGCAAAAGGGGATCAAATTGCTTCTGAACGTCACTCATGATACGGGAAGAGAGTTTTACCGTAGTAATATTGAGGTTAATTTCAGAACTAGTAGGAGAATTGCGTAATACATCGCGTAAACCAGCAGTTGTGGTAATGCTTGAGAAAAGTGGTAATGCAGAGGCAATTGTCACTGCCGCAATCATGCCCAGCAGTATCATACACAACAGAAACCATGTACTACGTACACGCCACGAGGCAAGTGTGAGTACCGAGGCAAATGTTGCGCTGCCTTTGCTGGCGTTTGATGATCGTTGCGATGGAATAATAGGTTGCATTCCATCCTCTTTTCTG
>CAXUGH010000050.1:17047-22784 GCA_964250365.1 uncultured Ktedonobacteraceae bacterium
GTGGGGCACGATTACGGAGGCTGTGACGGGAAGGGGACGATACGTTGTTCAAACGAGATGTCCTGCCGATTTTGGTATTGTGGAATTGCGCCTCGAACCATATGTGGGACCAACGCATTTTGTTCTGGAATGGCGCGTGACTGATGAGCAGATACCGAAAGAATTTCTGCCAGGAGTCATCAAAGGAATTCAGCAAGCTGCCCAACAAGAGCGGAATGGATTTGATGCTGTTGTACATCTCAAGGCGATTGTGAGCGGTGGTAGCAATCATCCAGTTGACTCTCGTTCCTCCTCATACACCAAGGCCACCGCTTTAGCGTTTGCAGATGCGCTTTCAAAAGCGCAAATTGGTCCTTGTGATAGTTAATCTACTTGTGGTCATCGACGGGAGACCGCAAGAGCCTCCCCTCTCTTTGCCTCGATCAACTCACATGGCGAGACTCCTAAACCACTTGCCAACTTATCAAGCGTCGAGAGCTTGCCGACATGCAACGGGTTGGAATAGAGCGTGGCGAGGGTGCGACGAGAAACTCCCGAACGTCGCACCACCTCCGCCATGTCAAGCCCCTTCTCCGCCATCACCTCTTTGAGTCGCCAGCGTAACATAGGCTTCACCACCTTCGCAGACGTGTTACATCATAACGATTTACCTGTCGAAAACGAATGCCGCGCACATTGTCGAAGGTGTAGGCATGCTTCCCGTTCGTGTGCTTCGAGAGTGCGGAAAGCACCGCTTGCGCTTCCAGCGGATAGACGGCGATGTCATGCTCGATCCAGTACACAATACAGGGATTGACTCCTGCCTCTCGTGCTACCTCAAAATAGCTGAGTTTGAAGTGTTCGCGGATTTGTTGTGGTGTAGGTAAGAAGCGACGAATCAGGGGAAAGGGCATTGTGATCTGGTCGTACTCCGCTGGAATGTGTTGCATCAGATGTGCTACTTCGCTTTGTGCCATTGGTTCTGTTCTCTCTTTCTTTTGCTTTTGTAGAACACACGAGAGAGTATAGAGCGAAGTCCATCCATAAAGGGAACAAAGTAGTTTACAGTTTGTAACTATTATTTGTTGTGCAAAAATTATATTCGCATACAATTGTGAATATAGTCTGCTATGTGTTCTAAGCTTCTCATACACAACATACATACAAACTAGCCACAAAGCGAGATAAAAAAGCACAAACTCATAACCTAGCCACAACATTGAGACAGACATGTACATTTCTACAATCTTGCTACAAATTCTCTAATAGAGGTCGTTTTTCGATTAAAAATACTTGACAATATGCAGATTATTCTCTATAACAGAAGTGAACAGGGTAATGATGCAACCTATATGCCATAATGGAGGGTGCTTCGTGAATACAAAACTACGGAATGCACGACGCAGAAAAGGCTGGACACTTGATGTCGCAAGTAGCAAGATTGGCAATGGCATTCATCCCAATACATTGAGTGCCTGGGAGAAGGGACGACATAAACCTGGGATTGGCTTCCTTGCAGATTTACAGCGTGTCTATGAGGCGAGTTTGTACGATCTTGGGCTAGAACATGTCGTAGATAGCGATTCAACGAGTGAGCGATTGCCCGAAATAGCATCTATAGAGGTTCAGAGTCCGTTTGTAGGTGATATACTGAATGCTGAAGACCTGGAGATTCGGTTGCTTGTACAGGTGTACAGGTGGAATCGACGGAGTGCCGACTATGGGAATCTCCAGAGGAGTATCCAGCAGGAGATCAGGAGCTACGACGACATGACCGATTCCGAGACAAACAAACTAGAGAATCCCGAACGGCGTAAAGCCTTACGTGTGCTGGCAAAGTTGCCAATTCAACTGTATGGCCTTACCGCTCTCGGTGCGAGTTCAGCGATTGCTGCCGAAGAGCTACTGCCTCATTGCGCTGCTGGCTTGACCGCGTGTTGGCATCTCAGTAACGGTATCGATCTGCAACTGGCTCAGACAACGCTATCAGCATATCTACCCACGTTACAAAAGGTTGCAACACAATCTACCGTACATAAAAAAGTGGCAGCAGGATTAGTTGCACAGGCGTATCTGCTTCACTCTGTTCTAGCTTGGCATCTCGAAAGCTTAGAGCGAGCGGAATGGTATGCAAGACAGGCTATTTCGTTTAGCAATCTCGCTGAAGATGCTGGTCTTCAAGCTGCTTCACACAAAAAACTAGCAACTGTTTATTATTATTCTAATCGACCACAAAAGTCGTTGGTGGCTTGTCAACAAGCAACACTTTATTTGAAAAACGCACCTATTGCTGTGCAAAGTTTTGTCTATAGAGAGCTATCGTCATATCAAGCAATCGACGGACAAATCCATGATGCACTAGTATCGCTTGACCGTGCCCACAAAGCCTTCGCTCATCCTTCTATGAAAGATGGGCCAAGTTACGCTGCTGGCGATGAATTTGAAATGATACTTTGGGACGGTTTGACACACTATCATCTGGGGCAATACAAAGAGTCGCTGAACTCCTTTTTGGAAATTGACGGTCTTCAGCCTAAGAAACCCATTGCGGAACGTATTCGCATTGAATTTCTGAACAATCAAGCCTTAATTGAGCTACGACGCAAAGAGCGCGATATGGAGCTTGCAATGGCCTACTGGAAGGCTGGCATACAGGGCGCAGTGGCGTTGAAGAGTGAACGACGCTATAGTGAAGCGTATGAGGTCTATCGCACGATGCAAGCGGTGTGGCCCGAAGAGAAGAGCATTGCGGAGTTGCGCCCATTGCTCAAGCGATGGGACGACTGAAGCAAAGATCAATCAAAAAATCCATCACGGCGGCAAAGCCGCCGTGATGGATTTTTTGATTGAATGAAAACTACGATTTCACGAAGTTGAACACATCAGGGGTGCCAATGCCCGTAGCCATATCGAAGCCAGGGGTGGCGGGATAGTAGCCATTGTTGTAGCCAGTGATGTCGTGGAACTGGCTGGCGTAGCCCGCTGCCGAGTCGAATGGGAATACGATATAGTTGAACAAGCCCTGTCGTCCGTGATGGTGTACGTCATAGAGGGCGGCGATACCAGCCCAGATGGGCGAGGCGCAGGACGTGCCACCGAACTGCTCCCATGCAGTTTTGGGGGTGGGTGCGCCACAAGATGAGTCGCCAGGGTCGGTACAGTAGACCGCGTAGCCTGTTCCTGGGTCTGCATTCAGTGAGACATCAGGATTTTCGCGGCACAACACTCCTGGTTGTTGACCACAGTAGGCTCCGCTCTGGCTGTATCCCGGCTCGTTGACGCCGGGGTAGGGATTGCCGTTGCTATCGAAGGCGTAGTCGCCCTCAGCCCAGATACGGCTCACACCACCACTGCTACCGCCGCCATCACAGGCTTGTGATGAGCAGGGATAGGTAATCCAGACCTTCTCCTTGTTGACACCAGGGTAAGTGGGATGAGGATTGTTGCCTGGGTCGAATAAAACAGTTCCGCTTGGCGTCTCGAACGAGGTGCCACCAACCGCTGTGATGTACGGTGCGTTGTTGGGGTCGCCAATCTGCAATGCCTGACTTGGCGGTAGATTCAAGTCTGGACACGCACCGAATGCGCCGTAGTCGCCAGTTGCGGAAAAGATGCTTTGTCCCTGCGTCGCCATCTGGAAGAATATCTGGTTTTCTGCTTGCGTTACCTGTGATTTAAGGAAGTATTCGCCGCAACCGCCCCAACTGGTGCTAATGGTGTCGGCGAGGTTATCGCTGGCAATCTTCTGGTACTGAGCGACTGTTTCGAGATCGGTCTGCCCAGACTCATAGACTAGCACCTTATTGACTTTTGGCGCGGCTGCTACCGCTAGTTCGATGTCCAACTCCGTCTCAGAAGCACCGCTATGATCGCTCGTACCACCAAGCACTGGAACATTTACAAGGTGCGTGTATGGGAGATCAAAGGCTTTGGTATAGCTGTGAATGTCGCTGGAAAGGTAGTTCGACTGCTCGAAGAGTGCAATCGTCTCGCCCTTACCCTCGTCCTTGAACTTTTTGTATACGGGGTCGATATCGTAGATGCCGCTGATTTGTGATGCACTCAAACCTGTACCATTAGGACCAGCACCATAACGTCCACCCTGTTTACGCGCTGGTTGCTTATGCGGTGCAGTGACATTTATATTTGAGAGGCCAAGCACGGCAACTACTTTGCTTGCAAGACTGCTTGGTACTGCAACCTCTGAGCTATTGGCATAGATGGTGCTACCATTGGGCAAGGCATAATCGGCGATACTGGTGTGGAAGGCGGCTTCTACCTGCGTCGTTGTGCCCTGTGCCAGCAATAGCGTTGGCGAATCAGAGGCGACAAGGTGCAGACCCGCCCCAGCAAGAAAACTTTTCGCGGTAGCACTATCGGCTGCTGAGGGTGCGAAACGATTTGCGAATTGCTGCGACGTTAGCCACGCATGATACGATGAGCTATTTTTTGCGTACAATGCCTTCAACAAACTGCGTTGCCCGGCGGGATCGCTCAGTTGTAGCACCACACCAACAGTCAACGTATCATTGGCGGAATGATGGCGAATTGTTTTCGCAGCAGTGTTTTGAATAGGGGCCGTGTTTGCTAAAAACACAAAGTTTGGGCTTGCTGCTCTCGCGGCACTAATAAAATAGATCGAGCTGAACATAATGCTCAGCATGGCTACTATTCCCACTAGCGAAAGAGGAAGTCGCCTAGACGAGATAGGACTACTCACGGGGAAAATCTCCTTCATGAAAAATTGGCACATGTGTATTCTTAGATTATGGGGCTACTTCGTTTCTTGTATGAATGAGAAGAGAGTTGAGAAGTGGTTAAGAAGTGGTTGAGATATAGAGTGTGATGTGTATGAAAGGAAACCGTTGGGACATGATAGTGGTCGCTGTCATGTCCCAACGGTTTCCTTTCATACACATGGTGATAAAATAAATATATGAATTTATCAGCAGACACCATTTCTCGCTTACAACAGATACGGGCGGTACTCGATTCGCTAAACCCTGATACAGCACCACAGGCATTGTTGGTGCCAGGATCGGCACAGCCACACGCAACGATTATCGTGTTTCCTGGCTCGTTCAATCCGCCAACCAACGCGCATATTGCCTTGTTGCAACAGGGGCGTCTCTACGCACAGAGGCATGGCGCAACGTCGCTCTATGCAGCGATTAGCAAGCGTATCGTCGATAAAGAGAGTGTCGAGCGGCCTACACTGCTTGATCGCATTGACCTGCTCGATACCGTGTTGCATTCCTATCTACAAGATACGGGGATTATGCTCTTCAATCGAGGCCTCTATGTCGAGCAGGCACAGGCGGTGCGAGCATCGTTTCCGCAGGTCGAGCATCTCTTCTTTCTGCTTGGTTTTGACAAGATTGTGCAGATATTTGATCCCCACTATTATAAGGATCGTGATGCCTCGCTTGTTGCCCTCTTTAATATCGCTGAATTGCTGGTTGCGCCGCGTGGCAACGATGGCGAGCAAGAACTTGACGCACTGCTACACCGTCCCGAAAACGAACGCTTCGCTCGTTTTGTGCATTCCCTCGCATTCGATGCGCGGTATCGCAACATATCATCTACAAAAATACGGCAGGGCGATGCTACAGCCCTGCAAGCAGTGCCACCAGAGGTACAACGGTTCATACGC
Source organism: uncultured Ktedonobacteraceae bacterium (assembly GCA_964250365.1). GTDB lineage: Bacteria > Chloroflexota > Ktedonobacteria > Ktedonobacterales > Ktedonobacteraceae > JBBQVS01. The sequence goes on from CAXUGH010000050.1 coordinate 22,680, forward strand.
GAGACGCATGCCTATGAGTCGCCATTACATCAACCTGATGGTACAGTGATAGATGAATATGCGGAGCGCGTGAAAGAGATGAATGAGCTTATGTAGGGACCGATT
>CAXUGH010000051.1:0-13459 GCA_964250365.1 uncultured Ktedonobacteraceae bacterium
GTTCGAGGCGGTCCTGGGCATTTCATTTCAAGACTCCTCGCTGCTACGGCTAGCACTGACACATCGCTCATTTGTTTACGAGATCCCAGGGGAGGCTCTGGCAACAAACGAGCGTCTGGAGTTTCTGGGCGACTCTATTCTTGGCCTTATTAGTGCCGATTTTCTGTATCGTACCTATCCCACGCTTACTGAGGGCGAGCTAAGTGACGTTCGCGTCGCGCTGATTCGTGAGCGCACACTTGCAGGCTTTGCACGAGAGCTTGCGCTTGGTGACTACCTACGTATGGGCAAAGGCGAGCAGGGCACGAAAGAGAGTCCTCGCGTCCTCGCGTCGGCGTTCGAGGCGATTCTAGGAGCAATCTTTCTCGACCAGGGACTAACGCGCGTACAAGAGTTTTTACTGCCGAAATTGGAGCCTATCGCCAATACCATTGTCAACAAGAGGACGTTCAAAGATAACAAATCGCTCTTCCAGGAACTGGCGCAGGCACATGACAGCATTACACCTTCGTATCGCCTTGTCGGTCAAGAGGGACCGTCGCACGCCAGCATCTTCACCGTCGAAGTAATGCTGGGGGATGTCGTTGCGGGACGCGGACAGGGGAGCAACAAACAAAGAGCCGAGCAGGACGCGGCTCACAATGCATTAGAGAGCCGAGGCTGGCTCGATGTAGGGGTGTGATAAATCAGGCCTCTACAAAGAGGGCGCGTGTATACCGGAAGAAAGGTGGGGGAGAATATTATGCGACAAGAACAGCGACCAGTGGGGAGGCCGGAGCAGACTCTGCGTGTCAGTACACGACTCATCACATCCAGCACCATTTTACACCTCTCCTCTGATGAGCTAGAGCAAGCCATCAACCAGGAACAGATAGATAATTCCGCGCTAGAGGTTACGGAGCAGCGGGTGTGCTTACTTTGCGGTACACGCATGTATGGCTCGGTCTGCCCAGCTTGTGGACAAGCATCACACTCTCTATCAAAGGTTGGTGAAGCGTCACCAAACTACAATAATAGCGAACCGCAGTGGGACTATCATAACCAGACCTTCTATGATATCGACAACTACGGCTTCGTGGAGGTCGATAGCGACGATGAGTACGACCCAATGGCGCGTATTCCCACAAGAGAGACGCTTGCGGAGACGCTCTTGCAACAGTTAGAGGCATTGGTCTCGCCCGATGATGCCCTGATAGCGGAGCAACTGGTGGGCAACTTGAATGAGCGCGGCTATCTCGAAATCAGTACGCAAGAGATCGCCGATGCTCTCGATGTTTCGGTACAGCGCGTTGAGTATGTGCTACAGCAGTTACAGACATTGGAACCGCTCGGCATCGGAGCGCGAAACCTGCGTGAATGTTTACTGATTCAGTTAGATGCGCTTAGCGAGCAGGAGCAACCACACGCGCTCGCGCGTGTGCTGATCGACAAATACCTCGACGCCTTTGGACGCAATCAGTTTCATGAGATTGCGCGAGACTTGAAACAACCCGAACAAGAGATTCGCCAAGCCGCTCTCTATGTTCGCACCATGCTCCATCCCTATCCGGCGCATATTTACCGCGATGACAGTAAATATACGCATTCCGCGAGCGGTGCTACGTATGTACGACCCGATGTCATTATTCGTGCAGGTGACAATGGATGTGAAGTCGAACTGATTGAGGAGAAACGCTATTCCTTTCGCGTTGAGACGAGCTATGCGGGTACGACGAATAGTGAGATGAATAGCAGTAATGAGGTTTCTAAATACATGCATTCGCAGAGAGATCACGCCAAGTTCTTTGTCGATTGTGTGCAACGACGCTGGCGCACGCTGCACCGCGTTATGGAGCTTGTCGTTGACTATCAGCGCGACTTCCTGGAACACGGTATACGCTATCTACGCCCCCTGACACGCGCTGAGGTTGCAACACGTCTAGGACTCGACGAAGGCACCGTGAGCAGGGCTACCGCTAACAAATATGCTTTGCTGCCAAATGGTCGTCTCATTCCGCTTTCAGACTTCTTCGATGGTTCGCTAGGCGTCAAAGATGTGCTACGCGAGTTAATTCAATCTGAGAGTCCCAAACATCGCTATAGTGACGACGAACTCGCCCGTCTGCTCTCGGCGCGAGGCATGCCAATGGCACGTCGCACTGTCACCAAATACCGCGAAGAGATGGGCATTGGTTCTTCACGAGAACGAGGATAAGAGCAAGCATGCAAAAAACATGGAACAGCAGCATTGCTGCTGTTCCATGTTTTTTGCATGCTATAGATTATTTCCTGGCTCCGCCTCTATCGTGCGTTCACGCTCGTAGATGACCATGCCGGGGCCACCGCCTTTCATGTGTTTGACGTTTTTTTGCAGTGTGTAGTCGATGGGCACATGCGTACTGCCTCGCGCTTGACTGTAGTATGCGGCGATGCTGGCTGCTTGCTCTATGGTACTACGCGGTATGTCGCGTCCTGCGGCCTTGATGATGACGTGTGAGCCGGGGATGTTGCGGGCATGTAGCCACATGTCGTTGGAGGTAGCTTGCCGAAACGTTACCTCTTCGTTCTGGCGACTGTTCTTGCCGATTAGAATGGTGAAGCCGTCACGACTTTGTACGCGTAACGGCGTTCCACCTCCAGGTCCCGTTTGCTTCGCCTTGCTCTGCTTGTTGCCGCTTTTGGCTTTCTTCGCGGCCTTCTGTGCGCGTTTGTCTAGCACAATGTTTTTGCCACGTATATAGCCCAGGCTCTGCACCTCGGCATTGACGAGCGTCACCTCTTGCGGCGTCTCAGCAAGCGTGAGGTCGGTGAGCAACTGCTCTATAGTGGCTAGTTCGGCGGCGTTCTGCTCTATCTGGTCAGGTACAAGCGTCAAGGCGCGGCGTAGTTTGCGATACTTCGTGAAGTAGCGATTCGAGTTGCCAATGGCATCGAAGCGTGGGTCGAGTGGAACAGTGACAAATGTATCCTCTGCTCCCTCTGCTGTATCAAAGAAGTTTTGTAGTTTCACGCTACTCTGCCCCTGTTGCACGTCATATTGATGCGCCAGCAAAAGGTCGCCGTACAAGCGATACTGATTTGCCTCCTCTGACGCCTGCATTTCTTGCTCCAACAACACGGCTTTGCGCTTACAACGGTCTCGCTGCGTCTGTAATACCTTACGTGTGGGGCCGCGCACTCCCTCCATCGCGTCGAACCACTCGGCCTGTGCGTAGTAGTCGTCAAGAATGACATTGATCGAGGGCGAGGTGTGAACATGAATACCCGTCTCTAATACATATTGTTCAAGCATGTAGACCGCAAAGGCTATAAGAAGTTTTTGCGGAGGTGCAGTCGGGTCGTCGCTTTGCTTCGTGCGTTCGAGCAAACGCGGCTGCCATGCATGTGTGTCATAGAGCGCAGTCAAGTCACGCGTGTTCCAGGCCAGTTCCTCCCAGACATCCTCGTTACTTTGGGCTACTATCGTCTCGGCGTCCTCGGTGGTGCGATAGACAATCTCTTTCGCCAGCAATGCGCTCATGCCTAGCGTTTGACGCATGAGGAGCTGCCATAATTTCGGCTGCTCTGGCGCCTTTGCTCGCCCCTTACGCGGCTTCTCGCTAGCAGGTTGCTCGCCCTCTTTATGAGTTTCATCCTCAGCTGCGGCTATAGACACCTGTGCCGCCGTAAGCGTTGTTGGTTCCAGACGTGGTAAGCTCTGACCTGCAAAGGTGCGATACTGTGGTGGAGGTGGAACGTACTTCACGCCTGCCGTAATGGTGCGGTAGCGGTTCACGTCTGCTCCCACGCGCTTGATACTACCAAGAATGATGCCCTCTTCATCGCACAGGATAATATTGCTCAATCGACCCATAATCTCGATGATAAGTCGGAAGCGTGTGCGCTCATCAGTATCGGGATCGGTACGATAGCCCGTCGTAATCTCGACAACGCGCTCCCAACGCGGCTGAGTAATCGACTCGATACGCGCCCCTTCCAGGTGTTTACGCAGCAGCATCACAAATGGAGGTGGCTCGCTGGCGACTCGCTGCGGCTTGCGAGCGGTGATATGTGCGCGTGCCAGTTGTGGATGCGTCGAGAGGTAGAGCCAGCGGTTCGCTCCACCTTGCTCAAGCGTCCCAGGAGCGTAACATTGTAGCGCAAGGGCATGTTCAGTCGGCTGAATAATCGTGTCGATGCGTGCATTTTTTAGCAACAGGCTGAGTTCGTCAACGACTGTTGCGAGGGTGATGGCGTCTACATACATATATAGTTCCTAAGCAATCATGATGCGAGAGAAATAACCTTTGTTGTACAATAATAGCAAGAGATCAAATAGTAGCGGTGCGGCTTACTCTATCGCGCATGGACAAGTGTGCGATATAGATACGTGAGCCATAGGGTGTAGTATAGCAAAGAGTTGTCGATTCGTACACACCTATCTCACGATGAAACATGCAGGAAGAAGACAATGCAGATTGAGAGCGAAACGATAGCACAACATTCGGCACAAAAGCCCCCCAAGCCGGGGCTTCTTTTTGTGCTTTCGGCACCCTCTGGTGCTGGCAAGGACACAGTTATTGGCAAGTTGCGCGAACGCGGCGTGGACTTTCACGTCGTCGCCTCCGTTACCACCCGTGCGCCACGCAAAGGCGAGAGCGATGGCAATCCCTATTATTTTGTGAGCGAGGAAACATTTCAGCGTATGCTTGTCCAAGGCGAACTGCTTGAACATGCCAATGTCTACGGCAATTGGTACGGACAACCTGTACAGCAAATACGAGAAAATATGGCGATTGGACGCGACGTGCTGCTCAAGATTGATGTACAAGGAGCAGCAACCGTTCGCAGCAAGGTACCCAATGCAGTATTTATCTTTTTGATGCCTGGCTCTATGGAAGAACAGATAGAGCGACTGACCAATCGCCAGACGGAGACGGAGCAAGAGCAAGCGCGACGCTTGGCTGAGGCGCAAAAAGAGCTAGCGCAACGCGAACTCTTTGAATACGTCATTGTCAATCGACACGGACAGGTCGAAGAGGCAGTGACATGCCTACATGCCATTATGCAGGCGGAACATTGCCGCACACATCCGCGAGACATTCATATTTAGCGAGAGCGAGGAGAAGGAATGCAGCAAGAGGAACGTTTCGAGCAATCAGGGATGAGAGAACGTAATCTTGGTATGGAACTGGTTCGCGTTACAGAGGCGGCTGCCCTCAACGCAGGACGCTGGATGGGCAAAGGCAACAAAGAGATGGTTGATCAGGCTGCTGTTGACGCCATGCGTCATGCGCTCGATGGCGTCGATATGAACGGTATCGTGGTCATTGGTGAGGGTGAGAAAGATCAGGCACCTATGCTCTACGTTGGTGAACAGGTTGGTAACGGAAGTCATCCAGACGTTGACGTGGCGGTTGATCCTGTCGATGGCACACGTTTGCTCTCGCTTGGCGTCTCAGGTGCCCTTGCGATGGTGGCAACCGCCGAGCGCGGCACCATGTATTCCGCCCCCCCTGGCGTTTACTACATGGAGAAAATCGCTGTCGGCCCCGCGATGAAGCATGTTATTGATATCAATGCCCCCTTGTTGGTCAATCTGGATCGCATCGCGCGCGTGCGTGAAGCGCACATCGACGACCTGACCGTCGTCATTCTTGACCGTCCACGCCATGAAAATATTATTCGCCAGATACGAGAAGCAGGAGCGCGTATTCGCCTGATTACCGATGGCGATGTGGCGGCGGCTATTCAGGCTGCAACCGAAGATTACACCGGTATTGATGTACTCATGGGTATTGGTGGTGCTCCAGAGGCTGTATTAGCTGCGGCAGCCATCAAATGTATTGGGGGTGAGATTCAATGCAAGATTTGGCCTCGCACGGATGAAGAGCGTGAACAAATGAAGGTGGATGGCATCGACCTCAACCAAATATTTAGAACCGACGATCTTGTGAAGGGTAATGATGTTGCGTTCGCCGCTACCGGCATCACTAGCGGTGAGCTATTGAACGGCGTACAATATTTTGGCTGGGGAGCGCGAACCTCGTCGCTGATGATGCGCTCTCGCTCCGGCACAGTGCGCCATATCGAAGCCCGCCACAAATGGCGCAGCAAAAACGGCGGCCTCGGCAAAGAAAGACCATAAATCATAAAAAATTCATATCAGGCGATTGCATCGCCTGATATGAATTTTTTATGATTGTAAATTATTGATTAAAGCTTTGCGATTACGGCATCGGCAACTTGAGAGGTGCCTACGGCGGTGGGATCGTCGGGGCGAGGCTTTAAATCGTAGGTGACGGATTTGCCCTCAGCGATTACTGCTGTCAAGGCACGTTCAAGACGTTGCGCCGCCTCACGCTCATCTAAATGGCGTAGCAGCAGCACACCTGAGAACATCATCGCCATTGGGTTGACCTTGTTCAAGCCCGCATACTTGGGCGCACTACCGTGTACAGGCTCAAAAACGGCACATTGGCTACCGATGTTTGCTCCTGGTGCTACACCCAGACCACCTATCAAACCAGCCGATAGGTCGGAGATGATATCCCCATAGAGGTTAGGCAAGACCAATACATCGTACATTTCGGGTTTCTGCACCAGTTGCATACACATATTGTCAACGATACGATCTTCATACTGAATATCGGGAAATTCTTTGGCGACTTCGTTCGCAATAGTGAGAAATAGACCATCGGAGAGGCGCATGATATTGGCTTTATGTACGGCGGTGACTTTGCGACGGTTATTGGCACGTGCGTACTCGAAGGCGAACTTTACGATACGACGTGATGCAACGGCTGAGATATATTTAATGCTCATAGCCGAATTGGGGTCGAGGTGTAGACCTGTCGTGCGTGCTATCGCCTCGATCATCTCTTCGTGTTGTGGTGTGCCGTGCTGAAATTCGATGCCAGCGTAGAGGTCTTCGGTATTCTCGCGCACGATGATAAGATCGACATTTTCGTAACGCGAGCGCAAACCGCGATACGTTTTTGCTGGTCGCAAATTCGCGTATAGGTCAAGACTTTTACGCAATGTGACATTCGCGCTACGAAGTCCCTTCCCAATCGGCGTCGTAATTGGACCCTTCAACGCGACATGTGTACGACGAATCGACGCTAGCACCTCATCGGGCAAGATCGTGCCTAGCTTCTCTTGCATCGCCGCCCCCGCTTGACACACGTCCCAGTCGAACTCGACGCCCGTAGCCTCAAGTACGCGGCGCGTCGCCTCGGTAATCTCCGGCCCTGTTCCGTCACCTGGAATGAGGGTTACAGCATGTGGCATAAAATAGCATCCTCCGTATTGCATATTGTAAATTATGCAAGAAGTAAAGATTACAGTAGTATACCATATGCTAGAGCACAATAACACAGAAACACCGTGACAAAGCGAAGGTACACCTTCGCTTGTCACGGTGTTTCTGTGTTATTGTGCTGCTTTTGTACTACGCGTCGAGGCTTTGCGAGTGGTCGCGCTTTTCGCGCTTGCACTTGCACGAGTCGCGGTAGCGCGTTTGGTTGTCGCGCTGCTCGCCGCCGCTTTTTTGCGAGTGGTTGTAGTGGCGCGTTTGGTTGTAGCACGTTTCGTTGTCGTGCCACTCGTCGTTGCCTTCTTGCGTGTTGCTGTCGTGGTAGTTGTGCGACGCGTTGTCGTCTTAGGAGCAAGCACGTCGTACTCTACCTCTGCGTCCGCCGCGACAGCTTTTTTGCGCGAAGTACGTGCTAGTTTCTTTTCGCCATTCTGCGCCGCCTTTGCCTCGGCTGCGGCGCGTTGTGGCACAATAACTTCGTTATAGCAGACCGCCTCTTGTCCTGGTTTGGGAATGACCATCAAGCCACCACAATTGGGACAGACATTGGCGGTCGGCTGCTCCCACACGGCGAAGTTACAGGTAGGATAATTGGAGCAACCATAGAAGACGCGCCCCTTCTGCTTCGTCTTGCGCTCTACCAGATCGCCGCCACAGTTGGGACAGATTGCTCCCGTTTTATTGACAAACGAGCGGCGATAGCTACACTCAGGAAAGGTCGAGCAGGAGATGAAGCGACCAAAGCGGCCTGTGCGAATAACGAGCTTATTACCACAATCGGGACAGGTCTCGTCCATCTCCTCTACAGGCTTCTGCACGCGATTCATCTCGGCTTCCGCCTTCTCCATCGTCGTTTTGAAATCGCCGTAGAAGCTATGTAGAAACTCCGTCCACGAGCGGCGGCCTTCCTCCACGTCGTCCAGCTTACGCTCCATATCGGCGGTAAAGCTGGTATCGACGATATCGGGAAAGTGCTTATTCATGACCTCGTTGACCGTTGCACCAAGCCATGTTGGGACGAAACGGCGCTGCTCCTGATCGACGTAGCCGCGATCCTGAATCGTGCTGATAATCGGCACGTAGGTACTTGGTCGCCCGATGCCCTGCTCTTCCAGTTCTTTAATCAAGCTAGCCTCGGTAAAGCGTGGAGGCGGCTGTGTGAAGTGTTGCTCTGGCTTCAACTGGTGCAGGTCGAGTTGCTCGTTGACCTTCATCACGGGCAACAGGCGTTCGTCCTCTTCGCGAGGCCATACAGCATAGAAACCCTGGAACTTGAGATTAGAGCCAGTGGCACGGAAGACGTACTGCTTGGCAACGATATCGGCACGCACCGTATCGAAGACGGCGGGTGTCATGAAGCTTGCCACGAAGCGACGCCAGATCAGATTATAGAGCTTGAACTGATCCGGTGCAAGGTAGTGTTTGACAATCTGCGGTGTGAGTGTGACATCGGTTGGGCGAATAGCCTCGTGCGCGTCCTGCGTCGTCGCCTTCGCCTTGCCAACTCTTCCAGGACCAACGTATGCCGTACCAAACTCACCGCCGATATACTCCTTGACTTTGGCCTGCGCCTCATCAGAGATACGCGTCGAGTCGGTACGCATGTAGGTAATCAGACCCTGATGTCCGCGCTCGCCCAACTCGATACCTTCATACAGTTGTTGCGCGAGACTCATGGTGCGTTTGGGCTTAAAGTACAAGCGTACTGATGCGTCCTGCTGTAACGTACTCGTGGTATAGGGTAGGTAGGGTTGGCGACGCTGTTCACGCTCGTCATATTTCAGAATGCTGTAGGTCGCGCCCTGTAGTTCGGCAAGGATGGTATCCGACTCCTCTTTCGAGGAGATTTTGATACGTCCCTTCTCCGTCTTTGCGCTACTGTTTTGTGTTGTTGCAGCTTCGCCTTCTGCCACCTGTTCATCTGTGTTAAATGTGTTGATATCTTTCAAGCGCGTGATCAAATTGGCCTCGAAGGTCTGTGTCTCTTTTTGCTTGCTCAGAAAGGCGGTAATACTCCAATACTCTTCGGGCACAAAGGCGTTAATTTCCGCTTCACGGTCACAGATGAGGCGGAGGGCGACGGACTGTACACGACCTGCACTGGTACCAGACTGAATACGTCGCCACAGCAACGGACTGATTTTGTAGCCAACGAGCCGATCCAGCACGCGGCGTGCCTGTTGTGCGTTGAACAGGTCTTCGTTGATCGCACGCGGCTTCTTGATAGCCTCCTGAACGGCACCTTTGGTAATTTCGTTGAACACGGCACGGCGTGGATTTTGCAAGCCGAGGGCATTTTTCAATGACCACGCAATAAACTCGCCTTCGCGGTCAGGGTCAGGCGCGAGGTACACCTGCTCGGCCTTCGCGGAGGCGGCGCGTAGCTCCTCGATCAGTTTGTCTTTTTTCTCAATAGTTTCATAAGTGGGAGCGAAGTCTTTACGCGTGTTGACGCCAAGACCTTTCTTGGGCAGGTCCATGATATGGCCCATTGAGGCGCGTACCTCGAAATCGCGACCGAGAAATTTTTCAATTGTTTTCGCTTTTGCAGGCGATTCTACGATTACAAGCTTTTTTGCCATTCACCTAAACCCAATCCTTGTCTTCATAAACGTTTATAGCTGAGACTCGTTCACAGTGCTAGTCTAGCACACCTATACAAGTATTCTCTTCGTTCATCATAATAGAGAACTCAAAAGAGACAGGAAATATTTCTTTTGCATCATGCAGCATAGCACACTATTGCAAGCCCTTCACGGTTGTCCTGTTCTCTTGACCCATCTGCGCTTGCATGCTATGCTGCATAGACAATAACGGATAGTTCAGCTATGCTTGGAGACGTTCATGCAAGAAGAGACAGCCCCGCGCCCGGATGCACAAGAGCGCGATTTGCATAGAGAGAATGATGTACCAAATACGGACACGCCCTCATCCGTGCCACCGCCACAAAGTACTACTCCTAAACGCTCCGACTCGTGGCGTGCGGGGGCGGCTGTTGTTATGGGAAGAGCGGCAGGTGCCCTCAGTCGGCGTTTGCATCTTGGCGGAGGAACCAGCATTGTTGGCGTAGTCGCGCAACGTATCTATCCACCAATCGTTGAGCATCTCGCGGAGCAACTAGCATATGGTAGTTTCGTCGTCACAGGCACAAATGGCAAAACAACCACGAGCAGTTTCATAGCTGCTATCCTACGCGATGCAGGTCTACGTGTGTGGCGCAACCGCGAAGGCTCAAACCTGATGCGTGGTGTCGCGGGATCACTTGTTATTCGCGCTCAACCAAATGGACGCTTGCGTAGGTCTGGAAAAGCTGTTGCAGTGCTAGAAATCGACGAGGCGGTGCTACCACAGGTTGTGCAATTCGTCACACCGCGCGTCGCTGTCTTCACCAATCTGTTCCGCGACCAACTGGACCGCTACGGAGAGGTTGATAGCGTTATCACCTACTGGAAGAAGGCAATTGAGCTACTCGATCCAGAGACAACAACGCTCGTACTTAACGCCGATGATCCAGCGGTGGCCTATCTTGGTAATTCCTATGAGGGGCGCACGCTGTATTATGGTATCGACGATTTCTCGCTTGACCTACTACAACGGGAAGACGAAACGACGCATCATCAGGTGATAGATACACACACCTGTCCACGTTGTGGTCACGAACTGGATTACAGCATGCGTTTCTTCAGCCACATGGGTCACTACGCTTGCCCGCATTGCGGCTATACACGACCAGAGGTGGCGATACGAGCCACACACGTACAATCGGATACCTTTGACCGTCTCCGCGTCACTATTGAGAACACGACAAGAGCTGATACACAACAGCGAGAGTTGATTATTCCGCTTCCTGGCATCTACAACGTCTACAATGCGTTGGCGGCGGCTACAGCCACGCGTGCGACAGACGTGGCGTGGGAGCCAATTATCAGTGGTATCGAGCAGTCGAAGCCGGTATTTGGACGGGGTGAGCGCATTCAGGTCGAAGGGCGCACTGTTCGTCTTCTGTTAGCCAAAAATCCTACTGGCTTCAACGAAGTGCTACGAACATTGTTCAATGAGAGTGTCCCACGCCATGTATTATTCGTCTTAAATAATAACATCGCCGATGGTCGTGATATTTCATGGATCTGGGATGTCGATTTCGAGCGGTGTGTAGGACATGTACAAACACTGACCGTCACAGGTACTCGCGCACTAGACCTTGCGTTACGCTTGACATATGCGGGAATAGCCGAAGAGGATATGACCATAGTGCCGCCAGCACCGTTACGACTCAAAGCAACAGGTGTGCAAGTCGGGCGAAGACGAGGCGTTGAAGGGCTTTCAGACGGGCAGGAAGCGGTATCAGTGCTGCCAAAGCGCACACTTTTCGGACTCAAGACAGCGTTACAGGCTGCGCTTGACAAAGTACCAGAAGGTGAAACGCTCTTTATCGTTCCAACGTATACAGGGTTATTGGAAGTTCATTCAGAACTAGAGCAGCGCGGCTTAACGGCACGCTATTGGGAAGAAAGAGATAACTAATGCAGCGACTCACGCAACTCCTTACACTGACATTGGGACATCTCTACCCGGAACAACTGAATCTCTACGGTGATCGTGGCAACATTCTAACGCTACGTCGCCGTTGCCAATTGCGCGGCATTGAACTGCGCGTCGTGGGGTTGGGCGTTGGTGATGCACTGGCACCCGATGAATACGATATGCTGTTTATTGGTGGTGGGCAAGATAAAGAGCAGGCACCGGTCGCGCGAGATTTGTTCGAGATGAAGGGCATTGGCCTGTGGGCAGCTATCGAAGACAATATGCCTGTTCTCGCAGTATGTGGAGGCTATCAACTGCTCGCGCACTACTACCGACCCGCAGAAGGACCTGATATGCGTGGTCTTGGCGTCTTTGATGCATGGACTATTCACAAAGGAGCGAATGTACCACGTTGTATCGGCGATGTAGCAATTAGCTGGAATGGCATGACACTGGTTGGCTTTGAAAATCATGGCGGACGCACCTATCTTGGTTCAGCACAACCACTGGGCAAAGTTCTGAAGGGTAACGGCAACAATGCCGAGGATGGCACCGAGGGAGCGGTATATCGCAACACCTTTGGCACCTATCTGCACGGTTCGCTACTCCCCAAAAATCCACACTTTGCCGATCACTTGCTGACGCTGGCCCTACAACGCAAATACGGCGACGCTCTCTTGGTCGTTGAAGACTCTGCCGATGATGCAGAGCATACAGGAAAAACAAATGGCTCTACTCCAGCTACAACTCTGGTCAAAGAGAAATCGACAAAGACATATACATTGAAATCATTGGATGACTTCCTGGAATGGGAGGCACATGCCTCTATGCTTGAACAACTGGGATTATATAACGAAGCGGCTTCTATAGTATCTTCCTCTAAAACATTCTTTTTTAGGCGTTCTGACTAACTGAGGTTTTCATCTCCTGAGAGGTCCGACATGAGTACAGATCGTTCATCGGCACGCTGTTCTTTCTGCGGTCGCTACACATGGGAGGTTCAGCGTATGATAGCTGGTCCTGGGGCGGCCTACATCTGTGAAACATGTCTGCAATTATGTAATGAGATTCTGACCGATAACAATCCCTTTTCAACAAAAGCATTGGAACTTGCGTCGCGTCCACCAGTGGTCGTCGCGGCACCTCCTGAGCAAGGGCAACCAAAACCTTTGGGTGAAACGCGGGTGCCAATTCGTAGTCTTACGTTAGAGATAGAGCAGAAGCAGCAAGGCATGACGCTACTGCTGCATCAATTGAATTTTTATCAAAGTTCTTTTGAACTACGCTACCTGTGGATGCGTCCTACTTTTACTACGGGCTTTGCCTTTGTACCGCGCATTCTCTTTTCGCTACGAGACTCTACGGGGACTCAATGGAATGGAGAACGTAGCGGTACGCTGCTAGCTCGTCCAGAGCTTGCCGCCGGTCCGAACAACGCGGTCTATCAGGGCAGCGCACGTTTTCAACCCTTGCCATCGCCTGAGGCACGAACTATGACGGTACGCGCGATTGACCCGCTTCGCCAGTTCGAGGAGGAGGCATCGCGCCCCTGGCAATTCGAGATCACGTTGAAGGTCATTTGAAATAAGAAAACGTCGCGGGGGGGGGCGGCGGGGTGGGCCGCCCGCCGGAGGGGGGCGCGGGGGGGGGGGGGTGTGT
>CAXUGH010000051.1:13469-21924 GCA_964250365.1 uncultured Ktedonobacteraceae bacterium
CGCCCCTCCTGTCCCGCCCCCCCGCGACGTTTTCCTGGTCTATAAAATCATGCCCTAAGAAAGAGATGAAAAAGGTTTTATCGAATAATAGAAATACGCTACTGTTTCACCTCCATCCATGAACAAAAATTCATATTTAGCGGTTACACATTCATACAAAGTTCATCATTACGTGGTAATATTTGTGCAATACTCTTAGTGGAGTACATCCATTAGAGTATGCAGATATAGTATTCAGGTTAGTGGAAGGGAACGTGGTTTACATGACAGAATTACCAAACGATCAACACATTACGTATCAACTACAATATCGCAAATGTGGCAAAACATCTTGCAGCACATGCCGCAATGGTCAAGGGCACGGCCCTTACTGGTATGCCTACTGGCGCGACGGTTCGCGCCTACGCTCTGGCTATGTTGGCAAAGTGAATCCATATACTACTAGTGCAGAGCATACAGGAAACAAAAAATCAAAGGTTGCTACTCCTATCAAAATCGCTGAGCGCGTCGCGGTAGGGGTCTAAGAGCGTCCGTAGCAGTCAAATTTCTATGCCCTCTTGCTTCTGGCGAAGCAAGAGGGCATAGAAATTTGACTGCTATCACCTCCCACTTGTATGGATGTGGTACTATAAGATATCAGCATGTCTTAGTAGTTTGGGGGGTGTATAGGGATGAAATGTCCATTTTGCGGCGGCACGGAGTCACGCGTCAAAGATTCGCGTGACATTGGCGATGCGATACATCGCCGACGCGAATGCGAAAGTTGTAGTAAACGCTTCAGTACATACGAGCGCGTGGAAAAGTTCCAACTCATGGTCATTAAACAGGATCAGAGACGCGAACCGTTTGACCGTCAGAAGTTGTATATTGGCATCCGTAAAGCATGTGAGAAGCGTCCTCTGCCCGTGGGCGAGATCGAAAACGCGGTAGAAGAGATCGAGCAAGAACTCTATAGCCTGGGCAAGCAAGAGGTGCCGAGCAACGTTATCGGCGAACTCGTGATGGAGCATTTGCGCCGCATGGATAAGATCGCCTACATTCGTTTTGCGAGCGTCTATCGCTCCTTCGGCGATGTAGAAACCATGTTCGAGGAGATACAAACGCTCCTCAACCGCGAGAAAACTGACGCCAATACTCATACGTAAAGACAAAAATCAAGAGGACCACTAGAATGCAGCACCACGATGGCGGCTAGCCGCCATCGTGGTGCTGCATTCTAGTGGTCCTATCAAGAATGTTAATCCCCAGCGCGTCCTTGCGCTCTACGTAGGCGCCGACTAAGAACGGCGAGCAACTTCAGTGCGATATCGGGATGCTCTCGAATCACGCCGCGAAACTCCCATACGGGCAGCAGTAGAGCGGTTACGTCATCTACAGCGGTGACGGTCGCGGAGCGAGGTTGATCGTCTAGCAGAGCCATCTCGCCAAAGGTCTCACCAGCACCAGCGGTGTTAATTTCTTTTTCTGCTCCATCAGGTCCACTGGCTTGCGTGATGCTCACTTTCCCGCTTTTAATGATATAGAGGCCAGAACCACTATCGCCTTGCGAAACTAACTTTGTACCTGCGCTATAGGTGCGCTCTTGACTGCTTTTAGCAAGCGTTTGCAACTCTTTTTTATCTAAGGAAGAAAAGAGATCTACATTGGCAAGGGTGTCTTCGTTCACGCTATACTCCTCTTTGATACACGAGAAATAAGTCCGACATATATTTACTATGTCGATTTCTCTTATTCTATCACAAACTCCGCGCAGATAGAGAAAATCTTTGACATTCTGAGATTGACCCACTACAATAAAAACAGACATAAAGGCAAATAAACGCATAGTTTTCGTAGGGACCAGATTTATCGCGTCCGCTGGCGTGATTTATCACGCGAGATCATCCTTAAAACAGCTTATAGACAGGGTTTACAAGAATCTCGCTCAATAAATTGAGCCAGCGGACGCGATAAATCTGGTCCCTACGGGGGTTGGTACACTATCACACCCCTAAATAGATTGGGCGAGGATAGACAAAATGACGACACCTGAGAGCGAAAAACAAGAGAAGGATCGGCAACAGGCAGAGAAGCGTTTGCAGGCGGGGCTAGAGGCTTATAACGACGGCAATCTGGAAAAAGCTGCCGAGGCATTCGGCGATGCCGAAATCCGCTTCCGCCTTGCTGGTGATATGAAACGAGCAGGTGACAGCCGTGCTATGCTTGCGGATGTACAGCGTCAGAACAATATGCTTGAACAGTCAATCAACAGCTATCAACGCGCTATCAATCTTTACAAAGAGGCGCAGCGACCGCTCAATCAGGCGCAGAGTATGTTAGAGATGGGGCATGTCGAACGGCAACTCGCACATCTTGATCGCGCTCAGGACGCCTACCAGATGGCGCAGGGCATTTACCGCAACAACAAAAATGTCCAGGGATTAGGCAATACCGCGCTGGCACTGGGACATATCGCGCTACAGCAGGGCAACACAAATTACGCCTCCGACTTTTATCAAGAGGCTATCCGCGACTTCCACGAGGCGAACGATAGCATTCACGAGGCGGACGCGCTTCGCAGCCTCGCAGACGTGCAACGCATGGCGGGACAATTCTTAGAGGCCGAAACAGGGTATCAGCAAGCGTTAGCGGTCTACAAAACGACGCGCGATACCTTTGGTGCCATCGACGCGCAACTTGGTCTTGCTCGCATATATCTCGACGAGGAACAGCTTTCCAAAGCTTCTTCACTACTCTCTGAAACATTCAGCACGGCGCAGGGACTCGAATATGAGCTAGGACAGGCCGACGCCAATCTGGGTTTAGCAGAGGTGAATTTTCTACAGGGAAGCGTCGAACAAGCACTGATCGGGGCACAGGCGGCGGGTCAACTCTATAGCGATCAGCGCAATGCGTTGGGGACGGCACATGCGAACCGTCTGCTGGGCGAGATTAACCTGCGGCGTGGGCAACTCTCCTATGCAAGCCCGCTTATGGAGAGGGCACAACGTACATTTAAGGCCGTCGCACATCGCATGGGGCAGGCCGAAGCCACAGTAGGGCTAGGTGAACTACAACTCTATCGGGGCTTTCTTGAACGTGCGCTGCAAACACTGGATGATGGACGTACACAGGCTCATACTCTTCGCAATAATCGCCTTGAAGCCAGAGCATTGCTGGCAATTGGCGATGTCTTGTACCAGCAAGGACAGCCAGGACAGGCCAAAAGTGTGTATGAAGACGCTCAGACACGTAGTACGGCACTCGGTGATTTTCTTGGCGCAACTCCTCTAGCCCAAACGCAGGTACGTCTGGCACGCGTTGCCCTCTTCACAGGTGATTTGAAAGAGGCGGATAAGCAACTGACACAAGCAAGCGATGCAATTGGAAGGAACCCAATCGCCAGTCAAGTCGTACCTATAGTATCGGTGGTGCGTGGGCAGTTGTTGCTGACACAGGGCGATCTGACACAGGCCGAGGCGCGTTTTAGCGAAGCATACGAACAGGCCGAGGCTCAGGAGGAACCGTTGCAAGCGGCTGAGGCTCTGTTGGGATTGGCTCAAACACGCCTTGCACGCGAGAAGCTCGAAGCCGCTCTTAACACCTTTATCGCGGCAGGACGCCAGTTCCAGCAGGTCGAGAGCGTTGATGGCGATGGCTCTTCTGCCCTTGGTATCGCGCAAGTGTATCTTGGTCAAGAGGAATGGGATGCCTCCTTGGAGAATTGCGAAGCCGCTCTTGTACGGTTCAATCAAGCAGGTGCCGCGCAGGGACAGGCCGACACGCTGCTCACACGGGGGCTAGCACAGCGTGGTAAAGTAGAGATGGAGCAGGCACTGGAAAGTTTTGAGCAGGCATTGAAGCTCTATCATCAGCAGCGCAGACCGCTTGGCGTTGTCGATACGCGCTCAGCTCGTGCTGGCATCTCTATGATACGCGGCGATTTTGAGCAGGCACGCGATGAGCAAAGCAAGGCGATTACACAGGTCGAGCGCGTTATGCAGAGCTTGAACACGCCGCAACAGTGGAGTATGTTCCTGCGCCAATACGCAGAACTATATGCTCAGACCGCGATTACCGATGTGCGTCGCAACCAGGACGAGCAAGCGCACACGTTGTTACAAAATTATGCACGTATCGCAGGGAGTGCTGAGATTATTCGCCACCTGCAAGCGTATGAGGACGCAATGCCAACTAGTGGTGATGATGGAACGGAGGAAGAATTGCGCTCCAATCAAGACTTAGTAAAACGACTAAAACAGATTCGTAAAGGGTTATAATGAGGAGTTTTTGGTTATGAGTATACGGTTTTTACGTGGCGACGCACAGGCTCCCAAAGGCCACGCGATTCTTGTGGCTCGCAGTAGTACAGGACAAGTCTTCTGCACGTACTGCATCGTACCTCCCATTCCAATATCACTTGCAAAATATCTTCCTCCCATGTTCGCGGCACAGATCTCGCCGGAAGACTTCGGCGAAACAGCGAATGGCGTGAAGGGCATGCCTTTTCCTCCAATGCTCGAAGAGGGCAAGACGATGGAGCAACTTGAACTTCTGGCGGAACGACGCGGCGATGATCTCTGTGACGTGGGCACGGTTATAGGTATGGACCCAGGGAACCGTATGCAAATGGCGGCGATTAGTAGCGATGAGTATGGGCAACTCTACGAGAAATACATTTCCTCGTTTGGTACACTCTCCTCTGCGTCTTCTCCTTTCAACCTTACAGGCTCAGATGATTCAACACCACTTGATGATGTAGACGCCGACGAACTGCTGTTGCAAACAATGTCTGATAGACAAAAGCTCGCCGAGCTAGGCAAGTGGATTGGCATGGCTCGCTATGCGATTGACGGGCAAGATAAGTCACAACTTCAAGAGGCTCGACAGCGGATGCAACGTATTGCGAGTTTGCTTGCAGACAAATATCGTGGAGAGCAATTGGTTGCCGCTGCTATTGACTCCAATCCAAAAGGCGCACAACTCGCTAGCCTCTACCTGAATAGAGCATACAAACTACTTGACGAAGAATACGCAGAAATTCCCGATATCGAACGCGAAATCCGCGAATTACAAGGATAATTTTTGATTATAAAGAGGTATATTGATGGCATCAATTGAAATGAGGGCTGATATATCATCGCTCGTCTCCGCGCTGGTCGCTGGCGACAATGACGCGATTATTGAGGCCACACGCGATTTACTGGCGCACGGCGAATCTGCCGATGTGCTGATAGGGCGCATAGGACTACTCGCCGCTCCCGGCGATCCGACCGGACAAACGTTACTTATGTTGAATGCAGCCGCAATGTTGTGCCGCTACATTCATACGATTCCCCAGCCCCTCGACGGAACAGAGCAAGGAGGCGAACGCGCACTGCCACTCTTCGCGGAGGCAATGCTAGCAGCGGCTCCTGCGGTACAAGCAGGTCAGAAGACGACGGTCACATATCCAGAACCCTTCTTTCCAAGTGGACTGGGTGAAAAGGGCAGCGTGAACGAGGCCATGCGTGAAGCCGTCGAAGGAAACGATACTTTACGCGTCGAACGCCTGCTCTTTGGGCTATATGGTACTGGAGCCGATTACCGCACATTAGAGGTGCGAACGTATGATAGTATCGCAACCACGTTTCAGGATAACGGTAGACCACTTATGCTTGCGGTACGTGGCTTTCAATTGCTAGGCACAGTCGAATGGGGAGACCGTGTACCGGTCTTTATTCACTGGCTTACGCCTCATTTACCATTGCGTCCTGATGCCGTTGCGCCAGAGTGGGTCAAGACGGTCCACGACTTCGCGCTCGACCCCGCACACGATATGGCAAGCGTGCGTACACGCATTAGTACACCTAAAAATCAGAATGCGTTACCTCTTCATCAAGTAATTTTGAGCGACGCCGACACGACGCAGGTATGTCAGGCAGTATATGATGCGCTGATGAAAGGCGAGGCATCATCGAGAGCCATTAGCTCGGTCATCTCGCTTGCCGCTGCCGACGTGATGCATCTCGTTGGGGAAGGAGACCGCGCGTTATTCATTCGAGTCGCGCAAGGTCTGCTCTTCGCCTCGGCTATCCGTCTGGCATTTCAACAGGTGCAGGATGTCGATGTACTGCCGCTACTCTTCACCTCTGCCGCCTTTGTCAACGCGTTACGCAAAGAGATTGCTACGCAAAACAATGCTCCGAGTACAATACAAGCATCAACTGCCCCCGTTCTAGGTGGTGGTCTCATCGCGCCCGCGCAATTGGACACACTTCAAGCGCAGTTAGAAGGCGGCGATGCCAGCGGTGCCTTGACAACTGCACGTCGCTATCTAAAGCTGAACTATGATACGCGTACACTGTTCGCCGTGATTGGGCTTGTCGCTGCCAGAAACAACGCCACCCTCGATTCAGGCTATACGTTACAAATTGTCCAGGCCGCAAGCGAAGAATTTCTAGCGTGGCCTCATACGTTGGGCGATACAGACACCGATATCTTTCTGCAGGTCGCCATTCGTGCCGCCGCCTTCGGCGAACGCGACGCGCTCATCTCGAATTTGTAAAAACTCAGATATTGTGTCTGAGGAGGGATGCATCCCTCCTCAGACACAATATCTGAGTTTTTACAAGGCATTCCTGTTTTTATAAATACTATACAAAAACACTATATTAGAGGAGAACCTTCTCGTGTTCCCTGTAAAAAAATCTTTATCCTTATTTCTTATGTTGCTTTGTCTCGGTTGCCTTCTCTTCTCAGGCTGTGACGTTTTTGGAGGGCCAGCACCTAAAAAACTGGTCAAGGCCGCACCTAAGAAGCAGGTATATGCAGCACCTCTCATTGGCATGACAGACATAGATACGCTCGACCCCGCGCTGGCACACGATCCGACATCAATCTCGATGGTGCAAATGATGTTTACGGGTCTCGTTCAACTCGACGACAAGCTACAAATTCATCCTCAACTAGCCCAATCGTGGAGCCTCGGAGCCGATGGCGTCACCTGGACATTTCACCTTCGGGCAAATCTGCGATTCAACGATGGCACACCCTTGACTTCAAAAGATGTCGCCTACAGCATTGACCGCGCCCTGCAACCAGCCACACAATCTACCGTTGCCCCTCTCTACTTGAGCCTAGTCAAAGATTCCGATCAACTGCTAGCAGGACATCTTACAACGCTTATCAACGACTCCCTGCAAACACCCGACGCTAACACGCTCATTATCGTCACGAGGAAAAAAGCAGCGTACTTCCTGAACATGTTGACCTACACCTGCTCATATGTGGTAGAGAAGAGCTTGATTACGCAATATGGAGCAAAGTTTCCCGACCACCTGACGCACGGTGGCGGAGCGGGTCCGTTCATTCTAACTCAATACGTTCACGGTCAAGAACTCGATTTCGCCCCCAACAAATACTACTACAATGCGATACCGCAGTTACAGCACGTGCGCTTCGCATTCTACCATCAGGAAAGCGACGCCTATGCAGCCTATCAGCACGGCACTATTGATACGACAGACGTGCCACAGGCGGCACTAGCGAACAATAAAAAACGCGACGACTTTCACCAGACACCGCAGCTATGGATCAACTATTATACGATGAACTATCTGGTCAAGCCGTTTGACAATATTCATATCCGGCAAGCGTTCGCGCTTGCCATCGACAAAACAGCCATCGCCAATTCGGTATGGCAGGGAACAGTTCTCCCCACCAATCATATCGTACCCCAGGGTATGCTGGGCTATAATGCTGCTCTCAGAGGACCTGACGGCACTCAGAGCCTCACAGGAAACATACAAAAAGCGCAGGCATTGTTTCAGCAGGGACTACAAGAGGAGCATTGGTCGAGTGTGACACAGGTGCCAGCTATTAAACTGACCTACGCAACAGGCGTCACTAGCAACGATCAGGAGGTCGCGGCAATCGTCGCACGCGAGAAAAAAGTGCTGGGCATTGCCATAATGCCAGACCCAATCGACTACAATACGCTGCTCGATAGAGTAACAGCAGCAACCAATAATGCTAATGGTCTGCAACTCTGGGGACTGGCATGGGTAGCCGAATATCCCGACCCGCAGGACTGGCTCACGTTGCAATTCGACAACGGCGTTCCCAATAATAATATGAACTATGGTCAAAATATGAGCGCGACAGCAATGCAACAGCAAACAGTTCAACAACAACTCGAAGCCGCCGACGCCAACACGCAACAAGATGCACGTTTCCATGCATATCAGCAAGCGGAGCAACAGCTTGTCAACGATGTCGCGTGGCTACCAATGGAGCAAGTAACCACGACCTTTTTGCGCTCTCCGCTGATTGTCGGCATCGTCGATAATGGACAGGGAAGTATTCCACCCGATGACTGGGCAAACATTTATCGCGTAGAGTAGCAAAGTAAAGAGAAAATTCGGGTGGTTTTAATTAGTGGTGGATGGCGAAGATTAACCCCCCCATTTATTTGTTTTAAAAATTTATTTTGTTT
>CAXUGH010000052.1:0-20137 GCA_964250365.1 uncultured Ktedonobacteraceae bacterium
AAGTGATCGCGGAATATTGGGCTGATGGTCCAAAATCCGTCACTCCTCCCGGACACTGGGATCTACTTTCGCAGTTTGTCCTGGCTCAGTTCGTCTCGAAAAAGTACAGTCACACGCTCAATGACGATGTTCTGTTATACTTCGCGCTCACCAACGCGATTTTTGATGCAAGCATCGCCTGTTGGGAGTGCAAACGCCACTATGACTCGTGTCGCCCGGTTAGTGCTGTGCATGCTCTTTACACTGGAACACCAATCACTGCCTGGGCCGGTTCCGGCAAAGGAACACAGACGTTTGATGGAAGCCTCTGGCAGAGCTACATCAAGACGCCAGCGTTCCCCGAATACGTGTCGGGGCACAGCACGTTCAGTGCTGCGGGAGCGTACATTCTCTCGAATGCCACGGGAAGTGATACTTTCGGCGATTCCTACACGGCTGCCACAGGATCCTCTTCCGTTGAGCCTGGAATCACACCTGCGAGCAGTGTTACCCTCTCCTGGCCTACCTTCTCCTCAGCGGCTGTGCAAGCGGGGATGTCGCGTCGCTATGGAGGCATTCATTTTCAGAAAGCCGACGAGGACGGACGCGCACTTGGTCAACAGGTTGCAGCTCAGGCTGGGGCGAAAGCTCTTGCGTATATTAACGGGACAATCTAAGAACCTTCCACTCGTGCAAGGGAACGCGTGTGGAGAATAGAAACTCATCATTTTGCATGCATGCATACATACATGTGAAATGATGAGTCCATGAATGTATTTCTGCAAAGAATATGCAGAGAGAAAGTGTAAATGTGTTACTCCTTCTCCCATCCAGAAAGGGAAAAAGATCATGGGTATGCTTCCACTCACAGATCGCCTCGTGCAAAGCAGCACAGCGCACCCAACAATTATCAAACGCAACTCTCAACGCCTGTTGCGTGAACACGTTCATGGCAAAAAGGTGGTCAATGCTATCCTTCTGGTCATCGCTCTGTCGCAACTGATCGCGTTACCAGGTGCGCTCTTGATGAAGAGCGCGGCCTCAATCGGGACGGTCGTTCTTGGTTTGGTGCTGTGTGCTGTCGCGCTTCTGTTTAACCAGATGGGAAAAGTCACGGTGGTAAGTATCTTGCTCATTACGGTGGTAGATCTTGGGTGTGGCCTCATGCTTCTCACGACTCCAATGGGCCTGGACGTGAGCGATCTTCCCACCTTTGACCTGCTGGTCGTGTCGGAACTTATTGCTGTCTCGTTGCTGACTCCCATAAGTGTATTTCCCGTCGCAGTCGGTAATATTGTGTTCATTGTTGCCGATCTTCTCCTTCAACCTCGCACGTCTGGACTGCAAATGGTGCTCTCATCGAGCATGGGCTTTAATGCCGTAGCGCAGCCTATCAGTCTACAAATCGTAGTGGCGGTGGTCTCTTACATTTGGGTCCGTAGTGCCCTACGTGCTATGGCGCGTGCAGACCGCGCCGAAGAGATCGCTGAATTGCAGCAACGCGAAGCCGAGTTGCAGAAGCGCGAGGCTGAGCGTCAGCGGCATCTTGATGCAGGGATACAGCACCTCTCACAGGTATTGGTAAAAGCCGCTAATGGGGATCGGACTGCCCGTGCCCAAATGAATCAGGACAACATGCTCTGGCGCGTTGGCAATTCGCTTAATCTCTTGCTCACTCGCCTGATGAGGATAGGGCAGATAGAGCAAGAAAATAAGCGACTCCGCGCCGAATTGACACGAACGAAGGAATCATGGCACATGGAGCGAATGCGGGCACAAGTCTATACCTCCCAACAAACAGGATCATACGAGAGGGAAAAGAGGTACGAGGCTTAGGCAAGCGTCATCGAGAGTATGCACATGCGGGTCGCGCGCATGAGAAGCCTGACTGTATGTGTACATGCGTTGATGTGAGAAAGGAGAGCAATGGCAGCTATCTCTATATGCGTAAGCATGCCAGTAGCACTTATTGTGCTATTGGCAAGTATAGTTCCTATTGCAGGTTTCTATATTGGGCACGCTTTCTACAAACATAGGTGGAAAGCAAACAAATTATACACCTGCACCGGATGTATTCCAGCCAAAGTGACGGACGTGGAATTGGAGCCGGAAACGTGGCGCGAGGGCTGGGTGGTGAAAGCTGAGTGGGTTGACAAAAAGAGTAGACAATCTTATATCTTCACCAGTTCACCACAAGAGTTCCGCCCTAAACAGCACATTGGAGACAATGTGTTGGTCATCATTGAGTCGAGTAACCCCTTGCACTATACCATAGAACTCTGAACGCGCAAGAGTTGCTCGCGTCTGCTTCGCTCTAGCTGAACGTCAGGGCTACGAGAAGTATGCCGTACTAATGAAGTCATTCCTCGCAGAAGACAGCAGGAAGAATAATGCCCTAAGTCTTACTCAGTCCTGCGTTCAAGCATAGGAGTTATTGAGATGAACTCTCCACTACCACGCCAAGTCTCCGTTCGGGCCTAATTTATTAAGCCCTCACGCCCCTAATGCGTAACCGCAAGGACGCGTCTCAAGTGTGCCAGCGAGACATTGCCGCCAGAGCACACAATGCCGACCTTCTTGCCGCCTAGCTCGCTCCGTAAACGATATGCTCCTGCGAGTGGTGCCGAGCCTGCGGGTTCGGCGAGCGTATGAGCACGCTCGATCATCCAGAGCATTGCCTGTGAAATCTCGTCGTCACTCACAAGTAAGAAATCGTCGAGCTTGTCCCACAAAATAGCCTGTGGCAACTCAAACGCTGTACCCGTCGCAGGCCCTCCGCGAAGGTACGATTGGGTGCTGATACCAGCTTATGCTGCTGCCACGAGAGATATGCCGCCGACGACTCCTGCGACTGCACACCGATAACGCGAATATTCGGGTTGATAGCATTTGCCACGATACACGCGCCAGCCGCACCGCTACCGCCACCAATTGCCACAAAAATCACCTCTAGCTCCGGCTCATCCTCCATCATCTCCAAGATGCCTGTCGCAACTCCCGCTATCAGCAGAGGCTCGTTGCCAGAGTGAATATAGCGGTAGCCATGTTCCTGCGCCAACTGCTCACAATACGACTTCGCCTCGTCATAGGTTGCGCCGTGAAACAGCACCTCGGCACCCATACCCTGCATCGACGCCACCTTGCCAGGATTCGCCCCTTCCGGCACCACAATTCGCGCCTGCACGCCAAACAACCTGGCACCATACGCCACCGACTGCCCATGATTGCCCGTCGAAGCCGCAATCACGCCACGCCGTCGCTCTTCCATGCTCATCTGCGAAATCAAATTCACACCACCACGCACCTTGAACGCGCCCACCGGCTGATAATTCTCGTGCTTAATATAAATCTTCGTACCAACCAAATCGTTGATCGCCGGATACGAATAAAGCGGTGTGCGCTGCAAATACGGGCGAATCTGTCGCTGTGCCAGCAAAACATCCCGAAATTGTGGAGTGTACATACGCTGATTGTCTCTTTCTACTGCATCTAAACTGTTCCTTGTTAAGCAATAATAAGTAGAGTATACTATAAAAAATTGGGTGGAAAGGGACAATGGACATTGAGCCAACAATCTTCATTTGAAGATATTTCGTAGGGACCAGATTTATCGCGTCCGTCGCGTGATTTATCACGCGAGATCACTACCAAAACCGCTTGCAGACAGAGTGTATCATGATCTCGCTCAATAAATTGAGCAGCTGACGCGATAAATCTGGTCCCTACGAAATTGTCGAATCAAGGTTGGTGAACTAATAGGTGTCAACTTAGCAAAGAAAACGGTGTATCGTGGTAGAGCAAGGGCACCCACAAGGGGAACGCCCTAGTCCCCATTTATCCCTTAGATGCAAACATGCTCTTGCAAGCTATCGACGAACTGATAGAATACTTTAGAGGAAACGACTCAAAGTTAGCACGTCGGCTATTATGGTTAAGTGTATTCTTGAAACGTGCGGAAACATTGCCACCGTTAGAAAAAACACAGGTAAAGGAGCGACTAGCCATGTTTGACGAATTATTAGAACAAGACGAATTTGTGCAGAAGCAACGGGCACGGGGTCATCAAGAGGGAAAAATCGAAGAAACTCAAGAGGTACTCATCAACTACGTGAATATTCGTTATCCTTCTTTAACAGCTTTAGCACGACAACGAGCAGAGGCAACGACTCAACAAGCACAATTACAGAGCATACTAAATAGGATATTTGCCGCTCCCGACGAGGCAACGGTACGTGCTATTCTTAGTTCGCCTACGTCGGTGGCCTAAAAGTACCTTAACCTAAAGCATAGGAATGATTGAGTATGAGCATGTCAAATGAGGTTTTAGAGCATGACGAATTTATCCAGAAACTATGTGAACGCGTAAGAGATGAGGCGATAGCAAAAGAAATTCAAGAGACATTAGTTAAATACACAAAGGCTCGTCATCCCTTTTTGACAGAATTAGCAAGAAAGAAAGCAGAAAGTCTTACTGACAAAGAGGCATTAAGGCACACACTAGAAATCCTTTTCGAGGCTCGTGATGAGATAACAGCACGCTTTATTCTCAGTGTTCCATTATCGCTAGCCTCTCGGTATATGGAAGAAGAGCGACTGGACACAGACGTGTTCGATATGCTGCTAGATCAAGACGAATTCATTCAACGACAACGAGAAAAAGGTTATCAAGAAGGATTAGCCATCGGCAGGGCAAAGGCTCTCCGCTCAGAACTCATTGGGATTATAAAGCAACGTTTTCCTACACTACAAACTTTGGCACAGCAACAAGTCGCAAAAATTGAACATGTAGAGGCTATCCGTGAGATACTCAGGCTTGTATGTTCTATAGATGACGAAGATATAGTGCGTACAGTTCTCGTTGCATCTGTAGAATAAGCACTTCGCTTATAAAAGAAACTGGATACTCACAATTTTTATTTCATTGTCATGAAATATTACAATATTTCTTATATAATACGTTTGATAAAGTCAAACAAAAAATTATGTGAGAGATGGTATTAAAGTATGGAACCATTAACACTATGGATAGCAGGACTTATTGCTACCAATACACCCTGTTTTTTAGAAGCCCTACGTGGTACGCTACTTGACCAAGGAAAAGAATTTGCGGTAGCGAAAGGGAAAAGGCTCTTAGATGATAAAGAACAGCAACGTCATTTAGAGCAAGTCCTTAAAAAAGCGGTTAAACGTGGGTTAGCAAGGTTTCGTAAACAGGCTGAGCGAGACCAGTATCGTGATATTCTTGATGTGCTATTCGAGCAAGGACCTCATAGTGACATACTCCGTCGTGAAGTTACAACTCTCTTTTCATTATCCGATGCACCAAATGTAGTAGATTTAAACGAAATATACAATCAATCTTTACGTTCTCGTAATCTATCTCGACTTCTTCCTCCTATAGAAGTAGATGCAGATCAATATCTAAAAAGCTTTTTCGACGCTCTTGTAACAGAATTATATGCTGACTCTGTTTTTCAACACCAAATAAGTGAGACGCTGCAAGCAAGAGCCAATATTGCTACTATAAACACGGCTAAAGATATTAACCAAATCCGTGTGCTTATGGCGAATGATTATACGGAAGAGCAATTCAAGCGCGATGTAGAAGTTTATACAACTCATATCGAACGAGTGCTGCACAATCTCAAGATCGTTGGAGTTGTTCCTAAAGACCAAAATAGAGACCCTGAGTTAAATGGCATTTTTGTACCATTACAAGTTGCTTTACAGGATTATGCAATTGCGGATGATAAGAAACAGGATTCGTTAGTAGACCTTTTAGAAAAGCACTCTCAACTTGTTTTACTTGGCGGTCCTGGATCAGGTAAATCAACAGCTGTTCGACATCTTGCATGGAGTCATGCCGCAACAAATTTATCATCATTTTCAGATATTGATCTGCATTTCTTGCCAAGTAAACCTCTTCCTTTGCGTATCGAGTTGCGTCTCTTCACTCAAATTCGTAAGCATCAACCTGACTATGACTTCTTGACATATGTAGTCAAAGTTCTCTTGGGCGGAGAAGGTATCAGAATTAGCTCTCTTATGTTTGATAAACTTCTTCGTAATAAGAGTATGCTGGTACTATTTGATGGTCTTGACGAGGTAGCAACCCTTAGTGAACGTAAGAGACTTGTTGAGGAAATAGAGCATTTTACACAATTATACCCGAATAGCTATGTTTTAGTTACATCTCGTCCTGTAGGTTACAATCTTGCCAGTTGTTCTAAGCAACTATTTTCACATGCTCAAGTTCAAGACTTCAATGATGAACAAATTAAACAGTTTTTAAAAAACTGGTATATTCACGTCCTACGCCTATTTCCTATTCCTCAAGAGGCTCAGGAAGAGTTAGAAACACTTTATGCGGCATTGAGAAATAACTCGCGTTTGCACAAATTAGCAGAGAATCCACTACTTCTAACTGTTATTACTGCTCTCTATCGTTCCGAACGACTTCCTGATAGAAGGGTACAGGTTTACGACCGTTGTGCAAATCTTTTATTAGAAACTTGGGCCAAGCTAAAAGGGACAGACATTCGTTGGAAAGAAATCAAAATGGAGAAAGAAGATCAGTTTGCGTGTGTTGCACATCTGGGGTACGTTCTTCATAAACAATCACAAGAAAGTAATAGGAGTACTAATTCCACACGTAGTAGCGAGAATACTGCTAGTGACGTATCAACCAAGTTTATGTTACGTGAGATAGAGCATTTTCTAAAAGACAGGAAATTGATTACCGAAGGAGTAGAGCAGCATGCCGAAGCAAGCCATTTTCTTGATTTAATGAAAGTAGAAGCAGGACTCATCGTTGAACGAGGGAAGGGTGAAAATGACGAAGAACTATATGGCTTTGTACATCGCACGTTCCAAGAGTATTTTGCTGCCGCAGATATATACGAACGTTATCAACAAGAAGAAGATGCTCAAATTATTAGTTCTTTTTTAGAAGAACACTTACACGATCCACATTGGAGCGAAGTAATTTCGCTTCTGCTGAATAAACTTAAACCACGACCGTTAACGAAACAACTGCAACAGATTATTGAAGGAAAGCTTGTAAGTAAGCGTAGCCAATATACCAACATTATACAGCAAGACTTATTCTTTGTTTGTAAATGTTTAGCCGAAGAAATGCCTGTAGAGGCTTCTCTTGTCGAATTGATTATTGAGTGCTTGACGACAGTAGTGAGATTGTCGTCATTCAGAGAACAACGTTCAACTGCATTACATTATCTAGGTAGATTTCTGAAAACACGTCTGTGTGCGAAGATTGCTCAAGAAACGCTTATGGATATCGTAATGAGAGACAAAACGTTAGATATAGACACAAAGATAATTGCCGCAGAACAGCTATACATTTATAGTGCCAAGAAGTCCCCTGTGCGAGAACAGTCCATTAAATACCTCTTGCATTTAACTCAAAGTCTTAATTTTCTGGTTGAGCAACGTATTAGTGCTGCACAAATTCTTTGTGAGATAACTTCTAGCAAATCGCGTGAAAAGAAACTAGCTGTTCAAATACTACTACAACTCACTCAAAACACTGATCAACCTATTGAGCAACGTATTAGTGCTGCACGAGTTCTTTGTGAAATAAACTCTAGTAAATCATATGAAAAGAAACTAGCTATTCAAATGCTTGTGAAGCTATTTGAGAGTATTGAAACTCCAAGAGAATATAAAGTAAAAACTTTAAAGATAATTCTTTACGCGGAAAATGTAGGTAAAGTAGATAATAAATTTCTTATAGATTTAGCGTTACGCAACAGTAATTCTATAGATTTAAAAATAAAAGCTTTGGATATGATTTACTATAGTATTTACAATCCTTCTTCAAAATTGAGAAAGGTTATGGGAGGATTGCTCTTAGATTTAATACAACACACAGAACTATCTATTGTGCAGCAAGTACAAGCGGCTTATTTTCTTGAGAAAATCAGTTCTGCAAACTCTAAGTTATGGAAACAAGCTAAGCACATACTTTTAAGCTTAGCACAAACTGCTAACTTTTCTATTGAACAGAAAATACAGTACACTACTGCGCTTTACCAAACGATTCCTTCATTTCATCACGATGAGCCATATGCTGAACGTTTGATCGAGTTTGCTCAAGATCAAAGTCTGACAACTTCTCAACGACTTTTAGCTGCTACCGCTTTTTTAGGAATGGATTTTCTTGACGATTTTGGTTATATAGCAAAGTCGGTACAACTAGTACTGACATTACTTCAGAAAGACGACGCAAAACAGTTCTTGTGCAATTTTTGGATAAATGAAGAGATTAGTGGTTTTGTGCATCCAAAACCATCTGAATTTGCTGATATTGTTAATCTTGCAACACTAGAGCAACTACCAACCTCTATTCATGACGAAATGTACTCTGTTTTAAGTAATATGGTCTTCCAATTTAATGAAATACCAAGTTCAGAGGTGTCTCAGTCTATTATTTGAATTTGCTTTATTATTTTTACTTTTTATGTTTGTATGAATAATTAATATATTTGTTTTATACGTATATCTAATCAAAATGCTGCGTTTGTTCACCTGTATAAGTGAGCAAACATTGCCCTTTCGTCTGATGCTTTCACCTCCTCATCATGCTATTGTATCCTCAACTGATCAATCACAACTTATGAGAGGGAATTGCTACCATGCCTCCTGTTATTGAATGTATAGAGCTTACAAAAGCGTACGGAGCGCGGATTACGGCTTTGCACGATTTGACGCTGACTATTGAGCAGGGAAGCTCGTTCGGGTTGTTGGGCGAGAATGGCGCGGGCAAGTCTACGCTGGTACGCATGATTATGGGCTTTATTTTTCCTACGTCGGGTCGCCTTCGCGTGTTCGGCGAGGAGCGGATTGCGCTGGCGCATCCCAGAATTGGCTACGTACATGAACGCCCTATCTTTGAGACGCGCTTCACGGGTCGCGCCTATCTGACCTATCTCGCGCACCTCTCCGGCTTGTGGGACAAGGCGAACAAGGCTCGCGTACAGGCATTGCTCGAACAGGTGCATTTGCAGGAGGCGGCTGACCGCAATACGGGTACATACTCGAAGGGCATGTTACAACGTCTCGCCATCGCCCAGGCATTGCTGACTCATCCCGAACTGCTGATTCTCGACGAGCCGACGAGCGGGCTGGACCCACGTAGCCAGTGGGAGGTGCGGCAGATTATCGCTGGTTTACGCAAAGAGGGCAAGACGATACTGCTGTGTTCGCACTATCTCTCGGAGGTCGAGGCTCTATGCGACTCCGTATGCATTCTACGACGTGGGCGTCTCATTCTCAGCGGTACCGTGTCGGATTTGCAACACTCTCAAGAGATTGTTGAGATTGTGCTAGCAAACGAGCAGGATGCGTCGAGCGTCGTGGCACGTCTCGGTCTAAGCGAACAGGTAACGGAGACACAGGGCAACCTGTTACGCATTCCTGATACAGCACAGGCTGGCGTACTCGCTCGACTAGTCAATGCGAATATCCCCATCGTATCGCTCAACCCCGTCAATCGCACGCTCGAAGAGGTATATGTGAACACAACAGAAAGCACAATACAAATATGAACATTTCCACCACACAAACAACATCTTCTGGCGCATTGACGCGTTTCTGGCGGTTGCCGACGTTGACGGTGGCGCGTTTTACGTTGCGTGGCTATGTGCGGAGCGGCTGGATACTGGGCGACATTGTTTTTGTCTGGCTGGCCTATGCTATCTTCTATTTGGAGTTTGGTGGCAATGTCTCGTATTTCTTCGGTACAGCGGGCGAGGCGATGGGTGTGTTGTCCATTCTCAGTACGATTGTGATGATGCAGCGAGCAATGAGGGCGCGAATGTATCTACCACTGGCGCGGCTCACGTCGCGTGCGGCGTATATTCGCGGCGTCATTGTAGCGACCTGTGTGTTGCGCGTTCCTGCATATCTGATATTGATGCTGCTGGCGATGAGCTTTCACCGCTTTACTCCACCACCCTGCAATCCGCTCTGCATCGCCGATGCAACGTTTAGCGGTATGCTACTAGGTTCGATTGGCCTATTAGTCAATTGTTGGATTCTGTGCATCCTCACAGTGCTGCTCTTCCGCCCGATTGCGACGCGTCTTCTCCAGATTGTCTTTCTGGTATGGCTCGCGCTTGTGCTGTACACGAATACCAGCGTAAACATTGTGGCAACGTATTTTTCGTGGGTACGGATTCCGCTCGCGCCGCTTACCACCTGCTACAATCTCGGCACGATAGGTGTAGTCGATGGCTATAGCGTTGGAATGTTTCTGCTTGCGATAGGCTATATTGTTATGTTGACCGCGTTTGTAGAGTTTTTGTTCCGTAGGAGAGATTTGATTCGGGTGTGATGTGAGAAGGGGAAAGCTATCTTTGAGAAAAGAAGTTTTCCCTCTTTCGTCAGAACTGGGGATCGAGTATGAACGGACCAGGAAACGGTTTTAACGCAAAGTTAGAACCGTTTCCTGGTCCGTTCATACTAATATTTTATATAAAATTATTTTTATCTTTTTTCCGTGTTTATGTTCATACTCGACCCCTAACCAGTGGAAGCAAGCACAGAGTACTGAATTTATTGAGGCAATTGCAATGGATATCCGAAGAAGGTGACGAGCGATGGATCAAGGAAGATCGTCACCTGAGTAATCTGCCTCGGAAGCTGCGAATAATCGAGAGTCACAATTTGAACTCCCACTGCTCGATAGGAGTTCTTCGCTTCGTCAACTCCATACACGACAAATGCTGGCTGTGCATTCGCATGTGTCAGATACAAACGCCAGCGATTCTGCTCCCTAGATCGAAATGGTATGGCAACAAGAAGGGCACGAACGGCTTCTCGTCCAGCATACCACGAAGGGTAAGGTGGCATATTCAAAATGGCGTCTTCTTTCAGAAGAGACACGAGTTCGGTAACATCATCTGTCTCCCATGCATGGACGTAGCGAGAGAGGAGTGTATTCGTCTCTGTATCAGGACGACCCATCTGCGCTATCTCTCGTTGGTCGGTGCAATAGTTCTTTTCAAGAGTTACCCTTGCACGGTACAAGGCACTATTGACCGCTGATACTGATACCTCAAGCAGGTGTGCAATCTCACTCGCATGCCAGTCCAACACATCACTTAGAATCAAGATGGCTCGTTGGCGGGGTGGAAGCACCTGAAGAGCAGTGAGGAAGGCAAGCGAGATGCTCTCGTGTCTCTCATAACGTACTTCTGGATTCTCCGTTGCCTCAGCTAGCCAAGTGTCGGGGAAGGGTTCAAGCCAGATTGCCTCGGCAATCGGTGACGCAATAGGATGTGATGGGTCCGTAGCGGGATAGACTGCTGTAGGCAGTATGCGTGGCGAGCGTTTCTTGAGGACATCAAGGCAGATGTTGGTAGCAATCGTGTACAGCCAGGTACGCAACGAGGCTGAGCCTTTGAATGTGTCAAAGTGTCGCCAAGCACGGAGCATTGTTTCCTGTACCTGATCTTCGGCATCATGGAGTGAACCCAAGAGGCGATAACAGTGCAGATGTAACTCCTGACGATATGGTTCAATCAGGGAACTCACGTCAGATGTGCTATGAGCAGAAAGGTGTGTAATCAGGTCCTCAGGAACTCTCTTTACTTTGTCGGACGGATTGTCTGTCTTTTTCTGTTCAGATGTCACAAGACTTCCTTGATTCTGCAAGAGATTTGACTCCTCATCAGTGCAACCAACAAAACACACAAACTGATGAAGGAAACATTTTTATTCTATCGCATAGTTTCGCTCTTTGCCACTAGTATTGTTCATGGACAGACAATTGGTACTCTATGTACATTGAGCAGAAATATTCCTCATGAGGCCGCACAGTTTTGCCCTTCACCACAGTCTAATGAGTGTATGTATATTCAGCTCCGACATGGTGGTTGAAGAACATTCTCAGAAGACGCATACGCTGACGTACCTAGTGAAAAAGATATGTAGACAAAAGGAGTCTAGCACAATGTCAAAGAATTTTGATCTCAAGGGACCCGCCTTCGTTGGCCTTAAAGTCCGTGACGTGAAAGTCTCAGCGGACTTCTACGAGAAGACACTTGGTCTCAGGCGCGACCCAGAAGTCTTTCCAAGCGGAGCAGTTGGATTCTTAACCTATCCTATCCCTTTCGGGCTGTCACCGCTTCCCCCAGGTGTGAACTGGGAGAGCATTCCTCGTCCAATCGAAGCTCCTGGTATCTGGTTTAAGGCGGCTGACAGCCGAGTGGTCCATGATGCTCTGGTTGAGGCTGGTGTCACCATCTTGAGACCACCCTCAAACGGGCGATTTGGTTGGCAGTTCACCTTTGTTGATCTTGATGGGTATGCCATCACCATATACGACCGCGACGTACCAGCCGATGGATGATGAGATATTGCTTCGTTAAAGTCATAATTCGTGTAGATATGTCGTTTTGTGTAAATACAAACAGTATCATAGCGAAAATCACACCAATATCCTGGTGGGCAAGTTGTTTGAGATAGCTTGCCCATCAGGATACTTGTTGTAAAAGCGACCAGTTTCATGTTGGGATGTACACATACCTCTTGTAAATCGCTTTGCTGGTGCGTCCGACGTGCTATACTTACTTTGGGAAAGTCCCTAACGAAAAATAACAATAAGAGGTTACAGTATGGCAATGAAGTTCGGTTTGATTCTTCCGCAAGGTTGGACGATGGACCTTGCCTCCATCAAAGACCCGGTTGAAGCTTACGAGACGATGACAACGGTGGCGCAGACCGCCGACGAATTGGGCTATGAGTCGGGGTGGCTCGTCGATCACTTTCATACGATTCCTCAACCGTCGCAGGAGGTGACGTTCGAGTGCTGGACCAGCATTGCGGCTCTTGCACGCGACACCAAGCGGCTACGCATCGGACAGATGGTGACGTGTAACGGCTATCGCAATCCCGCGTTGCTGGCGAAGATGGCAAGTACGGTCGATGTGCTGAGTCACGGACGCCTCAACTTCGGTATTGGTGCAGGCTGGTACGAACATGAGTACCGCGCCTATGGCTATGAGTATCCCGATGCGCCTGAACGCTTGCGCTATTTACGAGAGGCTGTACAGGTCATTCTTGCGATGTGGACGCAGGATGAAGCGGTCTTTGAAGGTAAGTACTATCAGATACGCGGCGCAATCAACTCACCCAAAGGGGTGCAGAAGCCACATATCCCTATGCTGATTGGCGGTGGTGGCGAAAAAGTGACGCTCAAACTGGTCGCGCAATACGGCGATGCCTGCAACGTCAACGGCGATATTGCGATGATCAAACACAAGTTTGATGTAATTCGACAGCACTGCGAAACGGTGGGGCGCAACTACGATGATATTCATCGTACTGTAGGCACCGTCTGTGCCATTGGTGATACCTATGATGACGCACTTGCCACCATTCCAGAAGTGGTGAGACAACGTTTTGGTGATCGCATAAGCAGTGCCCTCATTGGAACACCCGATACCATTCGTCAGCGGCTTGCCGAGTACGAGGCGGCTGGCGTGCAGGAACTCCTGTTCACCTTCCCCGACGTAACCACGCTGAACTCCGTGCGACGCTTCGCCAAAGAGTTTATTGGATAACTCATAAAAAAGACACAAGAATAGAAAACGAAGTTTTCTATTCTTGTGTCTTTTTTATGAGTTATAGACGTTATAGCCCTTGCCACGCGTATGTTGTGTCGGGCGTGACGTTCGGAGAATTATAGGCCATCGTGATCAGTGCGTGTGGGTCGAGCGGAATGGCACGAAAATCGCCTTTGTAAAGCTTACCATTGACGTAAACCTGCCAGCCCTGCGTCTGATCTAACTCAGTGGGATATTGTATTTCTGGGAAGCGTTGGCTCCAGAGTTGGAAGAATGTGCCGAGGCTGAATGTCTGCTTATTCGGTGCCTCAATATGGATAACCCCTGTTGTATCGTGCGTATGCAACCAGTAATAGCAGGAGCCATCGCTGGCGATGCCAATGTTCTGCGGTAACGACACTGGACTTCCATTGATGTAGAGCGAGAGATGAGCGTGTACGTGATAGTTCAACTGCTCGCTACTGTTACAAGCGACCCCATTCAGTGGCGCATATGCCGAATTTGAACTGGTCACGGTCGCTGTCTGTGTCTGCTGGTTCTGCTGATTGACAAAATATACTGTACCAGCTACAACAAGCAGTACAACCAGGGCCGTTATGCCGATGAGAATGCGCCTATTTCTTATTGCCCGTTGACGTTGTAACTCACGCTGTCTCTGCTCCTCGCGGCGACGAGTTTGTTTGGTTGTGGTTTGTTTGGTTGGAAGTTGAGTGCTAGCTTTTTTCATAAATATCCTGTACACAATTGTTTTCATTGTATCACTTTATCTTTTTATATAGCATAAAGATGTGAAAATAGACAAGAGAATGTAAAATTGTTGCAAAGTTGTTGCCTATTCCTTGACAAATTTTTTTTGTGAGATACAATTAGCTTACCTAATAAATTAGTTACCAACCTATCTAAAAGGGCATACATCAAGAATGGATATAGCTACTAACGCAACTGAGCAAAAGCTGTTGCAAGCTCTAGGTCAATTCAAACGTGCAAGATGGCACGATCAGACGGTTGGCGGCTGCAAGCCAAGCGAGATTCGTGCATTGTTCTGCATTAAGCATGGTTCCACTGCGGACGCCCCCATGAAAGTTTCGGATATCAGCAAACAATTGCATGTGACTTCGCCGACGATCACGCAGTTGCTCAAGGGTCTCGAAGCCAGCAAGCTCGTCGAGCGGCATAACGATCCGACGGATCGACGCACTATCGGCATCTCGTTGACGGAGAAGGGCAACTATGTGGCTCAAATGGCTTCTGATTCTTTCTCTGAGTCGCTACATGGTTTGATGAACTATCTTGGCGAGGAGCAGAGCAACGAGCTTGCCGACCTGCTATTCAAAGTCTACTCTTACTTTGAGGAGCATGCTGCAAAACATGCACACAATGATTATTGGAATGGAGAGTATAAAGCATGATACGCTTGTTTCGGTTTCTACAACCCTACCGCTTCGTGCTCTTACTGGTGATCGTACTGGCCTTCGCGCAGTCTTTCGCCAACCTCTATCTGCCAACGTTGATGGCGGATATTGTCGATAAGGGCATCGTGAAGAGGGATACAAATTATATTCTAAGCATAGGCGGCGTAATGCTACTGATTACAGTCGCGGGCACGCTTTGCGCCATCGCTGGCAGTTATTACGGCTCGAAGGTCGCAACTGGCTTCGGACGGCTGATTCGTGGTAAGCTGTTTCACCGTGTCGAGCAGTTTTCGCTGCACGAGTTCGATACAGCCAGCACAGCTTCTTTGATTACACGCACTACCAACGACACAACGCAGGTGCAGCAGGTTCTCGTCATCATCTTGAACATGATGATTAGTGCCCCACTGATGGCGATTGGCGGTATTATCCTCGCAATTGAGCAGGATGCTGGCCTCTCGTGGATTCTCGTGGTGATTATTCCTATCCTGCTGGTGGGCATTCTGCTGATTATGACTAGAGCAATTCCGCTCTTCCGCATGATTCAGGGAAAGCTTGACAAGCTCAATCTTATTCTCGATGAAGGCTTATCAGGTGTGCGCGTCATTCGCGCCTTCGACCGCGATAACTACGAGTTGAAACGCTTCGATACCGCCAACTACGACCTCACGGACGTTTCAATTCGCGTCAACCGCATCGTTGCCATTTTGATGCCGATGATGTTCTTTATCGTCAACATGTCGAGCATTGCCATCGTGTGGTTCGGTGCTATTCGCATCAACAATGGACAGATGCAGGTCGGCGCATTAATTGCGTTCCTGCAATACGCGATGCAAATTCTATTCGCGCTACTTATGCTCTCAATGATGTTCATTATGTTACCGCGTGCCGCAGCCTCAGCCGACCGCATCAATCAGGTGCTGGACATCGAGCCTGAAATTAAAGATGCCGCTACCGTGCAGGATAATGATACTGAGCGTGGCTACGTCGAGTTCCAGAACGTCACGTTCAGCTACCCAGGAGCCGAGGAGCCAGCCGTCTCCAACATCTCATTTCGAGCTACCCCCGGCGAAGTAACCGCGATTATCGGCGGCACAGGTTCGGGCAAATCAACGTTAGTGAGCCTGATACCGCGCTTCTACGATATCGACTCAGGGCGCATTCTGGTGGATGGCAACGACATCAGCAAGATGTCGCAGCAGCATCTCCGCGCGAAAATTGGTCTGGTGCCGCAAAAGGCCGTTCTCTTCTCCGGTACCATCGCGGAAAACATTCGCTACGGCAAAGAAGACGCCACCGACGAAGAGGTGCAACATGCCGCCGATGTCGCGCAAGCCAGCGAGTTTATCGCGGACATGCCTGATGGTCTGAACTCGGTAATTGCTCAGGGCGGCAACAACGTCTCAGGTGGGCAGAAGCAGCGTCTCTCGATTGCGCGTGCTCTTGTAAGAAAACCAGAACTATACATATTCGACGATAGTTTCTCAGCTCTTGACTTCAAAACTGATGCTCAGCTACGTGCGGCTCTCAAACCAGAGACGCGAGACGCCACTGTGTTGATCGTGGCGCAGCGCGTAAGCACAGTCATGGATGCGGACCAGATTATCGTCTTAGACGAGGGACGCATTGTCGGCATCGGTACACACCGCGAACTGATGCAGAGCAGTGAGGTCTATCGTGAAATCGTCACCTCGCAGTTGTCATTGGAGGAAGTAGCATGAGTCAACAACGTATAGGGCAGCAGCGACAACAGCAGCAAGGCGGTTTTATGGGACGTGGTCCAATGGGTGGTGGTATGGGCATGCCGGTACAGAAAGCCAAAAACTTTCGTGGCACGCTCAAGCGATTTTTGGGCTACTTCGTGCCATATAAATTTCGCTTGCTCATAGTATTGATTGCCGCCATTATCGGTACCGTATTCAACATCGTCGGCCCGAAAATCCTGGGTATGGCGACAACCAAGCTTTTCGAGGGTGTTGTCGCAAAGTTTCGCCACGTACCAGGAGCGGCAATTGATTTTCAATATATCGGGCAGATTCTGATATTCCTGGGTATTCTCTACATTATCAGTGCAGTTTTCGTGTACATCCAGCAATACGTGATGTCTGCTGTGGCACAGCGCATGGTGTACACGCTACGCAAACAGGTCGATGAGAAGCTGTCACGTCTGCCACTGAAGTTTTTCGATGGACAGACACACGGTGAAATTATGAGCCGCGCTGTCAACGATCTCGACAATATCAGCACCACATTACAGCAGAGCTTGACGCAACTTATTACCTCGTTTGTGACGCTGGTCGGTGTGATTGTGTTGATGCTCTCCATCAACCTGCTGCTCTCGCTGGTTGTCGTGATTACGTTACCATTGAGCATTCTTGTCACGACATGGATAGCGAAACGTTCGCAACGGTACTTTTCGCAACAACAAAAGGTGCTGGGCAACCTCAATGGGCACGTTGAGGAGATGTACACTGGACACAAGATCGTCAAAGCCTTCGGTCACGAGGAACGTTCGATCAGCGAGTTTGATGCGCTGAACGACAAGTACTACGAGCAGGCGTGGCGAGCGCAGTTCGTCTCCGGTACCATCATGCCGTTGATGCGTTTCATCGGTAACATCGGCTACGTCTTCGTTGCCGTTGTCGGCAGTATCATGGTGACGAACGGAGCGATTGCGATTGGTGATGTGCAAGCGTTCATTCAGTACGCACAGCAATTCACCATGCCAATCACGCAATTGGCGAATATCGCCAACGTCATTCAATTGACGATTGCCTCTGCCGAGCGTGTCTTTGAACTGCTCGACGAGGAGGAGCAAGTGCCAGAGGTTGCTTCTCCGCAGGCCATCGAGTCCCCAGATGGCGCGGTTGCATTTGACTCTGTGACATTCCGCTATAAAGAGGATGTGCCACTGATCGAGAATATGAACATAAACGTTCAGCCGGGACAAACCATTGCCATCGTTGGTCCAACCGGTGCGGGCAAAACGACGCTCGTCAATCTGCTGATGCGCTTCTATGAAGTCAACAGCGGTAAAATTCTGGTTGATGGCGTGGACATCACGCAGTTGCGACGTGGCGATTTGCGCCGCATGTTTGGCATGGTGCTACAGGATACATGGCTCTTCAATGGCACAATTCGTGAGAACATCGCTTATGGACGTGAGGGAGCCACGGACGAAGAGGTGGTACAGGCCGCTAAAGCTGCCTATGCAGACCACTTTATCCGCACCCTACCAGAGGGCTACGATACCGTGCTGAACCAGGATGCGACCAACATCTCGCAGGGTCAAAAACAGTTGCTCACCATTGCGCGTGCAATCCTGGCAAACCCTGAGATTCTCATTCTGGACGAGGCGACGAGTAGTGTCGATACGCGCACAGAGATGTCCATTCAAAAGGCAATGGGCGAACTGATGCAGGGTCGCACCAACTTCGTCATCGCGCACCGTCTCTCGACCATTCGTGACGCAAACCTGATTCTGGTCATGAATCACGGTACTATCGTCGAGCAGGGGACGCACGAGGAATTGCTGGCGAGAAACGGCTTCTACGCCGACCTCTACAACAGCCAGTTCACAGGACGAACGCTGGAAGCAGTATAACATGAATAAGAACAAATGATGCGGTGGTCGGCATGCCGACCACCGCATCATTTGTTCTTATTCATGTTATAAAATACTTTTCTTTTATCTTTAACATACTTATAAACTCCTTTTAAGATACAATAGGTATGCTTACTTTACTGAGTGTTGTCGCTCTTTTTAAGGTTTTGTATACGTGTAGCATAAAGGAGAAACATGTGAATTTTTCCAACGAAACACACTTTTTCAGTACTCAAGCTGAAAACCTGACGCGTGGAATGCGTATCGTCGTCGTTCCACTGTTCTTGTTGAGCCTGCTTGTGAGCATCTGCCTCTCATCTGTGGCGCATGCACAGGCGACCCTACCTCGTCCCAGCCATGTCGTGATTGTGATGGAAGAGAATCACAGCTATGACCAGATTATCGGCTCTTCCAGTGCGCCATATATCAATGCACTTGCCGCACAGGGAGCCTCGTTTACCGATGCACATGCTATCACGCATCCCAGTGAACCTAACTATCTGGCTTTATTTGCCGGTTCAACCTTCGGTTTGAGCAGCGATGCTTGCCCCAAAACCTTTACGGGTGCAAATCTAGGGCAAGAGTTGCTTCAGGCTGGAGATACTTTTGCGGGTTATTCGGAGAGCATGACACGCGCTGGCTATACTGGTTGCTACGCTCCTAGCTCCTCAAATCCACTTTACGCCCGCAAGCACAACCCCTGGGTCGATTTTTCAAACGTGCCTTCGAGTTCAAATCAGCCCTTCAGCAGCTTTCCTACGTCCTTTGCGTCTCTGCCCACCGTCTCCTTTGTCATTCCCAACCAGCAGGACGACATGCATTCCGCCTCAATTCAGCAAGCCGATACTTGGTTAAAAAACCATCTCGACGCCTATGTACAATGGGCAAAGACCAATAACAGCTTGCTCATCGTCACATGGGATGAGGATGACGACACCTCGGTCAATCAAATCCCAACGCTCTTCGTAGGCCCAATGGTCAAGCAAGGCCAGTACAGTGAGCATATCGATCACTACACTGTACTACGAACACTGGAAGACATGTATGGCTTACCCTACGCCAACAATAGTGCTAACGCTATACCTATTACAGACGTGTGGCAATAGGGAAGATTAGGGAGGTAGGGAAGCTGCAATGTTTCCCTGTCTCTCTATGCTGCTA
Organism: uncultured Ktedonobacteraceae bacterium; assembly: GCA_964250365.1. Lineage (GTDB taxonomy): Bacteria > Chloroflexota > Ktedonobacteria > Ktedonobacterales > Ktedonobacteraceae > JBBQVS01. The sequence continues at coordinate 19,746 of CAXUGH010000052.1, forward strand.
CATCCAAAAGAGGGGAGAGGCTCCCTTTCCACATACACATCTCCACTCGTGGGGGGGAGAACGAGTATCGACGTGAACATGCAAAAGAAGCCTCTTTACAAAGGAGGAGAATGGTGCGGGTGGAGAGACACCCACAGAGAGGAACAACAAAAAACAGGAGACGGTCAAGGAGGGGAAGCCCTCAAGTCGTAGGCAGTGACTCAGGCTTATCATCGTGTTAGCCGCTTGCTTGCTACATATTGAGTATAGTTGATATGGTCTGAAATAACAAGCGTAAGTACTAGCAAATTAGTACTATGTTGTGGTTGAGATTTTTATAGAAAGCTTTCCAATGCGAGTGATGTGAGAGGGCATTGGGCCAGCCAAAAAACCCAGGAGTAAAAATGATTATT
>CAXUGH010000052.1:20147-21919 GCA_964250365.1 uncultured Ktedonobacteraceae bacterium
AAACCACCCCTTACAAAGCGGAGCCCTCTGCCCGGGCATGCCCTCTCACATCACTCGCATTGGAAAGCTTTCTATGTTATACTATCTACGCTTACATATGACCCCTTATCTCATGGAGGTCAATCCTGTGCGTGCAGACCGACTACTCTCGATTCTGATGCTGCTTCAGACGCGCGGACGCATGACCGCGCACGATCTGGCGCAACACCTCGAAGTTTCTGAACGAACAATTTACCGCGACCTCGAAGCATTGAGCATGGCTGGTATTCCCCTCTATACCGAGCGTGGTCCAGGTGGTGGTTGCTCGCTGCTGGACGGCTACCAGACGCGACTTACGGGACTTACGGAGAAAGAGATACGCGCCCTTTTTCTCGCAATACTCGCGGGTCCTCCCGCCGAACTCTGCATGGAGGAGGCGTTCGAGAAGGCGTTGCTCAAGGTTTCTGCTGCGTTACCGGCGTCTTCGCGTCCCCTTGCCGACTCTGTACGGCAACGTTTTCTTGTTGATACGACATGGTGGTATGCCGAGCCAGTTACCATTTCTTGCTTACAGACTCTTCGAGAAGCGGTAGAGAACGATAACGTACTTTTCATCGTCTACTGCGAAGAGAATGGTAGTCAGCAATTCTATCTTGTAGAGCCATATGGTCTTGTGACAAAGGCGGGCGTTTGGTATCTGGTTGGCATGTGCGAGCATAGACAGCACGTCCTACGCGTCTCACGTATGCTCTGTGCAGAGGCAACGGCACACTCGTTTACACGAAATCTCGATTTCGACCTTGTTGCAAGTTGGGAGGCGTATTGCACTCAAGTAGAGGCAAGTAGTCCTCCATATGCGTCCGCGCTACGACTTGCCCCCGATGAGGCACATGCGCTTCCATACGTGTTGAGCGAATGGGGCTATGAGCAGGTTGAGCAGAGCAAGGTTATTCTTATCCAATCGCGCTCGCGCCGTTCCCGAACGCGGGGTCAACAAAAAAAACAAATTTCCTCACCTCATACCGTAATAAAAAAAAGAGATACCTCTATACAAAAAAAAGCAAAATGGCCTCTCAAAAAAACGATTTTATATTTTTATCCCGCTAAAAAAATCGCATAAGAACGCACCAACACTGCTGAGACGGCAGAAAAACAAGGTTTTTCAGCCCTCTTAGTAGTGTTGGTGCGTTCTTACGAGTTTGTCGGTGTGAAATCGACGGTGCCACTCTTGCCGCCGCTCTTCTGAGCGACATATGCCTGTTCGAGCGTAATGGTAGTATCCACGCCCTTGCACATATCATAGATAGTGAGGGCGGCAACGGTGACAGCGGTAAGTGCCTCGACATCGACGCCAGTTTTGTAGGTGGTGCGTGTGCGCCCCTCGATGTTGATTATCCCCTGTGTGCTATCAAGCGTGAAGATCAGGTCAATGTACGTCATTGGTAGCGGGTGGCACAAGGGAATAAGTTGCGGCGTCTGTTTTGCCGCCATAATGCCAGCGATCTTCGCAACCTCAAGCACGCTCCCCTTCGAGACCTGATTGTTCTCGATGAGCCGCAACGTCTCAGGCAAGAGGCGTACTCGACATCGCGCAATAGCTTCGCGCACCGTTTCAGGCCGATTCGTCACGTCCACCATATGTATGTTGCCGCTCTCATCCAGATGCGTGAGCTGGGGAGGGGAGGATTCGTTTGTCATGAGAATTTGCCCTTTCATATAGATAAGGCAGCATGACAGGGGCAAGCCCTGTCACTACTATACACGGTTTCGCATGGCAAGCCACGCAGTGGCTG
>CAXUGH010000053.1:0-2009 GCA_964250365.1 uncultured Ktedonobacteraceae bacterium
CTGAAGAAAAAAGCGTATCTGCGAACTAGTTCGCAGATACGCTTTTTTCTTCAGCATTCTTTACCTCTTGACAAACCATTGCGATTACTATATTGTCTAATTAGACAATTGTGTAATTGTAATACAGAGAAAGGAGGTCAACATGGACGAACGTCAAGGTCGAAGCGAGGCATCCCATAGATACGGTATGGCACGAATGACGTATGAAATGTCACAGGGTGAGCCGTTGACGCGTTTGGGACGTGCCTTCGCCGACCCCATGCGTATACGCATAATCGCGCTACTAGCAGAGCGGTCGATGTATGGACAGGAGCTAGCGGAGGCGTTAAACGTGGCAACGCCAACGATTTCGCATCACATCGCCATTTTGAAGGCGGCTGGCTTGGTGAGCGTTGAACGCGAGAATAACTATCACCACTACCATTTTGATGAGCAAGGACTGCACAACATGGTGCAGATGTTGACCGTTGAGCATCTACGTACCATTGGGCAAGCCATGAGGCTGCAAAATGACCCCACAATTACGGCTCCAACGGAGACTGATGATCGCAAAATGACACAGGATGCGTACTTCAAAGAAGGTCGCCTACTCAATATTCCACCACAGAAAAAAGCTCGAAAATATGTATTGGAAAAAATCGCGGAATCGTTCGAGTGGGGACGTATCTATGATGAGAAAGAGGTCAACGCCATTCTCAAAACCTTTCATGATGATGCCGCTACATTGCGACGTGATATGATTGATCAGAGCATTATGATGCGCGAAAACGGACGCTACTGGCTTGTGCGTCCACAAACTCCGTAACGACGAAGACGAACAGGAGAAACGATCATGGCTGATCCACGACAACAAAAACTAGCACAGGTGCTGGTGTCTTATTCGCTCAACATACAAAAAGGCGACAAACTGCTTATTCAGGCACCGCTGGTTGCGGCACCACTAGTGCGCGAAGTGTACCGAGAAGCCTTACGCGTTGGTGCCCACATCACGCCACGCTTCACTATGGACGAACTCTATGAAATCCGCTTGCGTGAAGGTAGTGATGAGCAGTTGACCTATGTCTCGGAACTCGATGTATTCGAGACCGAGCATATGAATAAATACCTGATGATTTGGGCATCACAAAACACACGCGCCTTGAGTAAGATCAACCCTGAACGAATTGCTTTGCGCGATAAGGCAACTGCCGAAATCACCAAACGCTTCTTAGAGCGAGCGGCAAAGGGCGAACTACAGTGGTGCGGCACGCTCTTTCCCACACAGGCACATGCACAGGACGCAGGCATGTCGCTGAGCGATTACGAGGATTTTGTGTACGGTGCTGGTCTACTCAATCAGAGCGATCCTGCGGAAGCGTGGCGTAAAATCGACCAGGAGCAACAGCGCATCGCCACCTACTTAGAGCAGCACGATGAAATTCACATCGTCGCGCCCGATACTAACCTGACCTATCATGTACGCGGGCGTAAATGGGTGAGTTGTGCGGGTACCGTCAATTTTCCCGATGGCGAAGTTTTTACTGGCCCCATTGAGGACTCGGTGAATGGTACTGTGCGCTTCACGTATCCCGCTGTCTACAACGGCAACGAGGTCGAGGATGTACGGCTCACGTTTAAGGATGGGAAGGTCGTCGAAGCCACTGCGAGTCGTGGCCTGGACTTTCTGAACGCGATGCTCGACATGGATGCGGGTTCGCGTTTTCTGGGTGAGGTTGCGTTTGGCCTCAACTACAACGTCAAAGAGTTCACCAAAGATATCCTGTTCGATGAGAAAATTGGTGGCACGATGCACATGGCTCTAGGTGAATCCTACCCAGAAACGGGGGGCAAGAACGAGTCGGGGCTGCACTGGGACATGGTATGCGACCTGCACGAAGGTAAGGTCTACGCCGACGGGCAAATGTGCTATGAAAATGGGAAATTTATTATTGCATAGGTGTAGTGGGTGGTGTTTTTTTTTTTGTGGTGGTGGGGGGGGGGGGGGGGGGGGGAGGGATGATGTGGGGGAG
>CAXUGH010000053.1:2019-3582 GCA_964250365.1 uncultured Ktedonobacteraceae bacterium
TTTGTTGACTGTTGTATCACATCTAATTAACAAAATAAATATACACCCCCCCACTACAGGATTAGAACACGGGCAGGTAGCGTTCAAGCTCCCATGCATGAACCTGCTTGCTATATTCCGTCCACTCAATGGTTTTGGCATCGAGAAAACCTTCGTAGATGGAGTCGCCGAGTGTTTCGCGTAGCAGAGCATCCTCGCGTAGAGCTTCGAGTGCCTCGCCAAGTGTAGAGGGCAGGAGACGAGTGCGGGAACGCTGACGTTCGCTCTCATCACGCAAAAACAGGCTCTCGTCCATTGGTGCTGGAAGCGTCAGTTTGCGTTGAATTCCATCGAGGCCAGCGCGTAGCATAACCGCTAATGCGAGGTAAGGGTTGCAACTGGGATCGCTAGAGCGCAACTCGACGCGCATCGAGGTCTGTGGGTTATCGCTGAGTCGTGGCACGCGAATCAGTGCTTGCCGATGAATGCGCCCCCAGTTCACATGAGAAGGAGCCTCGAAGCCGGGCACAAGGCGCTTATACGAGTTCACCAGTGGCGCAAGAATGGCGCATAGGGCACGGGCATGAGCAAGTTGCCCCGCGATAAAATGGTGTGCAACCTCAGAGAGTCCATATTCGTCTTTTGCATCGACAAAGGCGTTCTGTCCGTTTGAGAGTTGAATAAGCTGTTGATGCATGTGTAGGCCAGAACCATTAACACCATAGAGTGGTTTTGGCAGAAAGGTCGCATACAGGTCGTGATGCGCGGCAATAGCCTTTATAACATATTTCGCGGTCATCAAACCATCGGCGATGGTAAGGGCATCGGCGACTGCGAAATCTATCTCATGCTGTCCCGCCGCGACCTCATGATGGCTTGCCTCAATGACAATACCTATTTGTTGCAGAGCAAGCACCATTTGCCGCCGCACAGTTGCGGCAAGGTCGGTTGAGAGGTCGAAATAGCCACCATTATCATGTGGTAGGGGTGTTGGAGTTTTATCGTCGAGCTGCAGCAGGAAGAATTCCAGTTCTGGGGCAACACGAAAATTGTAGCCAAGCGACTGAGCCATCTCGACAGCTTGTAGCAGAGTCGCACGCGGGTCGCCATCGAAGTGTTCGCCGTTTGGTGTACGCACGTCGCAGATTACGCGTGCAACTCTCCCGCCATCATCTTCGTGCATCACCTCAGAAAGACGTGCCGACGATGAGGCAGGTCGTACAGTGTTCGGCAGGACGGCAAAGGTAGAGAGGTCGGGAAAGAGATACATATCGCTCTCGGCGATACGGGCAAAGCCTTCGAGTGATGAGCCATCGAACCACTTGCCATGCGTCAGGCAATCGGGGAATTGCTCAACCGGAATTGTGACGCTTTTTGCCATACCCACCACATCGGTAAACTCCAGATTGACAAAGCGCACATGCTCGCGCTCAATCGTGGCGAGTACGTTCTCTTGCTCTCGCTGCTGCATTGCTCTCATGCTCCTCACTGCTCATGAATGGAATAATCTTGATACATACAGAAGCATTTTTGCATGAACAAGGGGTGATGTCAAGCACAGAAGAAATGAGTTGAGGGGGGGGG
>CAXUGH010000053.1:3592-11418 GCA_964250365.1 uncultured Ktedonobacteraceae bacterium
AACATCGTTTCCGCCGCTCAAATCATTTCTTCTGTGCGAAAGCTAGACTTGCCCCAACCAGTGCTGGTCGGCTCGCTCCTCCCACACGGCACGGATGGCGTTGAACTCGTCTTGCGAGAGATTGCCTGCCGATACTGCTTTGATGTTCTGTTGCAGGTGTTCGACATCAGTACTCCCAACAAGTGCTACGTCTACTCCTGGTACGTTCAGAGTGAAGCGGAGAGCCGTTGCGATTGAGCTGTCTGCGCCGCTCTTCAGAAAGTCGTAGTCGAGTATTTGCAGTCTTTCCCAGTAGGGATAGGCATAGTTGTTCTTATCCAGCGTGGGATTGAGCCATGCACCCTCCGCAATAGCACGCTTGGCGATGATGCCCATATTGCGCTCAACGGCGGCTGGAAGGGTGAAATCTATCTCTTGCTGGTCGGCGATGTTGATAGAGGTTTGCAGCGTATCGAAGGCCCCTGTATGAATGGCGTAGCGTGCATCCTCATTGTCGCCGCTGTAACCAATGTAGCGCGTCTTGCCTTCGCGTTTCGCCTTCTCCAACACCTTGATCACATCACCCTTGCGTAACACATCGAGCGAGCAGCTATGCAGTTGTATCAGGTCAAGGTGATCGGTACGCAGTCTACGTAGGCTACGATCAATGCTAGCTTCAATCAGACGTGGGTCCCAGTCCGGTAGATCGGGTAGTTCATCACCGACATTCTCACCACATTTAGTAAAGAGAAAATATTCGCTACGTCGGCCTGCTACCGCACGCCCAATCAAGTCTTCACTATCACCGTAATCAGCAGATGTATCAATAACGTTGACGCCTGAGTCGAGCGCACTACCTATTACTTGCTCAACTTCCGTCAGCGATGAACTGCTTATCTCTACACCGCCCAAGCCTATCACACTTACTTGCATGTCGGTTTTGCCAAATTGACGTGTTTCCATAAAAAAACTCCTCCGTATTTTTGTCTCTACATATAGGCACGATTTACGGGAGAGAAACGTGTCAGACGTTGGGCACCCAATCTTCGGCGGAAGGCAATTGGGGAGAGTCGTCGTCATTTGGAAGAGAGGAATTTTCGTTGCTGGGGCGCAACTGGATAAGAGCCTCTAACTCCGCTTTTTTGTAGAGCCGTTGCCGCTTGATACCTTGTTTGTAGCTTCTCAACACACCTCGACTTACATATGTATAAAGCGTCGAGAGTTTTATGCCGAGCAGGTGGCATGCCTCGTGTCCATCAAGATAGTTTTCGCCGTTTAGCTCTATCACAGGAAGTTCCTCCCTCCGTTCGTATTGCATAGCAGTTATTTCTCTCTAATGATAGATGTACAAAAGTATTTTGTCAATTGATTTCTCACACTACCGTATGCGGCAGTGTGAGAAATCAATTATTATCAACGCAAATCAAGTAATGTAAAGCTTTCTCGATAGAGATTGACATTTGTCATATTTGATGGTACAACTTGGAAAGAAGACATTTTTTCCGACTATAAAGCGCAAAGGAGCAAGATTGTATGTCAACGACGATGCCAGAAACAAATCCACAGAAAGAACCGATGACGCAAGAGGCAGCCGCAAAGCCAAACAAGGGTGGCTTAGAGGGTATTGTTGCCGCGACAACCGCAATCAGTAAGGTCGAGGGTACAGAAGGACGCTTGATTTATCATGGTTACAACATTCATGATTTAGCGCGAACGACGACCTTTGAAGAGGTTGCACACCTACTCTGGTTTGGTCATTTACCCAATCAGAAAGAATTGACGGACTTGAAGGCAAAACTCGTCGCCGAGCGCACGTTGCCTACTCAAGTTGTCGAAGTGTTACGCAATCTACCCAAGACAGCAGAGCCGATGGATGCACTACGTACCGCCGCCTCCGCATGGGGTGCGATGGCAATTAAGGGTAAGCCAACTATCGAGCAAGCTATCGCTGTTACCGCTCGCTTTCCACTTTTCCTCGCCGCGTTCCAACGCCTCCGCAATGGCTTAGAGCCACTAGAATCACAACCACAGCTTGATTACGCAGGTAACTACCTGTACCTGCTCACAGGACAGGAGCCAAAAGAAGAACATGTCAGAGGCTTGAATGCCTACCTCGTTCTGCTTGCCGATCACGGCATGAACGCATCAACCTTTACTGCGCGTGTAGTCGCAAGCACCGAGTCTGATATTGTGTCCTCAGTAGTAGCTGCACTTGGTGCCCTCAAAGGACCGCTGCATGGTGGCGCACCTTCAAAGGTATTGGACATGCTTCAGGAAATCGGTACGGTAGACAACGCCGAACCCTGGCTGCGTAACACAATTACGCATGGTGGTCGCTTGATGGGCTTCGGGCATCGCGTCTACAAGACGGAAGATCCACGCGCCGAAGAGTTGCGCGAAATGGCGCGTGTCGCTGACCCACAGGGCTTTCTGCTAGCAAGACGCGTTGAAGAACTCGCGGTATCATTGCTGGATGAGTTGAAGCCAGGGCGTCGCCTCTACACCAACGTCGAGTTCTATTCCGCTGCCCTGCTCTCCTCGGTTGGACTCTCCGGCGACCTCTTCACGCCAACCTTCGCCACAAGCCGCATCGCGGGTTGGACCGCACATATCCTTGAGCAAGTGCAGAACAACCGCTTAATTCGCCCAGAGGCCGACTACACTGGCCCGATGGATACGCGATTTGTCCCGTTGAACGAACGCTAAATATTTATAGATTTCTTCCGACACTTTGCATGTGCATGCACATGCAAAGTGTCGGAAGAAATCTATAAGCACTAGCACGACATTGCTCTCACCGATGACAAGACACATGTCTCTATCGTATCGAGCAAGGTCTGCAATTGGAATGGTTTCTGGATAGTCGGTATCGTTGGGAAGCGGTTACGAACCTGAGTAAGAGCATCCTCTCCAGCACCTGACACGACAACGATAGGTAGCGTGGAAATGTGCAACGTGTGACAAATGTACGCGATTACATCGAAGCCTGAAAGTGTCCCTGGTAAACCGAGATCAACGATGAGTAGGTCACAAAGAGGTTCTTTTCTAGTACCTCTTTGAGCAAAGAGATGTTCGAGGCACGATGCCCCATCCGAATAAGTGGAAACAGTATGTCCAGCCATCTCTAACATCGTAGTGATTAGCTCAGACAACATTGGATTATCCTCAAGTAGCCCTATAGTCAATTTTTGCTCACCCATACACCTGCCCTCTTCCTTGAGTTCTATACAATACTATAGTTTTTCCCCTTGTAAAAATGCAGCACGTCCCGCTGCTTGTGACGGATAGGAATACTACCTCGATACAGCCATGTTCCCCTGTGCTGTCGGTAGCATCATGTACTACGTAGAAATAGATACATTGGATTACTGCAATTTCTGCATCATGTAATCGGGAATGACGACGCCATACTCCATGCAATCAACAATGCACTCAGCACAGCGGCAGCAATTGCAGCGCGTCCGCTGAGGTAAAGTTGCGTACAGAAGAGGACAAGTAGCACGAAGAGCAAGACCAGGATGGCAAGCACGATACTGAGAAAGCCCAGTCCTGGTATGAGAGCGATGCTAGCAACCAGACCAGCTACCAGTAGTCCTTTGAAGACGAGGCTAGCAAGCATGGCACGCCACAGGCCACGCTCTTGATAGCCACGACTGATGCCCTCATCTAACAAAAAGATGGGCAAGACCAGCACAAAGAGTATCGCAAATCGCCAGAAGCGTAGTCCGCTGAGCGTGAAGCGTTGCCATGCGAAGGTAGAGATTTGCCCTATTGTGAAATAGAGAAATGCCGCGAGCAAAATACCAACAACCAGTTGTCGCAAGGCATGGCGCAATGTTGGCAACGGAATACGGCGCCGGACTAGAAAGATGAGTAGAGCAGTGATAATTGCAGCGATAAAGAAATAGCCACTTACATAGTCGGCGAGCAAGACATGTACAAAGGCAAAAGGACGCCACGAGTACTGAATGGCAATCGCGACGGCGATGCCGACAAGTAGACAAAGGTTAAAGAAAACGACATCCAAACCGCGATAAACGCGAGGTGTGCCATCAATGCCAAAGAGGTCAACGGCTAGCGAACAGAGAGGGAACATTGCCAGTATCGCACCTGCAACGGCTAACAGGAGCCAGTAGAGGCGCGTATCGAATTGCATGTGTCCCGTAGTAACCTGCTGTGGTGCAGCACGATGAAGCCACGAGAGCAGTTCCTGAAAGGTGCTACTTGCGGTCAAGATAGTGATGTGGTTTAGACCGTCAAGCACCATGACACGTCGCCCGTTTGCTTGCCCTGGGTCTGGATGACCACATTCTGCTGAATGTGCATATTTAGTAGAGTCTTTTAAGAGGGGGTAGCCGCATCCTAACTGATACATACGCATACTGTTGGTAAGCGCGAAGGGAAGGTCATTCTGCCCAACCAGCAACAACAGGTTTTTTGGCTGTGTTACTGTAGGATTCTCCATGCCCACAGGTGAGACAAGCACAGTGGAGATTATATCGCTATCGGTTGCATGCTGCATCGAGTAGTCGCCAACTGCGGCAGAACCCATCGAATGCCCAAGCAAGATAATATTCGGATGTGCCGTCACGCTGTTATGCTGTCGCACGTAGTTCACCACCTCGCCGACCGTTGTGATGTTCTCCTGTGCATCTTGATCGGTGAAGTTGCCGCCAGCCAGAACAACGGGCGACTCACCGTGCCCTGGAAAATCAAAGAGATAGGTTGTGATACCAGCGCGTGCCAATTCAACGCCAAAGCTTGCCATCAATTCTTTGCTGCCTGAAAAGCCATGCGCGACAACGGCAACCAGTGACGTTTCACCACTTGCTGGACGCATCTCTAGCACAGGAACAGGAAGAGTGCCTGAAATGGTGAACGTGCTACGTGTGACAGTATCTTCGTAGGCGGCGACGCGATTGAAACCGAGGAAAAATAGACCGAGAAACGCAAGAAATAACAGGAGGTTACGTAGCAAACGTACCCTTCGTTTACCGCGCAAATAGCGTGCAGAGCGTGATGTGTTTGGACTTCCGAAAGCCCGACTTCTTATAGACATGGACACCTTCTCCCATGTTTATTTTACACCGAAAGAGATAACGAGCAGGTCCAGAGCCATTTCAGGCTCAATGCGACTCCTTTTGAGGGCGGCATCGGTCGAGAGCAGTTGGCGATAGGCTCCCTCTAGCTGCGGCAACGTAAAGTTTCCAACCTGGCGCAGTGCTTTTTCCGCGATGAACGGAGCCATACCGATAGTCGAAGCAATGGCACTGGAACGCATCCCCTTCTGTGCAAGTTCTTTCACGAGCAACAGAGAACGAACTTGCGATGTAATGGTACTGATAAGCTTGATTGGCGGCTCACCATCGGATAGCAGGTCATGCAGGATGTTGAGAGCTTGCTTGCGGTTGCGCTGTGCTAATGCATCGGTCAGGTCGAAGATACGCGCCTCTTGCACCTGCGCCGAGAGTTTGCGTACATCGTCGGCGTTGATGGTTTTGCCCTCGCCGACATAGGTTGCAAGTTTGTCGATCTCGTTCGCCAGCATACGCAGGTGATTGCCGATAAAGTTCGCCAGCAGTGACGTAGCCTCTGGACTCACCTTGACTCCACGACTCTTTGCACGCTTCGTAATCCAGCTTTCGAGCGCAGCCCCTTTGGGAAGTGTATATTGAAAGACCTTGCCATGCTTCTCCGCCGCCTTGACAAGCGGATTAGCGGCGTCTATCACCTCATCGACAACAAGCATGAGAACGGTAGTATCGGGCATCAGGGGAATGTGTTCCGCGAGAGCCTTCTCGAAGCTTGCGCGAGTGAGAACGGTTGCCTTACTTTTCTTGCCCTTTTTACCTTTGCCGCCTTTGGTAGCGGTCTCAGTTGTAGTTGGTGCAGGAGCCTCAGCAGTCGCGGTTTCGCTGCGTTTGCGTTTAGGCAAGCCATCAACGAGAACCAGCCGTTGCTCGGTGAGAAACGGCATGGTGTCTGTTGTCGTGGTGATGGTTGTCAGGTCAACCTCGGCACCATTATAAGTGTCCTGATTGTACTCAAAGTTGCCCGACTCACGCAGCTTTTTGAGGTGTTCGCGGCACGAAAACTCGTCGTCGCCGTGAAAAAGATAGAACATACGCTATTCGTGCTGCACTTGGCGGCGATAGTCGCGCTCATTACGTTGCGCGATGAGCAGATCAGTCACGATACCACCGATCAAACCTAACACAGAATTGAGGAGTACCGTGCTAAAGAAGGTTGCCACGCCATCTACATGTGGTAGTGGGTCTGGATGAATGAGCGTGCCAACGATACATAGCATTCCAAGAAAGCCGATGAGAACGCCAACAAACGCACCAACCACAACACCGACCTTATTTTTGACGTTGCTCAACCAGAACGCGAGAAAGAGAGCAATAGGCAAGGCGATAATAGTACCCCAGAAGTCGCCAATAAAAATAGGATCACCAAGGCTGAATTTTAGTGCCAACATATGGAAAAAGCCTCCTACAGCGATTGTATTTCGTATAAATGCTACCCCCATTATACGGCAGGTGGAGCTATGTGACAATAGAGGACAACGGACGCTATCATAGAAAACAACGGACGCCCACGAGGGGCTACCCTACTATACACGCTATGCGCGTAGCGCAAGAAAGTATAGTAGGGTAGCCCCTCGTGGGCGTCCGTTGCGCTCAAGTTTGCAACACCATTCGTTCTGTTTGCGTATATGTTGCAGAAGGACAAGAGGGCTTCAGCGATGAATCTAACGATGGTGAAATACAGTTATGAGGCATAGAATGAGGTATAGAACAACAGTGCTGGGTCTTGATGAGCGCGTGGAGCGCGTCCTCGCGTATGCATTTCTCTGGGTATCGGGGGTGCTGTTGTTTCTGGTGGAGACGCGCTCGACCGAGAGTAGCCGGAACGTGCGCTGGCATGCGACACAATCCATGATCACGTTCGGCACGTTAGCGCTACTCATTTTCGGCGTGAGTATCTTGAAGGGCATGTTGGGCTGGATTCCCATTCTCAGCGTCATTACTGACTTTGGACTGGGACTGCTACTCAATATTTTGTGGTGGACAACGGGTATCTTGTGGGTCTGGCTGATGGTGATGGCTTGGATACATCCGCGCTATCGCTTGCCACTTGTTAGCGAATGGATGCGCTACTTCATATAAAAGAATAGATGATGCCAACGGAGGAAACACGCGTGTTTCCTCCGTTGGCATCATCTATTCTTTTATTTTCCGTCGCGGTACAGTAAACCGAGCGCAAGCCCGAAGACGAGGTGACGCACGATATTCTGGAAGAACGACTTCCACTGGAACAGGCGCGGCATCTCACCATTTTTGATGAGGGGATGATATTTGTCGGCGAGTGGCGTGAGCCACCATGCACTCACGATGAAGATTTCACCGAAGATAGTGCCTTTGAGCCAGTTGGGGCCAGGAAGATAGCGTTTGAACACGGCTCCGTAAAGTTCCCCTAACGCGACACCATTCAGCAAATGAATAGCCCACGACAGCAAGTAGAGCGGCCTCGAACGCCTCTCACCCACCATCAGCCCTTCGATAAAGCGCACATCGCTGAAACGATTTCCAACCAGCAGAATATCGCCCTCCATCGCAACACTATAAGCAATCGTAGCAATCAGCCCTGCAAAAGCGGCGCGCCCAGGTCGCCACTCACGCGAAATAAGACGCTGTACATATTTCATAGGTAGTATTTTCCTTTATATAATCAGAGATAGGTGCATCTATCTCTGATTATACGAGGGTTATGCAATGATTGGGAAAAATCGTGAGCGGATGGCACCCATTTTATAGTAGGCTTTTATAATTGTGAGACAACAA
>CAXUGH010000053.1:11428-21870 GCA_964250365.1 uncultured Ktedonobacteraceae bacterium
GGGGACCACCCGCCCCACGATTTTTCCCTAGCTTGTCCACACGCCCTGCGGATCGCATTCGCGTATCACGCGCAACTCGTGTTCGCTTGGTGGCACGGTTTCAGCGCAATCTGATGCGAGACGGAGAGGCCAGCCTGTTTGCTCTTGCACCTGCTCAATAGTGGTACTGGGATGATAGGAATGGAGCAAAGCTTCTCCGTTTTCGGGATCGAAGGTGAAGACGGCAAGCGTGGTTATGAGTGCCGAGGGACCGCCGCGCGGGAGGCCGACACGCTTTCGCCATGCAATGCCAGCCGAACCGGATTCGTCGGGATAACCATAGCCGGGACTGGTAACGAAATCGACCCGTTCGCGGAGGCGGTGACGGTCATGCGGCATGATGATAGCGAGGCGGTACGCGAGTGAGGCGATATCGGCACCACCGCCGCTACCGGGGAGGCGCACTTTAGGCTGTTGCCAATCAGTGCCAATGAGCGTGGTATTGAGGTTGCCGTAGCGATCAATTTCTGCACCACCAATGAAGCCAAGCTGTACCTCGCCCATCGCCATCTGTCCTAGCAAATTTACTGTGCGCGTCGTCCATAGGGCATTAGTAATGTTTGGAAGGTCGCCCATTGTGTAGAGCAGTTCAGCCGAGGGAGTGTCGCGTATAATTCCTGTCTCGAAGAGGCCAATGCAATGCGGGGCATGGGTGCGTTTCGCCAGCGCGAAGGCAAGCAGAGGCAGACGCATGCCGACAAAGACGCGCTCGTTATCCTGTATCTGACGTGCCGCGCACACCACCATCAATTCACGCGCTGTATACTCGTGTTGGAATGTCATAGCAACAACTCCTCTGGTACATGATTAACGCCATCTAGGGCATCCTCTTGCGGGTGCCCTGGCAGAACATCAATACCCATAATCGACAGGTGCCGCGTAACGATGTTCTTTGATAGCAAGGCTCTTGACACGCTCCTCGCCGAGCTTGTTGAGATAGTCGGCACGCGTCGGTAGCTGTCGCACCCATGTATCAAGCCACACCTGAAAGCCTTCTACTGTGCGCGTCTGCTCGTGATAGTCGCGGAAGAAGGCATGGTCACGATTGTAGTAGCCTTGCACCATTGAGGGATGCGCTCCCAATGGCTCATGCACAACGGCTCGAACCTTGAACGAGGGACCAAGCACGCGGTTCGGATCGCTTACAATCACCGCCTTTGGCACAATCTCTTCCGCGACGACAATTACATCGCGTGCGGCTAGCATGGCCTCTTCACAGATGCCGAAGTTGCCCCACATGTGAACGTTGCCCTCTTCGTCGCTACGCTGCACATGCAGAATCGTGACATCAGGTTGAAGCGCGGGTACGAGCAAAAGAGGCGACCCATTGAACGGCGATGTCTCATGACGAAAAGTGGAATTCTTGCGCGGGATGTCGCTCCCCAAAAGTGAGCGCGTCGGGATGTAGGGGGAGCCGATGCTTGCCGCGAGCAGGGCAAGAGCGATAGTATGATTGCTGTGGTCTTCGACGGTGATGGCGTATGGAATGCCCTTCTCGGTGGCACGACGATAGCAATGTCCTAGCCCCTCGCTCACATTGCCAACCCATGCTGCTGTAATTCTCGTGACACAGCCTGCACCGATGAGCATATCGAAGAGAATATCCGAGATAGGACCAATCAGCGTCAGGTCGCGCCGCTGCTGTCGAATAAGCTCAAAGCCAGCCGCAAAGGGAATCAGTGGCTCAAGTGCAAGTCCAAGCGCAACCGATGCGCCGTCCGGCACATAACGCGTAACAGCCTCTGTCATAGAGGTGAGTTTGCTCATGATTGCTCTCTCTTATTCGGTTGTCAACTTCTTCGCGGTAAATGTCGTATTCAGTTGCGTCAGAATGGCCTCGACAACAGAACCGGATTCGTCTTGCTTAAACTCTACACTGAAGCCTGAAAGTCCCTGTATCTGAAACTCTGTTCCTCTGTATGGAGTTAGCACATACGTTGGTTGCCCCGGCACCGTCAATTGCAGCGTGCTATCATCCTTGAGGTCAACGGTCACAATCATACTCATCACTTCGTATTTGCCTACAAACGACTCAAGAAAACTTCTTTCGCTCATGGACTTTTGTGGAACGCGTTTGAAGACAATATCCTTCGCCGTCGGTTCAAACGGTGCCGTGATGCTCTCGATATCGCCACGAACATTCGTCGCAAAGGACGCCTTCATATTCACCTGCCAACGCTCAATGTCAAGCTCAAAGATATCGTAGTGATAATGTTTGAGCGGACACGCAATGCCGTTGAACGTTGCCTGTAACTCGCCATCCTTCAACACCACTGAGAGCGTTCCATAGCCAGAATTTGCAAAATCGCCCGTGTAGGCATCGAGGGCGTGTGAGGGGTGCGTATCTGGTACACGGTCGGTCTCGGTCTTCTCTTTGCCTTTCTGCTCCGCTGCCTTGAACTCGGCCTCGTCCTTTTTGAAACGCTCGCTCCATGCTACTGCGTCGAGGCTCAGGAAGCGGTCAAAGATGTTATAGGTGAGAATGCTAGGTATCGGTGTTCCACCCATATTAGAGAGGACGACGATACCGAGATTCTGCTGTGGGAGCAGACTGGTAAGCGAGCTAAAGCCGTCGATATTGCCGCCGTGATGCAGCATGGGTTGTCCGCGATAGGGCGTGACGAACCAGCCAAGAGCATAGCTCGAATAGGGCATCTCGGTATACCTGCTGCTCTCAGGAATAATCATTTGTGGCGCGTGTAGCTGTGCGATCTGATTTTCTGATATTACCTGCTTGTCGCCAAATTTGCCGTTGTTACTGTGCAAAAGTACCCATTTGCTCATCTCGTCGATACAGGAAACAATTGCTCCGGCTGGTCCTATCGCGCCCTGCGCTCCGTAGAAGGGAATCTCCTCCACCTTCTCTTGTATCTCTCGATATGGATGCGAGTAGTCGGTTGCATGCTGTTCGGTCTCGACGATGGAGAAGTTGCTACGCGTCATGCCGAGAGGATTGAAAATGCGCGTCTGCACAAACTCTTCCCAACTCTGTCCGCTAATCTGCCCGACGAGATAGCCCGCGACCATGTACATCAGGTTTTGGTATTGCCACAGAGTACGAATATCTTTCGTTGGCTCAAGGTACTGCAACCGCTCGAACAGTTCTTGTCGCGTAGCGGATGAGTGGTACCATGCGAGGTCGTGACGTGGCAAGCCTGAGCGGTGCGTTACAATATCGCGCGGCGTCAAGCGTTCAGAGGCAACGGTATCATACAATTTGAACGTGGGAAGATAGGTTCTGAGTGGCGTATCCCAATCTAATTTACCCTCGTCAGCAAGTATGGCTAGCGTCGCCGTCGTGAACGCTTTTGTGCAGGAGGCAATCGGAAAGAGCGTCTGTGGCGTCACCTCAAGATTTTGCGCTCCGTCGCGCTTGCCAAAGCCCTGCGAAAAAATAACCGCGCCATCCTTGACAATAGCAACGGCGAGACCCTGCACTCGCCAATCCTGCATTCTAGCCCGTACAAAGTCCTCAAAGCCCTGTAATACTTGTGGAGTTGTGTTAGTGGTGTGAGATGTATCAGAGGATTGCATACTGATTCTTCCTTTCTCAGACTGTACTATGTTGAGCGGGTCGTTGTTAGAAGAGGTGTATAGGATGTATTGTACCATGTGGTTTGGAGGCGTTACCCTTTTCCAAATATGACGTAGCATGTCATATTAGTTTGGTACACTTATATCGAATATTTGTCTCTGAGGAAAGGATACAAGTACATATGAAGTTTGCAATCGACATTCCAAATCACACAGGAGATTACGCAGATGTGCGACTGGTGGCTGAGGTGGCACACGAGGTAGAGGAGGCAGGATGGGATGGCTTCTTCGTCTGGGACCATATTGGCTCGAATTGGGGTACGTCGCATGTAGGCGATCCATGGGTGATGCTGACGGCAATTGCGCTACAAACGGAGCATATGAAGATTGGGACGATGGTGACACCTCTTCCGCGTCGGCGTCCGTGGAAGTTATCACGCGAGATTGTGACGCTCGATCAACTCACGAACGGGCGTTTTATATTGGGCGTGGGTACTGGTAGCGGCGGTGAGTATACGGCATATCATGAATCAGGAAGTGATAAAGAACATGGTGCTATGCTTGACGAAGGGCTTGAGGTGCTGATGCATCTGTGGAGTGGAGAGGCGTTCGATTATCATGGTCAGTATTATCAACTGGACAATGTGCGGCATCTGCCACAACCAGTGCAACAACCACGTATTCCCATCTGGGTTGCGGGCAACTGGCCTAACAAAAAGCCGATGCAACGAGCGGCAAATTGGGATGGAGCGTTCCCGCTTGGCAAAGACTTGAATTTCAATCAGCAGATGAGTCCTGATACAATGCGCGAATGCCTCAACTATATTCGTTCGCAACAAACATCAGAGAGGACGACGCAGCCCTACGACCTCCTGCATTGGGGTTTGCTTGAAGGCAAAGACAAAGCGGCAGATGCCGCCTTCGTTGAAACCTATGCTAATGCTGGCGTTACGTGGTGGCTAGAAAACGTGTGCTGGAATCGTGGCTCACTACAGGAGCAACGTGAGCGTATCCGCAAAGGACCGCCAATCCAGTAACAATTTTCATATGTAGAGTATAACGTAACGAAAAGACGCCGATACCTTGATACATGTCGGCGTCTTGAAGGCGTGCCAGTAAAATTATGTAAGCTTATTCATACCCTCGCTTATAACGAAGCTATAAGAAACCTATAAGTACGTTATACGTGTTTTAATTCGTTTTGGGATTGACAGATAGATACTTTATCAGGTATAACAGTAAGTAATGCTTTTACGAGACCAAACGTGCCATTGGTCAATATATTAGCAGAAAGAGTAAGCTTGTCATAAGGCTTTTTGACAGGAGGAAGAGTTATGTACAGAAAACCCCTCGGTATCCTCGTCCAGATAGCAATTGTATTAAGCATGACTGTTTGCTTCACGTTCTCAACTAGCGTCCTGGCTAGTACACCACACTATGGTTCTATTCAGAGAAAAGGCCAATCAGTGGTGCAGGTAAATCATCCGCGTCCTGTGACGGTGTTTCATCTAAGTGACGCACGCGCCAAACAACTGGCTCTTAGATTCGGCGGACGAAAAGCCTTTGCTCATATGCTACACCGCGTGACGAAACCTCTTTCTACTCAGGTGCATGTCAGCTATGCCACGTCTGGCAACTGGGCAGGTTATGTTTCTGACACAAGTAGTACTGGCAATACTGTTAATTCGAGTAGTGCCGACTTCAATGTATCGTCAACATCAGGTACCGATACAGCTACGTGGGTTGGTATCGGCGGTTACAATGGTGGGAATCTTGCTCAAACAGGCGTCGATGACACCCAACGAGCAAGCTGGTACGAGTTCTATCCTAACCCTCCAGTGTTTCTCTATTACGTGAACCCTGGAGATTCTATGTATGGTACAGTGTCTTTGGACTCCGATACAGGCAACTGGTATGTGGACATTCAAGACTTCACGACGAACCAGTACTATGCTAACGAATTCAGCTTCAATCCCGATCAGACAACCGCTGATTGGATCGTTGAAGTGCAGCAGAATGGGCCTGTTCCAAACTTTAGCTCCGCCAATTTTTCCCAAGCTGTTTGGGGTGATCAGAATAATTCTAATCTGCCCTTGACTAGTTCAGATGGAAACCCGACCTCGGTCACATTGCAAAGTCCGGTAGGTGGAACGGTATGTCCATCAGGAGTTGGTTCTGATGGAGAAAGCTTCTCCGTAGCACCCTGCTAGCCTCTACTCTTCCTGCCCAAGGAATACAACGATCCGCAAGCCAGAGGGCTTGCGGATTGTCGTGTTTGACGGGGAACTTTTTCAAGAAGATATCCGTCCTCAGAGAGAAGAGGAGTTTCATTCAGGGAGAGGGAAACAGGCTCGATAGGAATTGGTTGCGTACAAATAAGGAGAGCATGTTATTATGAGATTGAGCAACACTTACAATGTACAATGGATATTCCTAGTGATGCTAGGATTAACACTCCTTTTTGCTGCTTGCGACAACACTACACAAGGAGGCACTGCATTGAGTTCGTCGAATGTACCAGACAGTATGCACGTAACACGAGTAAGTACACTGCCAGGAACTCGTATTATTCCCTTAGACACCACTATTCATGACAGTACACAAGTGCAGCGTCTCTATAATGCAGCATTAGCCTTGCCAAGGTTTCCCAACACCATAATGCACTGCCCGGTAGATTTTGGTATTCAGTATCACATAGACTTCTTGCAACATTCAAAGCACATGCAGCAAGTAGTCTTAGACGTTGCTGGATGTCGTAGACTCTATCTCAGCAAAGATGATATACGGCGAACAAATGATGCTTTCTGGTCATTATTCGCACAGGTGGCTGGTATTCCAACATCGCAGTTATACGCCCATCCTCTATAAAGCGACTAGGGCACTCTAGCCCCACCACAAACCACTTTTGGGCTAAAGTGAACGCCTATGGGGGCACCCGTCGTTTACTCACATCCATGATAAAATATATAGGGCATGGATATTGTGCAAGAGGAGAGTGAAATGACGACTCTGAGAGATGCGTTGCAACGAGGCCGAGATGTGTTGTCAGAGGCCGATCAAGAGTCGGCTCGCCTGGATACGCAGGTGTTGCTTGAACATGTGCTGGATATTGACCGCGCAGCTCTCTATGCCTATCCCGAACGCGAATTAACTGAGAAGCAGGAGCAAGACTTTCTCGCGCTACTTGAGAGGCGCAAACAGGGTGAGCCGATAGCGTATATCGTTGGGCACGAAGAATTCTATGGTCTCGATTTTCTTGTCGATAGACGCGTCCTGATTCCACGACCTGAGACGGAGATGCTCGTCGAGACTGCGTTACGTATTGTGCGGAAGCGACTTGCGAACGGGCAGGTACCGCTCGTTGCTGATATCGGCACCGGTAGCGGAGCCATTCCCATCACAATCGCGGTAGAAGAGCCACGTCTTCCTCTGCTCTATACTGTAGATATTTCTTCAGATGCGCTTGCCGTTGCACGGCAGAATTGTCAACTCCATGCTGTCGAGCGACGCGTTGCTCTGCTATATGGCGACCTGCTGGCACCCCTACCCGAAGCTGTTGATATCGTGATAGCCAACCTTCCCTATGTCGGCACTAATGAGGTAGACGTAATGACGCGCGACGTTATAGATTATGAACCGCATCTCGCGTTGTTTAGTGGCACAAATGGGCTAGACCTGCTCCACCGCTTTTTGCAAGAGGTGCGCGATAGTAACAAACTTCAACCGCATGCTGTAGTGTTGTTAGAGATTGGCTATCGTCAACGGGAGTCGCTTGCCGCCTTACTTGAGTCATATTTACCACAGGCACAAGCGACGTTTTTTAAGGACTATGCTGGTTGGGACCGTATGTTACAAGTGGTGCTTTAATCGTTCATATGGTAAAGTGTAAATATATTTTCAAGAAATTGTAAAGAGACGCATTTGTTATCTATTTTAATGAGTAATTCTATGACACAAATAAGCATTATAGCGCAGCCCTTGCAACCTCTTTTCGGACTGCCTCCCCTTGCTATGCTCTGTATCAGTGGCGTATGTGCCTTTCTACTAGCATATGTATTTACCTTTGGTGTTATCGCGCTTAGTCGTAAGGCGGGTTGGCTCGACATGCCCGCGGCTCGTCGCGTTCACAAGATTCCCGTACCGCGTCTAGGTGGAGTGGGTATCTTCCTGGCCTTTGTGATTACATCGGCAACGTTGTACGTGACGATACATGGCTTGCAACAAAAAGAGGTTGTCACCTACTGGCTTTTTCTCGCGGCTTCGTTGTTGATCGTTGCCGTTCATGCCTACGATGATGTCAAAGGTCTCAAGCCGCTGCCTAAACTGATCGCGCAGACGCTCTCCGTGCTGATCATTCTTGGCCCGTTCAATGGTCACTTTAATGGTGTGTTGCTCTACGGTTTGAGCAATCCTTTTAGAGCTTCGGTCATTCCTCCACATACACATGTACCTTGGTATCGTCTCCCTGAACTAACGCTCTTTATTCAGCGTCCAGATATCACATGGTTAGCAATTCCCGCCGTTCTCTTTACATGGTTCTGGATGGTGGGCATGATGAATACCGTCAACTTTATTGATGGTCTCGATGGGCTGGCAACGGGTGTGGTAGGAATTACAGGTATCTTTATCACGATTATTAGCTGGACGCTGGGGCAGCAGAGCATCGCCATTCTCGCGGCAATCTTCACAGGTGCGACATTTGGCTTCTTGCCCCACAACTGGAATCCCGCGAAAATCTTTATGGGCGATACGGGTTCACAGTTTCTCGGCTTAGGGCTTGCCGTTCTCTCAATCATTGGTGGGGCGAAGATTGCACTGGCCTTAATGGTGCTTGGCATTCCTATTCTGGATGTCGCGGTGGTAGCGATCAACCGCATTCGACGTGGACAGCATCCTCTGCACTACGATAAGACGCACCTGCATCATCGCTTTCTCGCCACAGGTCTGAGCGTCAAGCAAATCTGCTACGTCATGTATAGCCTAACTATCTTCTTTGGTATCTTAGCACTCGACTTACCACGCATCTACAAGCCCATTGGTATTATCCTTGTAGGTCTCACCATGACGGGCTTGATTGTGTGGATGGATTATCGACAGCGCAAACGCGGTGTGCATATTAAACTCGATGGTCCCGACCCAACGCCGAAATCAGGTGGTGATAATGTCACTCCTGAACGGGTAGGGGTCTAATTCATTCCACTCTCGTCCCCGTTGACCATGTACACAAAAATTGAAGAACGTGTTCAATGATTGTGGACGGAATCGATGGGGACGAGGGTGGAATGAGTTATGGCTCCTACAACCTGCCCTCTTATCCCTCGTATACACAGTAACAACAAAAATTTATGCGTATGCTGTATATATCAGGGAGGCACATGTATCATGAGCGACAATTGGGAGCCGCAGGACCCGCTATTCAAAGAGGGGCAACCGAACCGAGAAGAGATAGATAAGCGTTTGGAAGAGGTCAAGAAGGTGTTTACGCAGGGCGCGAACGAGGCGCAACAGCGTTTCAAGCGCGTCGTCGATAAGGCTGGCAACTACTGGCAAAGCGCACAGACGCAGCCAACGCCGCATCAGGCAACGAATCTTGATGAGCAGCGAATTCGCCAGCTTGCTAATCTGTGGAGCAATGAGAATTGGCGTGTTGCCAAAGACCTCGGCAACTACATGGATATCGTCTCGTGGCAAAACGACGAGGTATGGGAGGTCACGGTGCAGACGCGTTGGGAGACACGCGCGATGGAGTCCGTCACTGAGCCGTACACGGGTCGCTCCGCAAACAACAAGCCGCAGCCTATCTTGCCCGTGTGGGACTATGAGCTACCACAAGAGACGAGCCTCAAGGCACCCACGAGCCGCACAAAACTTGAAGGGCTGGACGAGGTTGCCGCGTGTATGACCTGTAACGGGACGGGTCGTACTCTCTGCGTCTCCTGCAACGGGCGTGGCTGGATCGTGTGTCCTGAGTGTAAGGGACGCACGAAAAAGAGGTGCAACACTTGTCGCGGACGTGGCTACGTCGCCGACTGGACTGTCAAAGAGAAAAAGCCGTTTTTCCGCAAACAGGCCGAGAACGTCGCAAGTTCGGTCGGTGAGCGCGTCTCGGATGTCTTCGAGACCATTCGCCAGCAGGGTGTGCCGATTCCCAATCCCGTAGATGTTGATCCCGCGAGCAAGGGACCGACGGTGCCATGTCCCGATTGTATCAACGGTGAAGTCGATTGTACCTGTGGTAATGGCAAGCGTGTATGCGCGACCTGTGAGGGTACTAAGATGTCGCTTTGTGCCAATTGTGGTGGAACTGGCAAGGTTGTGCGCCACCGTGAGCTAGCACGACGTTTCGACCTCAGCACACAGACACGTATCATCGGTGGTAGCATCATTCCACAACAACAATTGCTGAATGCTGGCGGCGAGCTAGTCTACAACGCTGAGGTCGATGATACATTCGTGTCGGGTGCCGCTCCAAATGATGTACCGATGGATGTCTGGAACACCGCCGTTGCGCTGGTCGAGTCGGAGCGTGAGGAGAAGCCACGTAGCACGACAAAGCCGTTGCAACCCAACGATAGCACGCAGTCCTCAATGCGAGCAACTCTGCAAGTGATTGAACTGGTACGCATTCCCTATACGCGTGTCAACTACCGCTATGGCAATCAGGAGTACGTCTTCTGTGCCTACGATGCCGAGGGTCGCGAGAAATTTTACGCCGACCGCTATCCCGCACGTTGGGATCGTATCGAGCGACTGGTCAAGGCCATCTCCAACGACCTGACGACGCCAGCGCAATCTAGCGAAGCCGAGCCGCCGAACACAACCTATAGCGGTGGCTATCGCGTCCCCGTCGAGGTTCCCCCGTATAACAT
>CAXUGH010000054.1:0-5914 GCA_964250365.1 uncultured Ktedonobacteraceae bacterium
ATGATACGCTGTGGGAAAATAATATTTACTTTGAACGTGCTATCCATTCGTTCATCGCGTTTCTCAATCATTCGAGTTTGTCTGCTACAGAAGTACGCGCAGTGCTTGATGGTGTTGAGCGGCTCATGGGTTACGGTGCAACAAATTTTACGAGAAGCTTAGAGGAGACGTATCGACAACTCGCCGAGCAAGATGTGACCGAACATGACTTGCAGCAGGTGCGCCAATTTGGAGAGCAAATTCATTCTCACCCTTTGGAGTTACTCGATGGCGTGAGCGAAACTCTTTCCTATCTCTCTGCTCGTCATGACCTCTTCCTGCTCACGAAAGGCGACTTTGAAGAACAGCAACTCAAGGTCGAACGCTCTGGCATCGAGCAACTATTCGCACAGGTGATGATTGTTCCTGAAAAAGATGTAAACACCTATCGGGACATTCTCATCCAGTTACAACTCAATCCGCACGAGACGTGGATGATCGGCAATTCTCCACGCTCCGACATCAACCCCGCCCTTGCCGCTGGCATGAATGCGGTCTACATTCCCCATCCCCATACATGGCACTTTGAGCATGAAGAGGTCATGCATATAGGTGAGGGGAAACTTCTGCAGTTGGCAAGTTTCCGAGAGTTGGAGAGCTATTTTTAGCTCTCCAATTCACAAAGCTTCTTATCAATGTGTTGCTCCAAATCATCCATCGTTTTTAAGAAGGAACGTTCTAGTTTTACTTTCCCCACTTGAAGACATCAATCCTCATTGTAACATCGAATTCTCCTCAATGAACTGCTGTTCCATAGATTGTTCTTGAGTACTAGGGCTTGATGAATGGCAAGTCTGATGTGGTAGAGTAGAGTAGAAAAGGAGACCTTCAAGTGCAACTCATTACACATGCTCTCGTAGTGATTATAGTTCTCGTACTCGCGTCATCCGTATCGTACTTTTTTCGCAATAGGGTGGTGCGGCTTCGACGATTGCAGATGGCGAAACGAGCCTCAGCACCCAAAAAGTATCTGCCGTTGCCACCTCCCCAGAGTGCTGTTGGCGTTGCAGTAGCACCACTTCCGAACCCCTATCCTCCTTATCATGGGCTACTACGAATCAATGACCCATTACGCGATAACAGTGCTGGCTACCATTGGATGGATGACCAGGAGAAAATGACCAGAGACACACAAGGATGCCATTTCTGTGACGAAACGTACCGTGTCAGCATTGGCAATCAACAGACAGCGTTTATGATTTATTGTCTTGCAATGGAAACCAATTTTAGCAATTTCGTCTACCAGATCGAAGCTACACTACTGCAAGGTACTGAAATTGGCATTGTCTTCCGTCAGACTGCTCAACACGGCTACTATTATTTCTGTATTCGCCGTGACGGAACCTATGGGCTGCTTTGTGAGGATCGTCCACAACAAAGAAGGCTACTGCTAACGACAGGTAGAAGCTCTCTCATCAAGGTCGGATTGAATCAGCCCAATCTACTTGCAGTTGTAGCAAGTGGTTCAATCATTGACCTGTATGTCAATCAGCAGCACCTAACGCAGGTAAGTGATGCAGCTCATGAGGCAGGACGGCTTTCTGTAGCAAGTGCTACCGATCCCAACAGCCCTAGTGAAGCGTCTTTCCGCAACCTTATGCTTTGGACACTGGACGAGGCCGCAGATGCCGTACAGAAAGTATCTTTACAATGAGGGCATAAAATATAGCACTCATCCCCTAGTTACTTCTCTGCTCACCTATCTCTGGACGGAAGTTCAGCGAGACCGAGTTAATGCAATAGCGCAACCCTGTTGTGTCTTGCGGTCCATCCTCAAAGACATGCCCCAGATGTGCCCCACAGTTCTTACACACGACCTCGACGCGACGCATAAAGAACGAGCGGTCCTCGTGGAGTTCGACGTTTTGGTCATGAACGGGACTATCGAAGCTAGGCCAGCCCGTCCCAGAATCGAACTTTGTATCCGATGAGAAGAGCACCTGTCCACAGGCTACGCATTCGTACACGCCTTTTTCATGGTTGTTATACAGAGCACCCGTAAATGCTCGCTCCGTACCCTTTTTCCGTGCTACTCTGTATTGCTCTGGTGTAAGTTTTTCTTTCCAATACGATTCAGGTTTATTTCTTAGATCACTCATAAATGTATTCATCCTTTCACACACTGAAACAATGAAACGTCTGTGTTTGTTTCCGTGAATTTGCTATCCTCTGTAGAACCATGCTATGGTTATAAGCAGTATAGCGCATAGCAGGAGAGAATTTGTGGCACAACAACAATCTAATGTCCCTTTTTTAATTGGTCCAGAGGATGCCGAGCAAGCCTGTCTACTCATACACGGCTTTAGTGGCGCACCAGCAGAAATGCGAAGCCTCGGTGATGCGTTAGCGGTCCAGGGCTTGCGCGTATATGGCGTGCTTGTCGCAGGTCATAGCGGAAATCCTGACGACTTAATCCTCTCCGGTCGCAAGACGTGGATAGCTTCAGTTGAGGATGGCCTGGCGCAACTGGCATCGTACAAAACGGTGTTCGTGGCAGGTCTCTCAATGGGGGGCGTACTGGCGTTGACGTTGGCAATACGTCATCCCGAACGTATCGCGGGCGTTGTTGCTATGTCCACGCCCACTCGACTTGATAATAGCTTCCAAGTGAGATTGGTGCCGTTGGCGCGTTACTTCGTCAAGTGGTTCTATCCGCTCAAATTGCTCAATTTTAACGATGCAAAGGTACAAGCGGAGGTTCTCAAACGGGCGCAAGAGCGTGATGCTAGCGTGACCTCTATTGACTTTACCGATCCCAAAGTCATTGAGTACATCAAAATGCAGGTACGTATTCCTGTACCGGCTATTGCTGAACTGATTGCGTTGATAAACCGGACGCGTCGAAATCTTGGTAAGCTCCGCGTGCCGTTACTCATCATACAAAGCAAACGTGACCAGACTGTTCAACCACATAATGCAGAGGAGTTGTACCGCCTCACTACCGCAGCTCCCGAAAAATCTCTGCATTGGTTAGAAACGTCTGATCACGTTATCACGACAGGTCCAGAACGAGAAGAGGTGTATCGTCTGGTGCTGGCATTTATCGCCGAGGTTACAGGTTCGCGTGCTTCAGAAACCGCTCTGCCTGAGCCTGTTCGGATGGACGTAGCGGACGAAAGCTCCCCTGATCGTTGACGAACACGATGCGCGATCCCTGGAAATTCACAATCATATCGAGCTTGTGATGATTCAACACATCCGCGAAGATGAGTGTGACGGGAGTGAGATCATCGTTCGCGCCGTAGAGTTGTGGACCGAGATAGATTTTTGCGTGCGCCGCGTCGCCTCCTGGCAACTCAATTATCTCGATGTGTCGATTGAGGTTAATTGCGATAAAGTGGCTTGGAGTACCGCCCTGCTCATTATGTCCCACCCATTGATCGGTCTGAAATGTACGTGGACGCCCATAGCGCATATCGTCGAGTGTGGTAGTGAACCAACCGAACACGCCACTCAGAACGGTCCACAGAACGAGCATCGCCAGCATGCCAATGCCGAGGTACAGGAGGGGATGAGCCGGTTGCGCTCCCTTGTACTTACGCAATACCAATTTTGAACGTGGAGTGATCGGAATAGGACGCGGTGTAACGGGTGTGGGCCGCGTCGCTCCTGTAGGGCGTTTCGTCTCAGCGTGCTTCTTTGTCGGCGTCGCAGCCTGGGCGTCTTTGTCTGTTGCCTCTTGCTGATCAACTCGCTTCCACTCGCGGACATCTTCCTGCTCTTGCGACTTCTCTGTCACCGGTGGGCGTGATGCACGCTGGACTGTGGGAATAGTCGCGGTTGTGCTAATAGAGTGTTTGCTTGTGCCTATTGGTCTATGGCGCAAAACGCTTTTTGGAGTTAATTTTTCATCGGTTGCTTCTAAAATCTGCTTTTCAACTACTGCCATTAGAATTGCTCCTCTCCTCGTGGACGAAAAACAAGTGTTCCCTCAAATCAAGTGAAGAAATAACGTCTTACAGTCGGAGGTGTCCCATCAACAACTACTTATTTTATTCCGTTTTTATATACATACTATACTAAAATGACCACAGCGATAGTATCGGTATTGTACAGAGGTGGGCGCAATTATGCAAAGAGACGCACAAAAATTAGCCTAAATGGGTGATATGGTTGGGTTGTTGCTACGAGTGTGTCTAAACGCGTGTTATTCAGACCTCATAAAGAAGCAATGATTTTGTTTTCTCGTCTGAACAAAGTATAGCATAGACACCCGAAAGAGTCCAGGTGTCTATAGGACAGATTCCTTGTCCAGAATATTTTGGAGGTCTTTGGGCAAGGGTGCTTCAATTTCGAGAAGCTTGCCCGTAATGGGATGCTGAAATTGCAGTTGGTAGGCATGCAGGAACTGGCGATTCAGCTTTACGCCACGCAGGACTTTGCCGGAACCATAGACAGGATCACCAACTACGGGATGTCCTATCGCCTTGAGATGCACACGTATCTGGTGTGTGCGTCCAGTCTCTAGTTGAAGCAAGAGTAGTGTATGGTGTGAAAACCTTTGCAGAACGCGAAAATGCGTTCGTGCCTCGCGGCTGTCGCGCGTCGTAATCGTCATCTGCTGTCGGTTACGCGTGTCGCGCCCAATAGGAGCATCAATACTGCCCTGCTCATGAGCAACGTTACCTTCGACCAGCGCAAGGTAGCGTTTTACGATCTCGTGTTGCTGCATCTGCTCCATCAGCGCGGTAAGCGTCTTGCTATTTCTTGCAATGATAATCAGCCCTGACGTATCTTTATCGAGTCGATGCACAATACCCGGGCGACCATCCTCGCCCACATCTTGTAATTCAGGGTAACGTGCTAGCAACGCATTCACCAGCGTATCATCGGAATGACCAGGAGCAGGATGTACTACCATACCGGAAGCCTTATTCAGCACAAAGAGGTCGTCGTCTTCATAGAGAATGTCTAGTGGTAGATCGGTGGGTATCGGAGTAGCAGAAGTAGCGGCTGGCGTCGAGCGTGTGAGAGTAACGGCATCGCCAATTCGCAACGCGTAGCCGGGCTTGCTCGCCTTATTATTGACAAGCACCGCTTCACTCGCGATAAGCTGCTGAATTGCGTTGCGTGAAAGGGTATCGAGAATAGGGGCGAGAAAGCGATCCAGGCGTTGTCCAACCTGTTCCTCTGATACGGGATATGATAATTGTAGTTCTTCCAAAGTAGGTCACTCTTTCGTGTAGTCGGGTTGCCTGTTGCTAGCCGGATCAGTCGGTGTATTCTCCAAACGCTTCTCACTGGAAGGGCGGCGCATGAAGAAAATCAGCACAAACAGCAAAAGAACGCCAACGGTAATGCATGCATCAGCAATATTAAAGATAGCGAAGTAAAAGTTTATCTGGGGAATACGAAACGCAATAAAGTCAACTACATAGCCGCCGTTATGTATGCGATCAATCACATTGCCCAACGCGCCGCCAATAATCAGCCCAAAAACTATCTTATAGTAAAGCGGTCCGTTATTCAAAACGCGGAGATAGATATAGCCGACCACAATCATAGCCACAGCTATCAGTATCACCAGTACAAACGTGTTTTGCAGCATGCTGAAAGCGGCCCCAGTGTTTTGGATATATTCCAACACAAGGTATGGACCAATTAGCGAAATGCTATTGCCGCTATCGGGAGGACTCAGATGAGCCACAACCAGCGATTTTGTCCACAAGTCAACCACAATTACAATAATGGCAATAAGTAAGGCGAATGCATCATAGAGGCGAGCGTTTCTGGCTACTCTCGTGGTCACAATCGTGTCTTCTCCATTTTTTTCAGCGTAATATGATTTCGTATGGTACACCCTTTTTGCACTTTTGTCTATCGCTACTCAAAACAAGAATGAGGCAGGTGCAAGCAAAGCCCCGTTGGTGGCCCC
>CAXUGH010000054.1:5924-21755 GCA_964250365.1 uncultured Ktedonobacteraceae bacterium
TGCTTGCACCTGCCTCATTCTTGTTTTGAGTAGCACTAAGATACCTCTGTATCGGTATCATACAGTTCCTCGCGGCTCAGATTGCGCTCCTCTGCCTGCTCCTCCTCCTCGACGAGGCGGTCTGCCCAGGGTAATGCTTCTAGCCGCTTCTCTGGAATGGGTTTGCCAGATACGACACTTTTACCATATGTGCCGTTCTCTATACGCTTCAACGCTTCCTTTACCTCGGTCAAGAGTGCGTTCTCATTGACCTCGATAGATTGCTCCTGTTGCGTCTCGTTGAAATCTATCGCGAACTCCTCAAAGTCCTGTGCGCCCTCAGTTGTCTCCAAAGGGTCTACAGGTGTTGGATGAGCTTCGGTTAGACTAGCGATGTTGCCCTCCAACTCCTTTTGTTTTGCCTCTAAACGTGTCTTCATTTGTTGTATGTCAATAGTCATCGTCAACATCCTTTGCAGATAAATTTTTGCTACTTATGTATACGTCTCTCTCCTCTATCGGGTCTCATTGTGAGGTGAAAGTCATCTGCCCAACGCTCGTATGTGAGAGTAGCTTTTGAGCATTGCGCCAGAAGAGTTTCTCCTTTACTTCGGGCGTAAAGTACGTAAGTGGCTCGAAATCTTTGAGCCAGCGTTGTGGCGTAATAAAGGGATAGTCCGAGCCAAAGAGAAAACGGTCCTGCATGCGCGTCGCCGCTTCGCGTAACAGCGTTTCGGGGATACGCTTGGGCGACCAGCCCGACAGGTCATTGTATATGTTGGTCTTATGTTGCATACTCGCAAGCATCTCTTCGTGCCAGGGCCATGAGGGGTGTGCGCCAATAATAGTGAGATTGGGAAAGTCGGCTGCCAATGAATCCAGGTAAATAGGTCTCGTATAGTCAAGCTTAATGCCCATACCACCAGGAGTGCCAGCCCCTAAGCCATTGGTGCCTGTGTGAAAAAGGGCTGGTACCTGTAGTTCCTGAATCTTCTCCATCAATGGGTAAAAGGCAGGATCGT
This sequence comes from uncultured Ktedonobacteraceae bacterium, assembly GCA_964250365.1. Lineage (GTDB taxonomy): Bacteria > Chloroflexota > Ktedonobacteria > Ktedonobacterales > Ktedonobacteraceae > JBBQVS01. The sequence goes on from CAXUGH010000054.1 coordinate 6,926, forward strand.
TTGGATAAAATGCCTGAACACCTGGATGGAACTTTGCACCAGCCAACCCTAAATCTTTGATGGCTCGCTCCATCTCTTTAATTGCCGCCTTGCCCTTATGTGGATCGACGCTTGCGAAACCAATAAACTGTTGAGGGTGGCGTTTGACGATTTCCGCGATATAGTCATTTCCTAATGGGGGCAGACCCGTTGCTGTCTCAGCATCCCACGCAAGCAGGACGCCAATCATATCGAGTTCGGCATAGTCGGCGGCAATCTGCTCGATATCTTTGAGTTTGACCTCGGTACGGAAGAAGCGTTCGGCAGCTTTAGCATATGGACCGAGCGTCACCTGCATAAACTCCGTTGTTGGCAAGTGAACGTGAAAATCAATGGCTCGTGGCATCGTATCGTCCCTTCAATTATTACATCATTGTAAAAATGCTTATCTCAAACCTTTTGTGCTTCGACGCTGGTAAGAAATGCCTGTACGGTTTGCATATACAGTTCTGGCTCCTCCGCATGAGCAAGATGTGAACTTTGCTCAAAGACCACCCACTGCGAGCCTGCAATGCCCTTTTGCAAAACTTCATTGATAACAGGCGTTGACTCGTCGTAGCGACCTGATAGGATGAGAGTTGGAACATGAATTTCTGATAGTCGATCTGTGCGATCCCAATCTTTGATGGTACCGACAACGTGAAATTCGCTTGGACCGTTCATCGTATAATACACGGGCTTGCTCAGCCTGTCGAAGCCACGTTGCACAAATTCGGGCATGGGCTTGACGCGAATAACGTGTCTATCATAAAACACCGTCATAGCATCCTGATACTCTGTGTCCTCAGTTGTGCCGTCTGCCTCGTGTTTAAGCAAAGCAGCATTAACCTCTGGCGGTAATTGCTCACGAAGACGGTTCGCCTCAGCGATCCATACAGGGATACTCGACGTGGTGTTTGCCAGAATGAGGCTATCTAAGCCCTGTGGTTGTGTCAGAGCGTACTCTATCGCCAGCATCCCACCCCACGATTGACCAAGAATATGCACATGCTCAAGCCCAAGCTCGCGGCGTACCATTGCCAGTTCTTCGACGAAACGTGGTATCTGCCAGCGTGCAGTATCTTCGGGGAGATCGGAGAAGCCACAACCAAGTTGATCGTAGAAAATAACGCGCCTCTCCTTCGAGGCGAGGGCATCCAGATTTTCCAGGTAATCATGTGGTACGCCAGGACCGCCATGTAGACAGAGCAGAGGAGCAACCTCATGTGCCGCACCTCCGCCAACGCTGTGATACCATACCCTATAGCCATCCTCGACAGGAACAAAACCCTCTTGCACATTCAGGTGCGTGTTTATACTCATGTGTACCCCTTCATAAAGTAAACTAAAACGAGTTTACTTTATGATACCGTACTGCACCTTCATGAGCAAGATACGCTGCACCGACTGGTCCACGCGTGCTTCTGTAAGCTGCCCCTGTTGTATCGCATCCTTGAAGTTTTGTATCGTGCTTGCCACTTGATTTGCTGTATAAGCCCCTTCGACGATATCGTTACCAGCAGCGATTGAGAGAACAGATGCCTGTGCAAGTGACCATCTTTGTTGAATGCCACCCATGTACAAACCGTCGGTGATTACTACTCCGTTGTATCCTAACTCTTTACGTAGAACACCATCAATCACCTTGGGAGAAAGTTCTGCTGGTAGACTTGGATCAATAGCGGTTGTAATAACATCTGTAGACATAATCATCGCTGGGTGATTTTGCTGAATCAGCGTTTTATATGGAACAAAATCCTTGTTTTCTAAATCAGTCATACTTTCGCTCACAGTTGGAAGTGAGGTATGGGGGTCATTCGCATTTCCAACAAGTGATCCTAAGCCAGAGAAGTGCTTCAGACAGCCAGCAATGCCGTTGTTTTGTAGGCCATTGAGGAATGCACCTGCATATGTTGCAACAGTTTTGGCATCGCTACTAAACATTCTTGTACTAAGCAAGTTATTTGCCGGATCACCAACGTCAACAACAGGTGCCAAATTAACGTTGATACCAACGCTCTGCATCTCTTTCGCGGTTTGCGTACCTTGATTCAATGCGAAATTAGGGTCTCCCTGTGCAACCATATTTGCCGCCGAAGAAGAGGGGCCGTAGAATGGATCGCCTAGTTTGTTGACTAAGCCACCTTCCTGGTCTATTGCAATCAGGAGCGGAATCTTTGCATCGTTGTTTGCTTGCGTAGTAAACTGCTTAGCTGCATCTATAGTGTTGCTTGGCGCATGAAAGTTACCATTTACGTCCTGATATAAGTAGCCACCAACATGTTGCTGACCGATCATGTATGGAAGCTCGGTGTTCGCATAGTCAGAGCCAAAGAATTCTACCATGATGAGCTGACCCAGTTTTTCGTCGAGAGTCATGCCTTTCATGATCTGGTCTACTTTGGTCAGTTGTGTACGTAACTTCGCGTCGGTGCTAATGCCTTTGCTATCTGATTTAGCGCGTGCAGGCGATGTATTGATTGTACCATCAACTTGAGATGTGTGTGGTTGACCATAATGTACATCAGTTCCATCAGCACAGCTTGCCAGGAAAAACAGTGTGCAGCAGAGTACGAGAAGAAAGCGACGTGAGAAAAACATCACATGGTGTGATGATGTAGTTTGCATAGAAAAGGCTCCAATAGCAAAATCGTGTTCTTGAAAGAATGAACGGCGATGTATGTAGTCTCATTTCAAGTAACGTCAAGAAAAGAGCGAAAGTAACGCACCTATGCTCTTTGGCTGTCATTCTCACTAATGTTTGTATGTTTTTTAGAGAAAACGACTATTTTGTATTCTATGACTATAAGAAGTTTATTTATACTGTGCAGTGCTTGATGATATTCTGCTCTTTGAGTCTTTTCATGTGCAAGGTACGTGCTAGAGAATAAAAAGAGGATGGTTATATGTCTACCAAAAAACGTGTACTGGTTGTTGATGACGAGGCCGATATCCAGGCAGTCATTGAGGCTTTACTGGAAGCGGACACATACGAGATAGATACCGCTGAAAATGGACAGGTTGCCCTCGACAAGTTGCAGCGCGACCCTAAGCCCGATATCGTGCTGCTTGACTTGATGATGCCTGAGATGAGCGGCTACACGTTACTCAACGAACTTCATAGCCGGGGACTTCACACGGCCTTTTCCATTATTGTGATGAGTGCCGACGTGTTCACAAAGCAGCAGATGGATCGTATGGGCGTGAAAAGTTTCATTAGCAAACCGTTTGATATCAACGATTTGCAACAGGTGATCGATACAGCATAAGTATCTGACATAGAACAACAATAGTAGAGGAACTATTGCGCCTTCTTTTGCGTCTCCCTTAGTAATAGCGCGACACTATATTCTCTGCAATGTACTTCATAGGCGCGAAAAAAGTAGCAAGTTTCAGTTCTTCCGCTCTACTCATGTAGCTCAAAGGAGTTGCTCTATGTCATTTCCACAACGCGTATTCAGATTTGTCAAAAAACATGTAGTATTCTCGACGCTTCTCCTTTTCACAGTATTTCTCGCCGCCTGTGGTGGTTCGGGGGCCTCGAATTCAGCAGGTTCAGCAGGAGGAATTACAAAATCAGCACCATCCAATACAGGCTCCGCTCAGGGCTCACGGGGGAGTCAGCAAGGCTCCAACGATATTCCGGCACAATACCTCATCAAGACGCTGAAAGTTGGCATGAGCGTCAAGGATACTACTAAGGCGGCTGACGCACTACAAAGCTGGATTACCACGACCGATACCCGTGCCACTTCTGCAGGCATCAACTATGACCAAATCGGCGATAATCTCTACAACGTGTCACTCACCTTCTCTGTACAATCGACGCTGTACCCACAGATCGAACGTTACCTCCGTGACTATGCTACGCAAAATGGTGGTCAACTACTCTCACTCACCGAATCGGTGCAGGACGTGACCAACGATTATGTCGATACGCAGTCGCGCCTCACCAATCTACGAGGCGAACAATCGCGTCTACTCACGCTGCTCAGTCATGCACAGGCACTTGGCGACATCATCACCATTCAGGACAAACTCACTGATATCGAAGGACAGATCGAGACTATAGAGGCACATCTCAAAGAACTCAGCGGACAGGTCTCGTACTATACAGTGGTCATCACGCTACAGCCATTGACCACAACACAACCGCCAAACCCAACACCTGCAGCATGGAGTCTAGGACAGACCTTTCACGATGCCTTCGTTGCCTCTCTCGCTTTCGCACAAGGCTTGCTGACACTCCTAGTCTGGCTTCTAGCGTATAGCTTCTACATTATCCCACTAGTAGTGCTAGTATGGTTTGTTGTGCGCTGGAGAAAGCGTTCGCTCATAGCAGCAAGAGCAACTCCTAAACCTGCAAGTTCCGTCGAAACGCCTTCCACGAACGTATAAAGAGACGCACAACCTCTCTCATAAAGACTGGCGCAAGGTAATGCCTTGCATCAGTCTTTATTTCGTTTGGAGATCGCTTAACGATCCATATATTGATCGTGTGGCTCATTGCGTGCCGCCTCGAGAATCTTCTGGGCCACAGATTCAGCACTATCGGGTTCTGGTCTGTCTTGTGACGGGCGCGGACCCTGCTGATCTGTATTTGGAGTTGCTAAGCTATTTTTGCCGAAATTCGTTGCCGTTTGACGAGGAAACATCGTCGTTATGCGAATATTCTCTGAAGCTAACTCCTCTCGCGCAGTATCAGAGATCATATTGAGGGCAGCCTTTGTAGCAGCATATGCACCAATGGCGGGCAGGTGCATTTTTGAAACACTCGAACTCACGTTGATGATCAGACCTCCGCCGTTTTGACGCATCTTTGGAATCAGAGCCTGCATCGCTTCTACGGGACCAAGCACATTGAGTTCAAAAATCTGGCGAAACTGATCGATATCTACATCAGCCACGTTGCCACGCACGGATTGTCCTGCATTATTGATGAGAATATCAATTCGTCCATACTGCTGAAAAACGCTGTCCACCATAGCCTCGATCGCATCCTTGTTACGCATATCGGCGGGAACCGCAATAGCCTCGCGATGTTGCTCATGAAGTTCATTGACAATGGTATTAAGGGTATCGGTAGAGCGTGCCGCAAGTGCGACCTTTGCTCCTTCCTGAGCAAAGAGCCGTGCGGTAGCTAGGCCAATGCCGTCAGATGCGCCCGTAATGAGAACGACTTTATCCTGAATATCCATAAGAAGAAATCCTCTTTCTCTTGAACGAGAAGCTTGTCCGGGAGTAGTTTGCTAAGCTATTCGCCTTCCGGTGTTTTTTAGCGAAAAGACACGCCGTACCATAGAACTCCTGTCTCTCCTACATTGATGATTGGAGTTCGATGGCATCCTCCATCTCTTGGAATGGCTTGCTCTTTCTAATGAAAGTATACTCTCTCCTCGGTTGACAGGGAAGAACAAAAAAGTTATAGTGGTATAAACCTGTGGTTTATACAAAGGGAAATAGTATGGTAAATGACTTACTCAATGCGTTCATCCAAGTCATCGATGCTGGGAGCTTTTCAAAGGCTGCCGAAAAATTATATCTCTCCTCAACGGCACTCATGAAACAAATGAATTCATTAGAAGCACAAATCGGTGTGCAACTTTTGATACGAACCAACCATGGTATACGAGCTACCGATGCTGGAAATTCCTTTTATTATGATGCAAAGTTTCTGCTGCAGTATTCAGAAAAAGCTATGGTACGAGCGCGTCAAACCGCAAATAGTGATCCGTATGTTATACGTATTGGCACTTCCATGCTGAACCCTTGTAACGTCCTCTTAGATGTATGGAACACCATTAGCCATACCTATCCCCAGTTCAAAATGAAGCTTGTTCACTTGGATGATTCTGCATCTTGGCCCTCTGTCTATCGAACTCTTGGGAAGGATTTTGATGTCATGGTCGGAGCGTATGAGAGAGCGAATGAGTCTGACTCTTTTCAAGCTCTCAAGTTGGGGGAGTATCGCTTCTGTGTCGCCGCCTCAAGGGAACATCCATTAGCTAAGAAGGAACTGCTTTCTGTGACCGATTTCTATGGAGAGCGGTTGGTCCTGATAAAACTTGGCATCAGCCCGCTCATTGACAGAATACGGGGATATGTAGTTACGGAACACCCAGAAATCCAGATTAAAGACGCACCCCATCAGTATGATATTGATGTGTTCAACCGTTGTGAAGAAAGTGGTGCAGTTCTGCTGACGTTAGACGGATGGAAAGATGTCCACCCCTCTCTGGTCACAATTCCTGTCGATTGGGAGTACACGATTCCCTATGGGGTGCTGTATCCGTTGAAGCCATCAAACAGTGTTCTGCTTTTTGTGAAAGCGATACAAGAAACACAATTTTCAAATTCCCTAACAAACCACAGGGAAATTGCACTACTACCCTGAGTCATGCTTCCTTACAGACTTTCAAGGTTACTACCTCACTATACTTGGAGATCAAAATACTCTAACAATACATCTCTATACGAGGCAATACTCTTATATTGCAGTAATTCCTGAGGCATCGTTCGCACAACGCCTGCGATGCGACGTACATGCTCGGCGTTGTCGATGAGAGTTGCGATAGGAGCTTGATAGGTGCGAATGGTGAAGAGAATGCCCTGCGTTCGAGGTAGACGTGATAGTGTTTGTCGCTCTAAACGTAGATAGCAACGGTCGCCTATATTCTCCACTGTAAAAGTTCGTACAGCAGCCTCTTCTTCAAAAGAGTAGCGTGGCATATGATTGAGACGGTTTGTGCCCTTAATAGACCAGTTGACACGCCACACAGGACGCCCAACTTTCAGGCGTTCGAGCAGCAAACTGGTAGAGCGACCTAGATACTGTGCAAACAAGGGTACAGGCTGATGAATGCCAAGAAAAGGCTTGCCCATCTTATCGTCAAGACACCATGCGTTGGGAAAACACAAATGTCCAGCGACGAGCGGCATACCATCCGTTCCTGAGCCATCGAGTAATAAAAGGTCTTCTTGCACCTGCCGCCCCAACCAATCTAAAGGCGGTAACGGAAGGCTATTGCTCTCGCCAAAGAGAAATGTTGTCTCCTCACCTAAAAGCCGGTTGTGCCACGTCCAACGGTCTTCATCAATGCGTAGTGTAAAGTGCTGAGGATAAAGTTGCGCTATACACGGTAGCAGTAACGCGATAGTTTCCCATTGCATAGGCTCTGTATCAGGTTGCGCCTGGAAATATTGCTCATACTCTTCGCTCAGTAAGGCGTTTTTGAGTGCTACCTCTTCTCGATACGAGGACCTATCAACCTCGATCAAACTATTGTCGAGCAGTGCCTGTACGCCCATTGTTGGCTTATACACATCATCATGAAATGGAAAATATGGTAGCATGTTGTCCTTATTGCTGCGAGTCGAGCATAGCGCGGATGAAGCCAATGCCTACAGAGAGCCAATCGAATGAACGCGTCCATGTCACCCATTGTTGTTGCGTGGGCCAGCCGGGTTTATAGCGCGGTATCATCTCTTTTGGCATCACCACTGCCCATTTGCTACCCTCGCCCAGACCACCAGGAGTAATACGTATCGTGATGTTAAATACATTCTCCTTTGGAAGTTGTTCCTTCCAATCGGGCATTCCCTTGAGCGACGATTCACGACGCCAGATGCTAAACAACGTAGGTGTCTCAGGCTGTCGCGGATTTTGTAGTGCAAGCACCTGCCCGACAACCGCAGAACGTTCCCACTCTGGAAAGCGTAGCGAGACGGCATAGCGATACTCGTCCAGCCCCATCGCTTGCAAAACGGAGGCCGCACTCTCACGCGCAAAACGTCGCTCGGTATCGCTTTGCCAGATTTTTACCATCGCATCAAGACGTTTTTTCTTATCCTCTTCGCTCAAACCAGCGAGTGGACCGCTATTAGGCGGGTACAGTTGTTTTTGCATCGAACGCTCCTACCCCTGAAGGAAAGTATTGCTGTAGCCAGGAAACCAGATCGCTTGCTAATGGTGCAACGAATGTACAGAGTTGGTCGTCGGGATACCGCCGTAATCGCAGACTATACGCATGCAGGAATTGCCGTGTTAACATAGCTTCAGGCGTACCCACTTCTGCTCTCGGTGCATACATTGTATCTCCGACAATCGCATAGCCAAAAGCCGCGAGATGTGCGCGAATCTGATGTGTACGCCCCGTGATAGGACGCACTTCAAGCAAAGAAAAACTGTTTTCTGTTGCTAACAGCGTAAATGTAGTTATAGCCTCGTCGCCATCGGGACCAACTATGCAACGACGACGCTCACCGGGATCACGCTGTAGTGGACCATTCAGTTCAAGTGTATCACTACCCAGTGTCAAAAAGTCAAAGGTGCTAGCATCTATGGAAGTACGTTGTCCATCTACAGAGCAGCGTGTTACGGTAAATGTTGTGCGCGGTAGTGTCCATGCAGGTGTGCCTTTTCTCACCACTGTCAAGTAGCGTTTCTCGATAGTATGATCGTGAAACTGCCGAACAATATGCCCACGCGCACGTGCTGTGCAAGCCAGCGCAACCACGCCTGATGTGCCCTTGTCTAAACGATGCAGGAGACATGGATGTGGCAGTGGACCTTCTTCTCTCCATTGTTGCTCGCGTTGTCTCTCGCGTAACATCTCCTGAATATGCATAGGCGCACCGCTCCATTCCGGTTTGTCCGGCAGAAGAGGAGGCTCCCATTGCTCTATCTCCTGCTGTGCTAGGTAGATAAGCAAAGCATCCCATAGCGTGCCGCCATCCGTGTTTTTGTACGTGGGGTGAATAACAACACCTGCAGGCTTGTTGAGTACGAGAAGATGATGGTCTTGATGAATAATGGTAATGTCGCTGGCTTTCATAGACCAAGTATAGGAGGTTTTTGGTGTTCGCGTCAATCTCTGGTGCTGTGAAATTCTTCCTGTTACTCTTTACGTTATGTTTCGACAAAAGTTGTAGTTCGCATACTTTTATATCCTACGGCTATATGAAACACACCTCTTTTCAACTATGATAAAATGATACAAGTTACTTGCGCTCAAGAATACACCACCAAACAGGCAACCAAAGAGGTGTTTATATGTCGTATATTCAGTATGAATCGCAACCGGAGTTGCGCGATCCTATTATGCTTGTTGCTCTTGCAGGCTGGAATGATGCAGCAGAGGCCGCGACAACAGCTATAAAATTTCTTGTAGATAAGTGGAAACCAACAAAGTTCGCGGAGATCGATTCAGAAGATTTTTTTGTTTTTACGGAAGCACGTCCAACCATTAAGATTGTCGATAAAATTCAGCGTCATGTTGTTTGGCCTACGAATCAACTGTTCGCATATACAGAAACAGCACTCAATCGGGACATCATTCTCTTTCTCGGTGTTGAGCCGCAACTCAAATGGAAGACATTCAGTCAGACATTTTTGGAGATTTGTAAGAAATTTCACGTATCGGAGGCCGTTTTTCTGGGAGCATTATTAGCTGAGGTTCCGCATTCGGCAACAGTTCCGGTGTCGGGTACGTCAACAACAGCGGATGTTACAGAGCGGCTCAAAGAAATGGCGATTCGCAACTCGCGTTACGAAGGACCGACAGGAATGCTTGGCGTTCTGCAAGATGTCTGTCGTCAGGCCGACATTCCAGGAGCGAGCTTCTGGGCTGCTGCTCCTCACTATCTTGCGGCGGCACCAAACATCAAGGTCACGGCGGCACTGCTTACTTACGTCAATACTTTTCTCTCCTTTGGTCTCGATCTAAGCGACATTCAATCCGATGCCGTGCGCTTTGAAGAGCAAATCACTTCCCTTGTGGCACGCGACTCCGAGGCAAGCGCATATGTGCGTCGCCTGGAGGAGCAGGTTGACGATCATGACGATGACGACGACGAGGATGAGGACGAAAACCCCGATGTGATTATTGGTACCGGTCCTCTACCAAGTGCCGATTCACTTATTCGTGGCGTTGAAGAGTTGTTACGCAAGGAACGCGAGAACGGCTCTCAAAGTCTTTCAGACGATGAAGACGACGATTTACTTGATGATGAGGATAATGAATGAGTCAAGCATCCTACACATTAGAAGAAGTCTTTCAACCGCGCTCAATAGCTATATTGGGCGCGTCACGTGCCCCGCAGAAATGGGGCAATGTCGCCGCCAAACAACTTATGGCTGGTGGCTTTGCCGGTGAAATATATCTTATCAATCCTTCTGTCCCTGAGATACTCGGACGCGCTACCTATCCAAGCTTACGCGATGTTCCTGGTTCCGTTGACCTTGCAATCATCGCAACCTCTTTTGCTCATGTGGAAAAGAGCATTGACGATTGCATCGAAAAAGCTGTCAAAGGAATTGTGATTATCACCGCTGGCTTCAGCGAAACAGGACCCGCTGGACGCGTCTTGGAGCAGGAGATGGTTGAACGCTGCCGCACACACGGTATTCGTATCATCGGTAGCAACTGCATGGGGCTATACATCAAACGCTCGCATATCAATACGCTAGGCATGGTCTTTCCACTTCCTGCTGGCCCTATCGGCCTCGTCTCGCAAAGCGGCAATCTCGGTATGTATTTCTACGCACAGGCAAATCTTGATGGACTCGGCTTCACCACGTTTATCAGCATCGGTAATGCCGCTGATGTCACCTTCCCCGAATGTATGCACTATCTCGCACGCGACCCAGAGACAAAAGTGATCGCGGGTTATGTTGAAGCTGTGCAAGAGGAGACACTACGTCAGGTGACAAACGAGATGCTCGAACAGGGCAATTATAAGCCCACCGTTATTTTGTTAAGCGGCGCAACAGAGGTTGGTGTCCGTGCCGCTCTTGCTCATACCGGCTCAATCGCAAAAGTACGTCCCGATTCTGATACCAGTTTGTACGGTAGTGGCGTAGTTCGTGTTCTTCGTTCGGATGAACTTTTTCCCGTCGCGCAAGCACTCGCCCTACAGCCACCAACGCAGCAGGGTCGAGGCCACATCGCAATTGTGGGCGATGGCGGTGGTAGCGTCGTCGCCAGCGGCGATGCCGTCATTCGCGCAGGTTTAGAGGTGCCCATCCTCAAGACAGAGACGCAACAGGCACTTCGAGAACTGATGCCTGCCCGTGCAACCGCGACCAATCCCATCGACGTTGCGGGAGCCGCCGACGAAGACCCACTCTCATTCGCGCACTTGACAGAGATATGCTTGAAAGATGAGAATATTGACGGTGTGATTATTACCGGACTCTTCGGAGGCTATCGCTGGCTCCTCTCTGAAGACTTCGGACCACGCGAAGAGGTGGCTGCCCACAAATTAGGGGAACTGGTGCGAACCTACAAGAAACCTGTCCTGATGCAAACGGTCTATGCACGTCACGATATACCCGCGTTACACATTCTGCAACAGGAAGGCGTTCCGTACTATGAGTCTGTAGAAATCACCTGTCGTGCGATGGCTGCACTGGTAGAAGTGGGACAATTTCTGGCAAAGCATTGATAGCAATGAAAGCGAGACTGCAACGGTGGACCCAACACAAAGCATACAAATTGTACTTGGACTCTTTGTTGCAGTCGGCACCCTCGCTGTGCTGGCTCTCCGCCTCAGAGTACCATATCCTATTCTGCTCGTCATTGGTGGGTTACTCCTCGGACTTATCCCAAGTGTTCCTACCATTGAGTTACAGCCGAATCTGGTTCTACTGCTCTTTCTACCTCCTTTGCTCTATTGGGAGTCGCTCAATGCATCCTTGCGAGACTTTCGTGCCGACCTGCAAGCGATCTCATTACTTTCAATTGGCCTTGTCATCGCAACAACATGTATCGTCGCCATTGTCGCGCACATAGCTATTGGACTACCCTGGTCTTCCGCATTTGTGTTAGGAGCGATTGTCTCACCAACAGACACGGTAGCGGCATCGGCTATCGCGCAACGCCTCGCATTACCAAGACGCGTTGTAACAGTCCTGAGCGACGAAAGCCTTGTCAATGATGCCACGGCACTCATTCTGTATGGAACAGCGGTAGTAGCAGTCACACATGGTTCATTCTCGTTCGCCAGCGCAGGACTACAATTCCTCTATGCAAACATAGGCGGTATTGTGCTAGGTTTAGCAATTGGTTGGTGTATCTTTCAACTCCGTCTCTACCTACGAACGCTCCACGATTCTCCAATCGAAAGTACACTCTCGCTCCTTTCTGGCTTTGCCGCCTATATCCCAGCACTTGCGCTGGGGATGTCGGGCGTTCTCGCCGTACTTGCAATGGGTCTTTATCTAGGAAGACGTGGACCGTCTATTGTGTCATCACAAACACGTCTACAAGCAGGGCAGGTATGGGAGATTGTCGTTTTTCTGCTTAATGGACTTATCTTTATTCTAATTGGCTTACAACTACACACTATTCTCACCATAGTAACTGCAAACAACATACTGGCTCTCATTGGGGATGCAGCACTAGTGAGCATCACGGTGATTCTCGTTCGTATTCTCTGGATGTTCCCTGCTGCCTACGTGCCGCGCTTCGTAAGCCGCCGCATGCGCGAACGTGATCCATACCCATCGTGGAAGGCTGTCGTTGTGCTTGCATGGACGGGGATGCGCGGCGGTGTCTCACTCGCGGCTGCAATCGCGCTTCCACTTACCACCGTAACGGGAGCAGCATTCCCCGGCAGAGACCTCATCCTCTTCCTCACATTTTGCGTTATCCTCTCGACGCTTGTAGTACAGGGGCTGAGTCTGCCCCCCATCATTCGCTGGCTAAAGCTTCCCACCGATACGAGTTCAGAACATGAAGAGGCAAAGGCGCGGCTCAGAGCGGCTCGAGCTGCACTTTCACGTTTGGATGAACTCTCTAGTGAGGATTGGGTGCAAGATGATGTAGTAGAGGATTTACGCTCTCACTTCTCAGATCAGGATCGACGCTTCACAGCACGCTATCATGGTACCGAAGACGGCGAGAATCAAGAGCAACGCGCGACATCGTATCAACGCCTCAAAATCGAACTCATCGGAGCCGAGCGGCGTGCCATTACGGACTTACGCAATCAAGGTATTATCAATGATGATGTGATGCGTAAAGTAGAGCGTGATCTTGACCTCGAAGAGGTGCGACTACAGCCGTAGCAGGAAGAGCGTGTTTTATAGCGATACCCCGAATATGAAGCGGCGCATCGTTCTTACAGCAAAGAAAAAACGCAATCATGTTTAGAGGAGTCAGCTATGACGATTGATGAAGAATTCACGAACTCATGCAAACCATTGAAGCCAACGTAGAGAAAGTTGAGTCATCTCATCAAAAGTAGCATTGCAGTTCTTCAAAATAGACGGTGCATTCCCTGTACGATGTGTTGTGCCTCGCTCACCATGCGCTCAACCAATTCCCTCGATGTTGGCACATCGTGAATCAGGCCGACGACTTGACCCGCCCACACGAAGCCTTCGTCAAGTTCGCCGTTGAGGGCGGCGCGATGGTTGACTTTGCCTAAAATGAAGGGGAGAATGCGGCGCAGACGTTCGTCTGGCTCTGCCTGCTCTTCATCAAGCTCGCGCTCCGCTTGCAAAATACGGTCGGCGGCTTGCCCCTTCAATACACGCGCAGGTCGTCCGATGGAGCGTTCGACAATCACAGTGTCGGTCTCATTGGCATTGACTAACGCCTGCTGATAATTTGCATGAGCATTGCTCTCCTGCACAGCGACGAAGCGTGTGCCAAGTTCAACGCCCTCTGCACCTAATGCCAGCGCAGCAGCGAGACCACGACCATCAGCAATGCCACCGCTTGCCAGCACGGGAATTTTGACCGACTCGACGATGCGTGGTACTAATACCATCGTACCGATATCATCACGTCCAAGATGACCACCACCCTCGACACCTACCGCGATCACGGCATCAGCACCAAGTGACTCCGCTTTTTTCGCCGCTCGCACACCTGCCACTAGCACCATAGTTCGCACAGGCACCCCGCTTTGCTGAATGCGCCGCAATAGAGGTTCGGGATTCCCTCCGGTAATACTGATTACCGCAACCTCTTCTGCAAGTGCGGCATCAACAAACGCATCGAGTGGAATATGCCCAATTGGAAAGTTGACGCCAAAGGGTGAGCGTGTGAGCCGTTTGGCCTTCTGGATATCCGCCTGTAACTCTTCTGGTGTCCCGAAACAAGCACTGCCAATCTGCCCTAGACCGCCAGCATTCGAGACAGCTGAGGCAAGTTCGGCATAGGAAAGACGAGAGAGGCCACCCTGTACAATAGGGTAACGCACATTGACAAGTTGTGTGAAGCGAGTATGCATCTGTTTTGGTAGCGATGTAGTCATTGTAGCCTCTTTCTCTATCTCAAAAAATAATTTGTCCTATATTGAGAATAACGAACATCGGCGAATCAGGCCAATGGACGACGCACGTCCCCTATTGGCTTGATTCGCCGATGTTCGTTATTCTCTTGGATTACTCGGACCAATACCTATGCTGTTGTAAAATTGTTCGTCCAATCCAGCCGTTGTGACGCGCTTCTCCTGCTCTTGCTCTAATCGTGCAGCACGTCGCGCACGTCTCCTTCTAAACACTCCCTGTGAGTACAAATATACGTTTACGAGTAACCCCAGTACAATGAGTCCGCCGATAATCGCCATCATCGTGATAAATGCCGCCATCGTTCCTCTTCCTTTGTCTATAGGGCAAAGGTGCCCACTAACACACGCCACTCCTCTGTTATATAGAGACGCGTGAACGGGACAAAAATAAAATTACAGGCTTACCTCTAACAGAGTTATCTGTAACAATATACGGAAGAGGTGCCAGGAAAGATGCAAGAAGCTCTTCTGGCACCTCTTCTAGCTATAGGACGACGGTTACTTTACGTTT
>CAXUGH010000055.1:0-14925 GCA_964250365.1 uncultured Ktedonobacteraceae bacterium
CGTCGAGGATTCTCTCGTCGGACCAGTTGGCGATATCATCGTGTGGATCGCATTGAATGTACATGCGTTGCAGTTGGGGTGAGCGTGTGCTGACAAGAGCGAAACCACGCTCAGAATAGGCATAAATAAGTTCAGTGGACGAAGGTGGTGCCTGCATCAGAATACCAAGCCAGCCAAAGGGATACAAGCGTGTAAAAACTTTTTGCCGTTCTACTGGAATAGATGCACGTGAGACGCCGTGAAAACCGTCGCAACCTGCAAGAAAATCACAGTCTATCTCCATACGTTGCTGTTCATGCACAAAACGTATGCGCGGTTGTTGGGAGTCCACTTCCGCTAACTGCACATCTTCGACATTGAAGAAAATCTGCCCACCTGAGTTAAGACGCGCTGCAATAAAATCCTTCACGACCTCGTGTTGTGGATAGAGAGTGATGGAAAGGCCGTGCGTCAATTCATAGAGGTCAATACGATGACCATAGCCATCGAAGCGCAGTTCGATACCGTGATGAATGGCACCCTCGCGCCGCATACGTTCGCCAACGCCTAAATCCTTCATCAACTCTACCGTACCATGTTCGAGAACACCGGCGCGAATTGTCGTCTCTACCTCTGCTCGGCTCCGGTCCTCAAGCACAATCGAGTCAATTCCTTCTCGCGCTAGCAGAAGAGAGAGCAATAAACCAGCAGGACCAGCACCAATAATGCCAACGCTCGTTCGCATATTCATAGTTTGCCTCCTCGTAACAGCCGCGCCTCACGATATGCAGAGAGGGAACGATCAATAAATATGTTTGTACTTCCTAAATAGGCAGAGGGGTCAAGGGCAATGTTGATCTCTTCAGGAATAAGAACGGCACGTACCTGCTCCTGTCTCTGAATTTCCTCACCGAGAGATGTGCCTGAAGCAACGGCCTGTGTACATGCAGCCTGCACGATTCGTTGCGCCTCGACCTTACCGAGATGAGGTGCAAGCGTTACCGTCAACGACTCAGCCATAACTAAGCCATGTGTCATGTCGAGGTTGGCACGCATGCGCTCAGGATAAACTTGCAAATCGCCGACAGAGCGTTGAACGCGTTCAACAGCTTCTGCGGTGAAACGAAACAGGCTGGGAATAGCCTCCCACTCCGCTTGCCATGCCCCTGCAGCTCGCTCATGTTCCTGCGTCATCGCAGAGACAATAATAGGTAGGACGCCTAGAGCTTGCCGTGTAGCGGCGAGCGCGAAAACAGCATTCACTGGATTGTGCTTCTGTGGCATTGCTGATGAGCCGCCTTCGCCCCCCTCTACCCCTTCCGACACCTCGCCAACCTCGGTTTGCGCCAGTAGCACGATATCGCCCGCGATTTTCCCCATTGCACCCGCCACAATACTTAACGTCGAGGCAATGTGCGCGATACCGTCACGCTCGGTATGCCACGGAAGGTCGGGAACGTTTAGTTGTAGTTCTGCCGCAAGCAGTTTAACTACACGCGGTCCATCCTTCCCCAGTGCCGCAAGTGTGCCAGCAGCACCACCCAACTGCACGACAAGTGAGTGCATGCGATGCTCATGTAGTGCTTGTAGCTGACGAAGTGCAAGGGCAAGCCAACGCACCGCTTTGAGGCCAAATGTGAGGGGTACCGCTTGCTGTAATAGCGTGCGCCCAACCATCAGCGTATGCCGATGTTGTTCAGCAAGCTTGGCACATGCTTGGCATACAGCGTCGAGTTCGGCTATAAGAATGTTGAGACCGTCGCGCATTTCAAGCATAAGAGCGGTATCTATAGCGTCCTGACTCGTAGCTCCCCAGTGAATATAGGTTCGCGCCTTCTCGTCAACTTGTGCGTTCAGCATACGAAGCAGAGGAATAACGGGTGTACCTGCTCGCGCAGCCTCCGAATAGAGAGCAGCAACATCGAATAATTCTACTCGACAATGCGCGGCAATTTCATCGGCAACGTGCTGGTGAAGAATGCCAGCAAGAGCCTGTGCATGTGCAAGAGCGGCCTCAAATGTGAGCATTGCTTGCACATGCACTTTCGGTGAGAACGCAGTAGCCATACGTGCAGTAGCGGACGAAAGATCGGTAGGCTCCAGCATAAAAGTTGCCTTTCAGAAACAAGGGCACCTCATTGTACATCCTACACATTAAAGAACACGGTCTCGTTCGCCCCTTGTAAAGTAATATCGAAACGGTACAGCATCGGTGCATCGGAAGTTTCGCGCTTTGCCATCAACGTTGCGCGTCGATTCACAGAAATGAGTTGCAATATCGGGTCTTTGGCGTTGGTAGCTTCGTCATCGAAATAGAGACGTGTGACAAGATGGTTGAGCAGACCACGAGCGAAAACTGTTACAATGATATGCGGTGCCTGTTTTCTTTGTTCGTCAAAGAGAACGGAACCGGGCCTGACCGTCTCGAACCAGTAGCTACCATCTTCATCTGTGCCGGAGCGACCAAAACCGAGAAATGAAGAATCGAGCTGCGCGGGTCCTGTATCAGTAGGAGAATTATAGCGACCGTATGCGTTCGCCTGCCAAATTTCGACCAGCGCATCTGGTACGGGCAAGGCATCGCCATCGAGAACGCGCCCCACGATACGAATGCGCTCGCCGACAGTCTCTGGCTGCACCAGCACATTACGACGTGCATCTTCTCGTAGAAGAGCAGGTGCGAAGAAGGGTCCTACTGTTTGCGAGCCTGTCAGGGGTAAGGTGTTCATCGTTCCGCTCCTTCTGCTCTCGCTACTTCTGCTCTCGCTACTTCAAATGGAGTTGCCGACGAACCACGTAGCACGATATCCCAGCGATAGCCCAGTGCCCACTCCTCTTCGGTTACAGCGTGATCGTATGTCGCAATCAGGCGTTGTCGCGCCTCTTCTGTCGGTACTGATTGCATAATTGGATCAAGCTTGTGCAGGGGATCGTCGGGGAAGTACATCTGCGTCACGAGACGCGAGAGTAGAGAAGGGCCAAAAACGGAAAAATGGATATGAGCGGGACGCCATGCATTAGTATGGTTTTTCCACGGATACGCCCCGGGTCGAATCGTCAGGAAGCGATAGACGCCCTCGTCATTCGTCAGGCAACGTCCTATACCGAGAAAATTTGGATCGAGCGGTCCAGGCCATGTGTCGCGTTTGTGTAGATAGCGACCAGCGGCGTTGGCTTGCCAAATTTCTAGTAGCGTGTTTGGTACTGCATTACCAGAATCGTCAAGAACGCGCCCCATCACAATAATGCGTTGCCCAATCGCCTCGCCGCCTGTACCAGCGTTGCGTGTGAGATCGGCATCCTCTGCTGTGATGGCACTGATAACTGGCCCTGGACCAGTTAGTTCGGAAATTGTCAGAGGTACATCCACTAGTGGCAAAGAGGGAGAACGATGGCGCGTAGATTGGTATGCCTCGTACAAATAGGGAGGAAAGACTTCACGGTCTCCACGCACAATCGCACCAATGGTAGTATCTTTCATAAGTTTAGCCTCTAACTAGTGGGCGTAATGAATTACGGCCCCTACGCTTCGGGTGGAGGTGTCTGAGTGTCAAACTCTTTCTTTGCTAGCGAGAACGCTGTATTGGCGGCTGGAACTCCTGCGTAAATAGCGACATGCAATAGCACCTCTTGAATCTCCTGTGGATCGATGCCAAGGTTATGGCTTGCATGAAGATGAGGAACTAACTCTTCGCGCCCCAGAGCCGCCAGAATTGCAATCGTCACAAGGCTACGTGTACGCAAATCAAGTTCTGGTCTTGCCCATACAGACCCCCAAGCCGTTTCCGTGATGAAGCGTTGGAAGTCGGCATCGAACTCGGTTATGGCAGCTTGCTTCTGCTCAACATACTCGCTACCCATAACCTGCTTACGAATTCTCATGCCTCTGTCATAGCGTGATTCCATCATGCTGCTTGCTCCTTTGGTATCCGGCATAAATTCTTAGCGTCCTCAAGTATACCATAGCAATGTGCCTCCCTTCCTAGTACTCATCGCTATTCCCAGGCCGAAAATTGACCTACTCGCACTTTCTGTTGTATTTTCTAGTTCCAGCAAGAGATTTATTTGCGAGAAAGAACGTTTCTCTTTATAGGGGTACGACAAAGAAGTACTACTTTCTTCCTCAATTCTTAGCAAATTGCTTAGTTTTCTGTTACACTGCTTATAAGGATGAAGGAAGATACTACACAAATATTTCCAGTGTACAGCGTCTTCTCTTTAGAAATGAAGAGAAACAATGAGAGGGTAAGTTGCGGCGGAATAGACATTTGCATATTGATATACGAAAATACACGAAAAACAATGCTGTGGTAAGGGAGGGAAGAGAAAGGTTATGAGGACCTTGCTAAATTTATTCAGGAATGAGGCAATTTATTCTTATGCAAGTACAGCATCCGCGTGTGAGCGTTGTCATCCCAACGCTAAATGAAGAACCAAATCTTTATCATGTTCTCCCCTATATGCCAGAGATAGTAGATGAGGTGGTATTGGTTGATGGCTTCTCCACAGATAACACTGTCGCCGTTGCACAACAATTACTCCCCTCGATTGTCGTTGTTCAACAGACACGACGCGGTAAGGGAAACGCATTAGGTGCTGGTTTCGCCGCCTGTACAGGAGACATTATCGTGATGCTTGACGCCGATGGTTCATCTGATCCGGCGGAAATACCGAGGTTCGTCGATGCGTTACTGCAGGGGTGCGATTTCGCAAAAGGCTCACGCTTTGTGAAGGGGGGCGGTAGCGACGACATCACGATTTTCCGTAGCTTGGGCAATTACGGCTTGAGCATCATCGTCAATCTGCTTTTCCTGACACGCTTTAGCGACCTTTGCTATGGCTACAATGCTTTCTGGAAACATTGTCTGGACAAGATAGAGATTGATTGCGATGGCTTCGAGGTCGAAACACTGCTCAATCTGCGTACCTATAAAGCAGGATTGAAGATGGTCGAGGTGCCGAGCTTTGAGCGTCGCCGCATCTTCGGCACCAGCAACTTACGAGCAATCCGCGATGGGTGGCGTGTGTTGAAAACCATTATGCGCGAGCGACGCCCCAAGAGTCCTGTATCGTCGAGTTCACCAGAAAACACATCTGTCTTAGTGCTAAAGACCGAGGATGTACCTTTTAGTAATAAAAAAGCCGTTATTCTCTAAATCTTACTTATATTCTGAAATGAGATTATTGCAATGTCATCGCTAGATACTGCCGATATCTCGGTCATTCTTTGTGCTTATACGGAAGACCGCTACGACGACCTCCTCGCAGCGGTCGCATCCGTACAGCAACAGACGCTACTACCAAGAGAAATTCTTGTCGTTATTGACCATAATCGTTTATTATATACACGCATTAAACAGGCTCTACCAGCAATAACGGTAATCGAGAACACACAGACACGCGGATTATCAGGTGCGCGTAATAGTGGCATCCTTGCCTCTCAGGGAAGCTTCCTCGCCTTCCTTGATGATGATGCGATGGCAGAACCACATTGGCTACAGGCAATCAGCGAGTGTTTTCGCAACAAGGCCGTGCTTGGCGTTGGGGGCACCGTTCTTCCACTCTGGTTGGAAGGCTGTACGTCAGACTGGCTACCTGAAGAATTCTACTGGGTGGTTGGTTGCTCATACCGAGGAATGCCGCGCAGCACAACCATCATCCGTAATCCAATCGGTGCGAATATGGCATTTCGACGCGAAGTTTTCGATGAGGTAGGCGGTTTTCGCACCGATATCGGGCGCGTCGGTACGTTGCCGTTGGGCTGTGAAGAGACAGAGCTATGCATTCGTACACGTCAACATTGGACAAATCGTGTTATTCTCTATCGCCCCGAAGCCAGTGTTTCGCATCGCGTTTCGCCTAAACGCACGAAACTCTCCTACTATATGAGGCGTTGCTATGCTGAAGGTCGCTCAAAGGCTGCAATCTCACGTTACGTTGGAGCAAAAGATAGTCTTGCCTCCGAATATAGCTATGTACGTCATACGCTTCCTCTTGGAGTTGTACGTAATCTCTTGGCAGCCCTGCGGTACTTCAAATTTGTACGTGTACAGCGAGCATTGGCGATTGTGCTTGGCTTAGCTATAACAACGTCTGGCTATCTGGTAGGACGTGTTTTTGCGAAGAATGTTCGCATAGCTGGCGATGCGCCTTCGGTTGTAGCACTTCACAGTGTAATAGCAGAGCTGCCAGAAACGCTTCCTCACGATGCAGCCTTAACGGGTTCGAGTACACAAGACGCGACTGGTGCTTGAGAGGGATTATGTCTATACAGGTTGCGAAGAAAAAAATACCAATACTGATGTATCACAGTATCGCGGAAGACGCCAGTGCAACATTCCAACCCTTCACGGTATCGCCTTCCCTGTTCGCGGAACATATGGCCTACTTGCATCATGCTGGCTATACACCGCTCACAGTGACGCAGTTTGTCGCGCGGCGTAACCGAGTGGACGCGCTACCTGCACGTCCCATCGTGATTACGTTCGACGATGGATTCGCGGACTTCTTTACCTCGGCACTCCCAATTCTACAGAAGTACTCCTTCAGTGCCACGATGTATATTCCTACGGCCTATATCGGGGGGACGAGCCGTTGGATGGAGCATGAAGGCGAGGGCAACCGCCCCCTACTTTCATGGCAACAAATACAGGAAATGAACGCAAGCGGCATAGAGTGTGGAGCGCATAGTCATACACATCTTCAACTTGACCTACTCTCACGACTTCGTGCAAACGAAGAGATTACGCTGAGTAAGCGCATTCTGGAGGATTCTCTTGGGCAGTCCGTCACCAGCTTTGCCTATCCTCATGGCTACTACAAAGCAGAGACGCAACGGCTTCTCTATAGAGCGGGTTACACGTCGGCTTGCACCGTCAAGTATGCGATGGCGACAGAAAATACCGATGCATTCGCATTGACGCGCCAACTTGTCGAGCCAACAACCGATGTTCGGGCACTTGCAACATTGCTAGCTGGGCACAACCGTCGTACCGTCATGAGTGCCTATACTCGTCTCCTCGTTCCGCTATGGCGGTATGTGCGACTCTATAAGGATAGAAGAAAATCATGAGTATAGATATCGCTATAGTAAAACAAGATGCCGCGCTCAAGAAGGCTCAAAATAGTACTTCCTCGTTCGCTCCCATGCGTGTTCTGGAGATTGAGCTTGGGCAGCCGCTACTCTTCATCTCAGCATTTTCGGAAGAGCGGGAACATGACAGCACGCTTCCCTACACACATGTTCTCTGCCTCGTGCGTCTTCATACTCAACCGCTTGGACTGGTAGAGTTTCCGCTTGGTGAGCAGGGGGCAGAGCCTCAGGAGTACCTGTCGTTCATTTGGGATAGCCTTCATACAGATATTAACGAGCATCTACAACAAGACAATCTGCCTCCAGTTGCTTCTCTCGACGTTGCGGGTCTACACGGTGCCGATACGCCGCTATGTGTGCAGAAGCGACAACAATTTCTTGAGCATGCGCCTTTTGCAAGCGTCATCATTCCTACGCATAACCGTCCTGACCGCATTCAAACATGTCTATCGTATCTCTTAAAGCAGGATTATCCTTCTTTTGAGATCATCGTGGTTGATAACGCTCCCAGCGACAATGCGACGGCAGAGGTAATCAAGGAAAAATACGCTGATGAGCCACGAGTACGCTATGTGCAAGAGAATCGCCCAGGCTCTGCCTATGCTCGCAATACGGGAATGCTAGCGGCAAAAGGGAAATACCTTGCATTCGCGGACGACGATGTAGCGATAGACACACACTGGCTTACTGAACTCATGGTGGCATTTAGCGTTGGAGAGGATGTTGCATGCACGACTGGCCTCATTCTTCCTTTGGAATTAGAGACCGAGGCACAGTTCTGGCTAGAAGAATATGGTGGATTTGGCAAAGGTTTCACGCAACAGGTTTATGACCTCAAGGAGAATAGGCCAGCCAACCGTCCGCTCTACCCATACACAGCGGGTAGCTTCGGCTCTGGTGCAAGCATGGCCTTCCGCGCGGACTATCTACGCTCCGCTCGTGGATTTGACGGCGTTCTGGAACATGGCGCGGATATAGAGGCATTCTTCCAGGTTATTCTACGGGGCTATAAGCTCGTTTATGTACCATCCGCAATTGTGTATCATCCACATCATTTAACCTATGAAAAACTTCGCAATCAGCTACACATCTATGGACAGGGGCTAACAGGCTTTTTGACCAAAGCGGTTGTGACGCGTCCAGTGCTGCTACTCGACTTGATAAGCAAGGTGCCGTATGGCTTTTTTTTCGTCTTGAGTCCTGGTTCGCCCAAGAACACAAAGAAGCAAGCACATTACCCACAAGAGCTAACGCGAGTCGAATTGAAAGGAATGGCGATTGGTCCGTTTACCTACCTGTATAGATATTGGACAAATTTCAGGAACAGGAAACAGTGGCAAAAGTAGCAGAATGCCTACGTTTTTTTGTATACAGGAAAAAGTGGCTATTGCACTGCTTTAACTTAGAGTCTGTGGTATGCTTGGAGCAAGCGTCTACACAGGAATGTAGGGGTCAGATGTATCACGCCCTTTATGGAATAGGTTGTTTCTCATGAAATCGCTGTCGGTAGCAACACCATCATCTTTTATCAGAACACGATGCCCCAATTGTGGTAGAGAACTACCAGAGGGTGCATCGCTTTGTGTTGCCTGTAGCGATACTGTACAAATTCCGGTGGTGAAGGAGCGAACGTTTCTTTATATTCTGCTACCTCTGGTAGCCTTCTTGCTGTGGCTGTTCTCGCTACAAAGTGTGCAGATACGCGCAATGAACGATCTGGGTCTGGTTTCAGTTTTGCCAGCCGCCAGTCTCGTTGCGCTCGCGCTCCTCGTCATCAGCTTTGTGCTAGTTCTGCGGAGAAGAAGCATTTCTGTTCCGCTGCTCTTGTTTCATATAGGTCTCCTGATTTTTATGCTGTACGGCGTGACTGCGCTCGTAGAGAACGCTACGCGTTTCACTACGGTCTACCGGCATGCAGGCTATACCGAATACATCATGAGAACGGGAACCGTTGACCCAACACTTGATACCTACTTTAGCTGGCCCAGTTTCTTCATATTCGGTGCCTTTTTAACGACTATTGCAGGCTATTCCGACATTTTTAGCTACACAGCATGGGTGCCGGTCTTCTTCAACCTGCTCTATCTCGGCCCACTGTATATGATTTTTAGTACGGCAACACGCAACAAACAAGTAGTATGGGCTGGATTGCTATTCTTCTATCTCACGAATTGGATTGGGCAAGACTACTACTCGCCACAGGGCTTCAACTTTTTCCTCTACCTGATGATTCTTGCGATTCTATTGACATGGTTTCAAATTTCACCGCAGAAAAGATCGGTGCGAAGCAATGAACGAATAGCCCGTCGCTCGCCTTTTGTGAGAAAGCTTTATGACTGGTGTACACTATCCGACGCGCTTCAGCAAAAAATTTCATTGCCACAACGCATAGCCTTACTCGCAATTGTTATCGCTCTATTCGCACTCGATGTATCAAGTCATCCGCTCACACCGTTCTTTACATTGATGAGTGTAACTTTGCTCGTTGTCTTTCGACGCTGTAAGCCGTTCTGGTTGCCAATTCTGCTGGCTGGCATGATTGCCGCATGGCTTTTCTTCATGGCAAGTTCATTTCTAGCGGGACACGTCTCGATGGTGACAAGTAGCTTCGGCATATTCGGGACTCTCATCAAATCCAATATCAGTAACCGCGTCCAGGGAAGTCCTGAACACATCTTCATCACGCAGTTTCGCCTCGTCATGACTGCTCTACTGATACTCATTGCTTTTCTAGGCGTGCTTCGCCGTTTTCGCGCGGGACAGCACGACCTGACCTATGTTCTGCTCGCGCTTGCCCCCTTTCCACTCTTCCTGACACAAGACTATGGCGGCGAGATGCTTCTGCGCGTCTATCTCTTCGCGCTGCCATTTCTCGCGTTTTTCGCAGCAGCCCTGTTTTACGGCAATACAAATGCACGCAAAGTAAATGCTACATATGTTCCTTCTGGCAGTCGCAAGGCATTGCGTCCATCGACAACGAGAACGACGATAGCGATTATGCTTACAAGTGTGGCTCTCCTCAGCGGTTTTCTTTTTACACGCTATGGAAATGAGCGCAACGATTATATCAGCCAGCCAATGCTGGATGGAATGCATTATCTGTACAGTGTAGCGCCGACGAATTCAGTGCTTATCGCGGCATGGGAGGGTGGGCCGTGGTACTTCCAGGACTACGAGAAGTACGATTACAATGAGCTAGACGATGATCAGTTTGGCAAAGACGCCGCCAATGGGAATGTACAACATATTGTGCAGTTTATTCTTGGCGAAGAACGCCAGAACGCATACGTTGTGTTCAATAGTAGCCAGGAAGCGACCTTTGACTCAACGATGGGTTATTCACCAGGAAGGCTACAGTTGCTGGAACATAAAATGCTTGCATCAGGCAACTTTGTGATGATATATCACAATGCAGACATTCAAATTCTCAAATTCGTTGATACGGCGGGAGGTCAGTCATGACACAATGGCAACCTCAAAAGTATCTATGGCCTGTGGGAATTCTACTCTGGTTGATAGTGGCGTGTCTCGTCACGTTCGTATTGCCGGATACAGCCTTGCGACCTATTATTGTGCTGAGCTTTCTTCTCATCTGTCCTGGTATGGCTCTGTCACGTTTGCTGCGTCTAAAGAATGCACTGATTGAACTACTACTGGGTATTGCATTGAGTATTACGCTCGATAGCATAGTTGCCTGTGTCTTACTCTATACAGGTCAATGGTCGCCAACATTCATATTGGAGATTCTTCTCGTCTTGAGCTTAGCGGGAAGCGTTGGACAAGTCCTTATGGAGCGTATGCTGGCACAGAACATTCCGATGCTCTCTACAGATACACCTGTTCCGAGCGACATTCGTATGCAATTGGCACTATACAACACGATGGTATTACCAAGCACTCCAAGGCCAGGAGACATTAGCACGAGAGATACTCTAATGGCTGAGCGGATTGCTCCTCAGCCAGCAGCCTTTACTGAGATCGCTGAAATAAATACGATTGCAGTACCACGAATTCCACGTAAGAAAGCACTCTTCCGTAACGCCCTTGAAATAGATACGGCTGCGACGAAACGAGCGCAGGTAGATGCAGCACATACTCAGCAACGTATTCCTGATACGGAGACTCTTGAAACGAGACAATCACACATTGCTCACGGTATTTCCGAAATGGATACTGTTGCTACACCAGCTATGTCACGGCGCGACATAGCCTTTGCCAATACACACAATGCTGAGGCATTTCAATTTCAAAGGGCACAACGCTATAAAGCTATAGTTCCCAGCATTACTGACTTGGAGACGGCAGAAACTCAAGCTCCAATTAGGAAAACAACTTTACGTGATGTATCTCAATAAACCTGTAGGGGTCTCATTCATTACACCCTGATCACGCATCACACGCCGTCACAGGGTGTAATGAATGAGACCCCTACAGTCGATAGTATTTCATGAATGTGCATAATCAAGCACCTACGTTTTTATGGGTACACAGTGATAGAGATTAGAAAGGGCTGTATGAGTATCTCGCACTCAAATCAACAAGCAAAACAATCGGAAGTTGCTCCGCACAATAGAACTCCCTTTTCCTTACCGGTGGAAACTACTACCTACTTGATGTGCCCGCCCGATCATTTTGGCATTCTCTATGAAATCAATCCCTGGATGCATCGTTCTTTACAGCCCGACCTTGCCCTCGCGCGGGAGCAGTGGGAGATGCTCGCCTCCAATCTTACTAAGGCAGGAGCGACCATAGAGCAGTTAGAGGCACCTGTCCAACAGCCAGATATGGTGTTCACAGCCGATATTGGTATTGTCGATGACGAACGCTTCATTCCCAGTCATTTTCACTATCCAGAGCGACAAAATGATGCAGTCGTAGGTGCGAACTGGTTTCGCTTGCATGGCTATGAGATTAGCGAACTGAATGTCGATGCGAACATTAGCTTTGAAAGTAGCGATATCGCGGAGTTCAACAACTCGCTTCTGATAGCGTATGGCTTTCGTACTCATATCGCGGCTCATATGCCATTAGGGAAGGCTTTACAGCGCAATGTGTACTCAATTCAGCAAATCGACCCACGCCTCTACCATTTAGATGTCTGCTTCTGCACGCTCGACGAGCGCAGGGCGATAGTAGCACCAGATGCATGGACGCGTGCGGGCTGTGAGCTAGTCAAAAAACTGGTACCAGAGCCGCTTGTACTTGAGTTAGATGAGGCATTGACGTTCTGTGCAAATTCAGTAGTGTTGGGCAAAACCATTATTATGCCCAATTGTCCTCCGCGCGTCGGGCACATTCTGGAGCAGTGGGGCTATACCATTTGTGTGTCGCCTGTGAGCGAGTTCCTCAAGGCTGGCGGAGCGGCACATTGTCTCACTTTGCCTCTTCATTCAAAAAAATACAAGAAAGAATTTTCCGTAGATGAAACTCAGTAGTTCTTCCCCCCTGGGAAAAAACAAGTCCTGGCTTCTGTATACTTCCTACATATTTTGTCTTCTCTGTCTGGTAAGTTGTCAGATTCCGCCACCATCGCGCACAACTACATATACTGAGAGCATAGTCAAGAAAGTACCCAAAGACGTTTTAAATCAGAAGGGTATAGAATGGCCTGTTGAGCAAGAGTGGGGCACATGGCCTAACACCAATTGGACGGCAGTAGAGCAAGATGCCACTGACATAGAGAACGCAGGCGTCACATGGGCACGAACCGAACTCTATCAAGACCATCCCTTTGAGTATTTCGATAAAGTCCTACAGATTGCCAAGCAGCATCATATTCACCTGTTACCTATCGTCTATAAAAGTGATCCTGTAAAGGACATGGGTACAGCCACACAGATTGCACAATATAAACAATGGTTAACGAAAGTGGTACTACGTTATAAAAATGATATACAGTATTGGGAAATAAATAACGAGCCAAATATACCGGAGAACTGGAATATCGACGTTCGCACGTATAGCGATCAGACTGCGTATGAAGCTTCGGTACAAAGCTTCATTCGGTTCATGAAGCTCAACTATGAAACTATTCATGCGAACTCCAAGGATGCCCAAGTGCTATTTGGTGGTCTCTCCGAATATTACGCAGAGCGTTACATTGACGCTATGATTAAATATAATGCCTATCAGTACATGGATATCATGGCATTCCATCCCTATCACGGCGATCCCTTTGGCATACTTGATAGGCTCAACATGCTCTACCTGAGAATGGCGTCGCAACCAGGATTTGCTGCAAAACCGGTGTGGGTAACAGAAATAGGCTTTCACACGAAGGTAGAATGGGCAAGTTCTAATCCTGGCTATGTCGCAACGGAACAAGAGAAGGCCGACGACCTTGTGCAAACCGTAAAGTTGCTCCATAGCAATGGCGTGCAAATCGTCTTCTGGTATATTTTGCATGAGGACGACAATTACAACGGCTATGGTCTCACCGCTAGAAATCCCACAACGCTGCAAACGCAGTATCTACCAGCATACAATGCTTACAAAAACCTGAAGCTCACATAAGGTAGGGGTAGGGGCCATAATTTATTACGCCCGAAACGGCATGTTGTGTGGCGCAAGGGCGTAATGAATTATGGCCCCTACTTGACAGAAACCGGTTACTGGTTTATAGTGGCTCTACACAGAACATGCAAATTTCTGTATCTCCTCCATTTAGATAGTTGCAAAGAAGCAAAGGGGGCAGAATGCACAACAAGTTGACTATTCAAGATATCGCGCGGTTGGCTGGCGTCTCGAAGGCAACGGTTTCGCGCGTCCTGAATCACAATTCGTCCGTTAATGCGGAACTGCGTGAACGCGTGCAAGCGGTTATTCAAGAGCATGACTTTGTACCAAGCATTACAGCTATTGGTCTAGCGGGTGGGCGCACGCGTTTGATTGGTGTCCTTGCGCCTCCATTAACATGGCCTGCTGTTCCCGAAATCATGCGTGGCGTTGCTGAATACATCGAAAGTACCGATTATGAAATGGTTCTGTATAGCATCAGCAACGAGCGTAATCACGCCGATGTACTCGACCGTATTCTGGCAATGAGAATGATTGCAGGTCTGCTTGCTATTCACCCTGGCGAACTTGCACACCATCTCACAACGCGCTTTCATCAAGGTCTTCCCTTAGTGATGATAGACGATCAGAGCAAACATGGAAACGTGCCGTGGGTAGGTATCGATAACCGCGCAAGTGCGTATGAGGCGTCGCAATACCTACTTGAATGTGGACACAAACGTATTGCTCATATTATGGGACCGCAGAATTATTACTGTGCCATTGAACGAGCTGAGGGCTACAAGCAGGCACTAGAGGATGCAGACATTGCTCCCGACCCAGCACTGCTTTTACAAGGAAACTTCACAGTAGAGAGTGGGCGACAGTGCGCGGAGCAATTGTTCTCGCGTGCAAGGGAGACGTGGCCTAGTGCGGTTTTCGTAGGAAATGACCAGATGGCCTACGGATTCTTAGAAGTTGCCGAACAACGAGGCGTACAGCTACCACAAGATATCGCGCTTGTCGGCTTCGACGATAATTTGCTTTCGGCACATATGAAGCCGCCTCTCACGACCATTCGACAGCCGTTTTTTGAGATAGGACATAATGCCATCGAGACCCTACTCACAATGGTTGATCTAGAACATCAGGCTGTTCAGTCGTCATTCCAGAAGGCTTCCATCAACTCAGCGCGTCAGATTGCTGAGACAACAAGTAACAAAGTTCCTCAGCTTCAACTGCCAACACGCCTGATTGTACGCGCATCCAGCAACACACGATATCCCTCAAAGATCAGCGTGTAAAAAACATTTGAGTTTTCAATGAGGAGAGGCACAGCAGAATTGCTGTGCCTCTCC
>CAXUGH010000055.1:14935-18356 GCA_964250365.1 uncultured Ktedonobacteraceae bacterium
AACATTTTTTGTTGTCCCTCTCCAATTTCAAAACTCAAATGTTTACTGTCCGACAACGTGCCGCAGATCGCTCACTACCTGCTGTAACTGGTCAGAGGCTTCGATAGCCGACGTTGCGCCATCGGCTAACTGCTCGCTCACTTGCGTATTGATATTGATAGCAGTTGCCAGCTTCTCATTGCTCGTGCTTTGAAAATGCACAGCCTTTTTGACGTACTGTGCAGTATCAATCATCTGCATTACCGCCTGCTTACCAGAATGTTCATCAATGGTTTGCCAGGAATGTACTAGCCTTGTGCCCGTATTGCTCATTTGATCGACGGCAATGTTGGTTGCATCATTGTAGTATTGCACCGACTTCAAACCCATTTGTGATGCCTCGACTACCCACATTTGCTCTGCCGCTGCACTTTTCTGCTTTGATGCCAGTGTCGCAAGTGCCTCACTACTACCGCGCAGATGCTCGACAGAGCGCAGTATGGGAGACGAGATATTTCGTCCAATTGCCAGACCGATAAGAGCAACTGGAAGAAGCACAGCTAACACGATGATAAAGGTAATGAGCAATTGTTGATTAGCAACAGCAATAACTGTATTGGTTGGACTCAGCACAATATATGTCCAGGGAACAACCGATAACGTCTGTTGCGTCACTTGAAATTTCTCACTCTTGCCCGTTGGTTGTATTTCAAACGTTTTCGGTGCATTGTCTGAATGCAAATTGGTGTTCAACGCATCGTCAGCAAGAACTGGTACCGTCTTGCCTTGTCCATAGCGTGACTCGTCCAGAAAAGCTTGCTGTAAGGCCGGATTGAGCGGCGCAATAGCAGTGAACCGGCGTGCTGGGTCTGGGTCGGCAATGCGTACACCATTCTCGTCAACAATAAAGGCATAACTTCCTTGACCATTGGCTCCGTTTTCACTCTGGACAATGCTCCAAATATAGTCAAGTGTTAGCGTGGCACGTACAATACCAAGCGGTCTTTTTAGCGTAAATGAATAACTCGGCACATAAATATCAACGGATGCCTTTTGCGTAGCAGGATCGTAATAGACACCAGACACAAATGGTTGACCTGTCAGCAGACGTTGTACATCCTCAGGAGGAATTACATAGCGTCCATGCAGTGTAAATTTGACGTTAGTAGCGGAGTACGATAAGAGTGGTTTGCCCTGGATATCAAATAAAGCCCACAGCGTATAGTGAGGATCAAGATAGCTGCCAACCACCTTACCATTCTGCACAATCAATGGAATATTGCCACTATTGGCAGCAGGATCAAGGAAAAAGTCCTGAGCGAGCGGAACCTGCGCCAGACTCTGCACATCCAGAATGCGGTCTCTAAAATAATTGTTGATGAGTTGGGAACGAGTAAGGGCATCTGTTTCCATCGCGGTACGTGCTTGATTTGTCAAGGTTGGACGTGAATACCATTCGCTGATCGCAAGAGTTATGATGAGTGGTAAGATAGCCGCTGCGATCAACCACAGCGAGACTCGAATTGAGAATGAAAGCTGGCCTTTGGGGGCAATCTGCTTCTGTTGTTGAGACATAAACAACTTTCTGCCTTTCCAGAGTGTCTAGCGTTGAACAACTCCGATACGTTCAAGATCATCTAGTAATTGGGATAATTCACTTGTTTGGCGACGTGTGATACGAGCTAATTCTTCCACAGTTCTTTGCCCATCAATGAGCAAAAATACATGTTTGTGTGCGCGTGAAAGTCCTTCTCTTTCGAGCAAGCGTAAAGCAATTTCGACTGGCACCGTCTGTTTTGGAAAGACCGCTTGCCAAAAAGTGGGAATGGGCTGACTTCCTGTATTCGGCAACTGCTGCGGTACGGGTAAAGGTCTGGTTACAGGCATAGCCTCGTGTTTGTTTGTCTGTGGCAAAGGACTCGTGTCACTGCGAAATGGTTGCAGCAATTGAGTAAAGTGTTCATCGTCTTTGGGCACAAACGCGAAGCGGCACTTCCCCCAGCTATTCAACCGACTAAGAGCTTCCTGTCCACTCGACTTACCAACTCTTGCCTCTACGATTTGACCATTCACGAAGACAAGCAAACCTTCCTCGAACGCGGCACCTTCGCCTTGTTCGACCGTCAACATGCCAGTTTTTCGTCCAAGCTGTAACACTTGAATGACTTTTGCTAGCTGATCCGCCATCGTATCGCGTGGTATAAACAAGACACTCCCCTCTCCGTAGGCAACTCTTGGCACATCTTACTTTTTTTCGTAAGAAAGTTTGCCCAACCTTCTGCATCTCCATCCCTATGAGAATACAGAAGTCGAATACGCGTATAAAATACACTACTCCACGATGGGATACTCAACCGTTGTATCGCTACCCGCTATACAAGAAGTGTAACATATTATAATCATTTTTTATTGTACATGTATAGATGTAGCCCAAAATAGGGGGTTAAAATGGTACTTTGTGGCTACAATCCACAAAATAATTGCAGAGAATTTGGGAGAGAAGACGACAGGGTCTAAAAGCGACGAATCCAAGTAAGTTTGTGGAATCTTGTGTGGGAAGATAGTATAAGGTGTACACATCGTCATTTGTCTCATAGAAAAGTAAAGGAAGCTTATCATGTCCAAATCATTAACCTATACCAATTACTTACGCATAGATGAACTGCTCAATCTCCAAACGCCTAAGAGTAGTGGGCAAGATGGACCAGAGCATGATGAGATGCTTTTTATTATCATTCATCAGGTCTACGAATTGTGGTTTAAGGAGGTCCTACATGAAATCGACTACCTTATTAAGTTATTATATGCCAACGATTCTGCTCGTGCCGCACATGTCACACGACGGGTACTTGCTATTTTGAAGACGGTTGTGGCTCAGCTGGATGTTCTGGAAACGATGACGCCGCTAGAGTTCAATTCCTTCCGTAGTTTTTTAGAGTCGGCTAGCGGTTTTCAATCAGCACAATTTCGTGAGATTGAATTTGCCTTTGGCTACAAGCGGAACAAACTTTTTCAACATTATGAAGAGAACTCTATTGGGCGCAGGAAGCTTGAGCAACGCTACATACAACCTAGCATCTGGGATGCATTTCTCTCCTACCTGCATCTTAATGGCTATGCAGTGCCAACTGAGCAACTACACCGCGATGTGACGCTACCAGTTACGCCATCACCTGAGATACAACAAATTTTAATTGAAGTTTATCGCAGCAATGCATCCGTCAGTAACATCTGCGAAAACCTGATTGATATGGACGAGGGCTTTCAAGAGTG
Source organism: uncultured Ktedonobacteraceae bacterium (assembly GCA_964250365.1). Classification (GTDB taxonomy): domain Bacteria; phylum Chloroflexota; class Ktedonobacteria; order Ktedonobacterales; family Ktedonobacteraceae; genus JBBQVS01. The sequence continues at coordinate 18,188 of CAXUGH010000055.1, forward strand.
GCGTTATCGCCATACAAAGATGGTTGAGCGCACTATTGGTGTCAAGATTGGCTCTGGTGGCTCCTCTGGCGCGAGCTATCTGGCGACAACCGTCAAACCATTTTTCCCCGACCTGTGGATTATCCGTTCACAATTGTAATAGATGGTTGATATTTCCCTGTCACACACC
>CAXUGH010000055.1:18366-21742 GCA_964250365.1 uncultured Ktedonobacteraceae bacterium
TGTTAAATAGCAACTCTGTTACAAAAATAAGGAGAGCAATATATGACCATATCTACTGATGCAGCATACGCAGCACAACTCGATGCACAAGACCCCCTCGCTTCCTTTCGGGAACGCTTCGTTATTTCAGAGCCAGAGCTTATCTATATGGACGGCAATTCGCTTGGTCGTCTGCCGAAGGCTACACTAGCACACGCCGAAGACCTGCTCACACGTCAATGGGGCAGTCGTTTAATTCGGAGTTGGAATGAAGGTTGGTTTACCGCACCTGAACGCGTTGGAGCAAAGATTGCCCAGTTGATCGGGGCGTATCCTGACGAGGTAATCGTCGCAGATTCAACATCCATCAACCTGTTCAAGCTTGTAGTCGCCGCACTACGCATACAACAAGATCGCTTCCGCATTATGACCGACGACCTCAATTTTCCATCCGACCTCTACATTTTACAGGGAGCAATCAACTTGCTAGGTGGGCAGCACCGCTTAGAGATTGTGCCATCTCTCGACGGTATCTACGGTCCAATTGCCGCCATGCACTCGCACCTTGACACGGATGTTGCCTTACTCACGCTCTCGCACACTGTTTTCAAAAGCGGATATACGTATGACATGGCTGCAATGACCAAGGCGGCTCACAATGTAGGAACGCTTGTCCTCTGGGACCTCAGTCACTCAGTAGGGGCGTTACCGATGAACGTGCATGCGGCTCAGGTCGATCTCGCCATTGGTTGTACCTATAAATACCTGAATGGCGGCCCTGGTGCCCCGGCGTTCCTCTACATTCGGCGCGACCTGCAAGAGCGGTTGAGTAACCCTATCTCTGGCTGGATGGGTCAAAAAAATTTGTTTCAATTTGGACAGGACTATGAACCGGCAACTGGCCTACGAAGCTTCTTGACGGGTACGCCCCCTATTCTTTCGCTCTCTTTAATTGAGGATGGAGTTGACCTGTTGCTAGAGGCTGGTTTAGAGCGATTACGTGCTAAATCGGAGCAGCAAAGTACGTACCTGATAGAGCTATGGGATGCTCTGCTGAAACCATTAGGTTTCAGCTTAAACTCACCGCTTGCAGTAGAGCAACGCGGCTCGCATGTCTCACTTGGACATGCCGAAGGGCTACGCATCGACTTGACCCTGCTCAACGACCTGAACGTGTTGCCAGATTTTCGTGCGCCCGACAACATTCGCCTCGGCATCGCGCCACTGTACACCTCGTTTCTCGATATTCATACAACCGTGATGCGCTTACAGCAAATCGTCACAGAGAAGCTTTACGAGAAGTATCCCGATGAGACGCCGATTGTCACGTAGAAATTCTTTGTGCATGCAATGTTCGGTAAGCAGACTCTAAGGGTCTGCTTACCGAACATTGCATGCATCCCTTAATTCAACATCGTGCGGTCATCAGGTATTTTCTTTGAGAGAATTTGGCGCATGAAGGGAACTTCGCGGCGTAGCATCGCAATCTCATCACGGAGACGCTGATAGGTTGAGGTCATTTCCAGAAAGTGCTGCTTCTGCTCGTCCTCGATATTCATTAGAAATGAGGCGATGAAGTACGAGAGGTCTTCAGGCTCGTCGGGCAGCTTCACCTGCACATCGGGTTCGTTGGCCTCTTGCAACAGAATTGCCAGATAATCCTCGAACAAGCGTCGTGCCTGCTGGCTCGGCGTCTCAAGGTCTGGCACCTCTTCCGCGATGTCCTCATACGGTTCAACTGTGGCTGAGATATACGCGTTGTCATGATTCTGGCTAAGAATGCGAAAGCGTTTGATCCCAACGGCGTTCAGTGTGTAGCGACCATCTTCAAGCCGTTCCAAATTGTGTATCTCCGCGAGTGTCCCAATAGCATGCGGCACTTCGCGCATAAATTCGCTTTCCGGTCGCGGCAGAACGATTCCCAGCGGCTTGTTTTCACGCTGACAGGCAGCAATCATATCGCGGTAGCGCGGCTCAAAAATGTGTAGCGGCAACACCGTCCCCGGAAACAGAACCGTCAACGGAAACAAGGGTAACTCAATCGTGTTATTTGTCATAAAAATCTCCTTTGCGAGACATGTCTCCTGGGTGCCATTGCATAAGTATACATCATCCTCTCTTTTATGTGACGCTATACGATTACAATTTGGGGCATAGTGAGAAATTTTCCTATTATTCTCGGCGTGGTCGGGCTTAATCTTGGAGGACATTGATAGACAAGCTTTTGAAAAGCTTGACAATATGAGCATCGTACTGTATCTTTAGAGCATGAACTCTACATTCACCGACCAGTTCAACTCGATGCTGGTTACAGACCATCCAGGTAAATATAGGTCGCATGATTTCGCCGCATAAGCCTGACGCAATTGCTTATGCGGCGGAAAGTGGCGTTGATTGAACACGGACTTACTCAATTCGTTTGAGTAGGTGGTATGTGACGTTTCTCTCTTGTGCTACTCTCCTCCTCTTTTCTCATCCGCTCGTTCGCGCTTCTCTTCTCTGCATGAAGCTATCGTTAGGTCTCCTCACTCTTCTACGTAGGTATTAGCTAGTTATTCTCATTGCAGAAAGAAGGAAGCATTCGTATGTTGCTCGTGAACTTTTCTCAGATTAGTATGGATTTCGGTGGCAATCCCATTTTTCGGGATGTCGATTTGGAGATACTCGAAGACGAACGCATTGGACTCGTCGGCGAAAATGGTAGTGGCAAATCGACGCTCTTCAAGTTGATTGCAGGACTAGAGACGCCAACGCAAGGCAACATTACGCGTCGTCGCAATCTCACACTTGGCTATCTCTCGCAAGAAATACCTGCCGAGATGCACATGCAAAGCATTTATGAAGCTGTATCAACAACATCGCCAGAGCTTGTGACGCTGCAACAACAATTGAGCGGGTTTGAAGAGCAGATGTCGGACTCATCCCTTGACGAAGAGACCATGACGCGAGTTCTCGAACGCTACGGCAAGGCGCAGGAACGCTATGAGGCTCTCGGCGGCTACACACTTGGGAACAGAGTCGAGACGGTTCTCAGTGGTCTCGGCTTTCCAGAGGATATGTATGACCAGCAAGTGAGTTTGTTGAGCGGCGGCGAAAAGAAGCTGGTCAATCTTGCACGTATTCTATTGCAAAAGCCTGACCTGTTGCTCCTCGACGAGCCGGATAACCACCTGGACTTACAGGCAAAGGCGTGGCTAGAATACTACATTCAGGACTATTCAGGTACAGTACTAATCATCTCGCATGATCGCCATCTCTTGGATCGTGCAGTGACAAAAATTTTCGAGCTTGAGGATGGCGAGATTTCGTCCTACGCAGGCAACTATAGCTACTATGTTGTCGAGCGGCAACATCGCCTGGAGAAACTGCAAGAGTTGTACGAAGCGCAACGCGACGA
>CAXUGH010000056.1:0-21649 GCA_964250365.1 uncultured Ktedonobacteraceae bacterium
CTACTATACAAGGCATGCGCGAAGCGCATGCCTTGTATAGTAGGGTAGCCCCTCGTGGGCGTCCGTTACTTGAATTACCGTACACTGAAGCACTAGACGATGACACTAAGTTATGGTACTCTTACACGGTGGATGGGAGGAAGACAGGCAATCGCGGGCGTCTTGCGCGTCCGAGGAAAGTCCGAACTCCAGAGAGCAGAATGCTGGTTAACTGCCAGTGAGGGCAACCTCAAGGAAAGTGCCACAGAAAACATACCGCCCGACAGACGCAACTCCGAGGGTTGACTTTTTGATACGAATCGGTACTTAGCAGTCGGGTAAGGGCGAAAAGGTGAGGTAAGAGCTTACCAGCAACCGGGTGATCGGTTGGCTAGGCAAACCCCATTCGGAGCAAGACCAAACAGAGGGGATAGCACGCCCGCAAGGGCATGCTTGCAGGTTGCTCGCCTGTGAACCTTCGGGTTGGTTGCTTGAGGCGTTGTGTAAATAACGTCCTAGATAGATGATTGCCACCTGTGGCGGCGAGAGCTGCTGTGGGGACAGGATTCGGCTTATGGCTTCCTTTCTTTCACTCCGCAAATGCATTAAAAGGAATTGAGAAGATGAGTCCTCTCAATCCCTTTTTACATAAAAAGAGGCAAAACGCATTATGCGTTTTGCCTCCATTATTAACGGTCAGTGAACATCACTGCTCGTAGTTATCTTTGATGCGACCATGCTCGATAAGCCAACGCGCGAAATCCAGACGCCGACTCTCGGCGAGGAGTTCACGGTATTCGGCTTGCTCCCCGACATGCTCCTTCATATGAATGAGCTGCGCCGCCTCGTCAATGGAGAAACCCATTGCGAGCAGTTGCTCAAGGTCTGAGCCTTCGGTTGCGTAAAATGATTCTGGCATGAGTTCTTGCTCCCTACACGATAATTGAACTGACTACGGGAACTTGATGAGTGTTCGCAGACCTCTATAAGTCTGTAAACATATATACGTCTAAACCCCCCTCCTAGATACAACATTCTTATTAGACGGAAAATTTCAGGAAAGTGGAGCAGATTCTCATAGCAGTTATTCTACAGAAACGGGGATTTTAGTAAGTTCTTCGCTGACCCTCCATAATTTTTTCTGTAGCGCGACATTGTACGATTTTCGAGACGACTGTATCTCTTTGCTATTATAGTAAACCTTACCTGTTACTCCTTCAACTGTCGGCGAAGATGTAAGGTGAATAGCCGTTTTTGCTCCCTCTTCCGCACTTGTAGCGAAGCGAAAAAAGAAAGGCAACAGTATATTCATGAAATGGTCACCATTCTTGCCAAAATTCGTTGCCACCGGTCCAGGCGTAATCGCATTCACCGTTACTCCTGTTCCCTCTAAGCGGCGGGCTTGCTCGTAGGTAAAGAGCATAGTGGCAAGCTTCGCCTGCGCGTAAGCTACGATGCTAACATAGCGTTTTTCTCCTTGCAGGTCGTCAAAGTTGATGTTGCCGATGCGCTCAACGCTAGAACTGATATTGATAATGCGTGCTGGTACGCTCGCCTTGAGTACATCAAGCAATAAGTTTGTGAGCAGGAAGTAGTTGAGATGGTTGACTGCAAAGGTCATCTCTAAGCCGTCTGCCGTCGTCTCACGTTGAAAGAAGATGCCGCCAGCATTGTTGACCAGTACATGGAGACGTTGATATTTCTGCTGGAAGCTATGGGCAAACTCACGGATGGATTGCTGTGAGGAGAGGTCAGCAAACATGACCTCGACGTTCATATTTCCGCTTTGCATACAGATTTCATTCCGTACCGCTTCTCCCTTACTCTGGCTGCGAGCAACGAGAATCACAGTTGCGCCCATCTGAGCAAGTGTTGCTGCTGTTGCCTTGCCCATACCTGATGTCGCGCCTGTAACCACACATATTCTATCTTGCATTATTGTTTGCATACATTTATCTCCTTATGTTAAGCCAGCTCAAAATGGTACGATTAACAAGATCAGCAGCGTCATGCTGCACAAAATGTTCAGCATTGGGAATGGTCAGCAACGTCCAATCGTTCTCAATCCATTCCCATGTGTTGTTGAGTCCAGACGCTAAGAGGAATCGATCCTTCAAGCCATGAATCTGCAAGACGGGAGCCTGCACTTTGATTACCGGGGATGAAAGCTCCTGATAGGGAGGATGTGGGTAGTTCTGCTTATAGTAGTTGAGCATAGCTTCGATATCTGAGCGACGAAACGCCTCTATGTAGCGTTCGCGTGCAATCGGGTCTTTCACCCAATCACTGAGCGATTCGGACGTGAGATGCTCGTGCGCTCCCTCTTGCTGAAAGTTACGCGCATACTCGCTGTTCTGTTGCTGCTGCGGATTATGAGCCAGTTCACGCGCAAAACCGCGTGGATGAGGCAGGTTCAGAATGATGAGACGCTCAGTCAATGCTGGCAGATGCATGGCAACTTGCCAGGATATTGCACCACCCCAATCATGACCAACAATAATGGCCTTTTCTTGCCCAAGATGACGAACAACTGCCTGTACGTCGCCTATAAGGAAGCGCATGCTATAGTTCTCTACACCCTTTGGTTTATCGCTCAAATTGTAGCCGCGCAGGTCGAGCGCGACTACTTGATAGGAAGAAGCCAGCGCAACCATCTGATTGCGCCATGTGTACCAGTAATCGGGAAAACCGTGAATCATGACGATGAGCGGACCTGAGCCAAGGCTGGCATAGTGAATTTTCACGCCATTATTGTTCGCGTATCCATGCTCTACATACTTTTCGATGTCGTTAGCGGCGACGTTTGTAGGAAGATTTGTCATTGTGCTATTCCTTTCTGGCTGTGTTTTTTATTCTATTATGACACCTGTTCGTAGCGCATCTCTGGTAGAGTGTGTAGTTGATGAAGTGCTTCTGACGAGAGCGCAAACGATGTCTCGTGCTTTCCCGTGAAGAGACGTTTCAAGGCTCGCCGTATAGCACTCCTGAGAACGCGTACAAACATAGTTGGTCGAGCAAGTGAACGTGGTGAATTCATCATCGTAATCACACTGATATATGCCTCCGTAATATGGCTATCTTCTACCGCGCTATAAAGGACGAGATCCATATAGCGGTGAAGCAGTCCCAACGTTGACGCAGGACGAGTGCCTCGCAGAGCAACGCCGGGCCAGCGCAGGTCTTCACTTGTAGCGACAAGCCACGCGTCTGCTACAGTTGTCGAAAGCTTCTGCTGGAAGTGTTGCTCAAAGTTCAACCTCGGCGAGTGCAACTGTTCCTGCAAACATGTATTGAGCGTCATAGCATCGAGGGCACTCACAGTCATGCCTTGTCCATATATGGGGTTGAAGGCGCAGACTGCATCGCCTGTAACCATCAATCCAGTAGGCCAATATTGTAAGCGTTCAAAGTGGCGCAAGCGATTTTCTGGTGTGCGATAGCCACGAATAGGTGTGAGCGGTTGGGCGATACGCAACGCCTCATATATACTTGGGTCTGGCAAATCCCGCGCCCATTGCAAAAAGCCCTCCTCGTCAGTTGGAGGAAAATGACCAGCAAAGCCGCCTAGCGACACATGCCAGCGTCCGTTATCAACTGGCAAAATGAGACCTGCACGCGCATTGTGCGGTGGGCGACCATTGATAATAAGTCCTTGCCACTCATCAGGAAAGTTCTCCGGTCGAGCGTAGAAACGAGAGGCATAACCAAGTCCAGAGTTAATAATCTCTTCCTGTGGTGCCTCGTATCCTAACTCAGTGAGCCATTGTGGAGCCTGAGAATGCCGTCCACTTGCATCTACCACAAGGTCGGCATTGAGTACCGCTGTGGCACTCATTTGTCCACGTTCGCGTACCTCAACTCCGGTAACGCGGCTATGATCTGGCGTAGATACTAAGCCGATTACCTCAGTATTGGGTACAATGTGGATTCCAGGTCGTTGTGACAGACGGTCACGTACATGCCACTCAAGCAGGTAGCGGCTAAACGCAATAAATTCTCCAGGTTGTTTGAGGGCGGGCAGTTTGCCTGCAGCAGTCACAAAAGCGATGGAGACGACATCAGTCATCGAAAAAGCTCCATCTGCCCTCAGAGCGTCCAGAATGCCAGGAAAGAGTTGGTTAATAATGTACTGACCTGCCGCTAGCAGTGCATGTGCATGGTACGATTGTGGAACGCCTTTGCGATGATCCGGTGACGTTGGAAAGATATCACGATCAACAATAGTCACCTGCTCAAAGTAGTCGGAGAGAACGCGAGCGGCGAGTAAACCACCCATGCTACCACCTATTACGAGCGCGTGACGACCTACATGTTTCTGTTCGGTAGTACTAGTTTGTGTGTTCATGGGTATCTCCAATTCTTCTTTGTAAACAGCTTTTACGAACGAAAATCGAATTTAGAACAACGTTCAGTAAAACGCAAAAAAATTAATGCTTGCTCATGCCATCCACGAATGCTGCCAAAATCTGATCATCGCTGGCTATATATGTATCCCAGACTACATCTTGCGTTGTAAGCCGTAACATAGCGATGCCGTGTACGAGCGACCAACAGCCAAATGTCATCTCTTGTAAGCCAAAGTCTGGACGCGGTACGAAGATGCCCCCTGCAATACCGTCTGCAACGAGCTGTCTCAACAAGTCATATGCGGAAGGTGTTTTCTCTGTACCAATCATCTCCTCTTGCGTTGTCTTACGACCAAAGATCAAAAGGTAGAGTTGAGGATGTGTACGCGCAAATTCCAGATAGGCGTGTCCATAGGCTTCCAGACGTTCGCGTGCCGATAGACCTATCGAAATATGGTTGACATGCATCGTCAGACGCGTAAGAGCCTCCTTAATTACGGTTACGAGCAGCTCGTCCTTACTCGAAAAGTACTCATACAGGTTGGAGGCACTATAATCAATGCGCTCAGCAACATCGCGCATGTTGAGTGCGTCCGCTCCCTGCATTTCAATGATTTCCTCCGCCGCTTGCACAATCGCCTCGCGTGTACGTGCCTGTCGTCGCTCTCGTGCCTTCCCTTTTGTCATCTACTGAACAAGACTCCTTTTCTGAACATCGTTCGGTATTAGTGTAACTGGAAAAGAGTGTTTTGTCAAGGGGGCTTTGAACAATGGAAAAGTCGGCATGCCAACTTTTCCATTGTTCAAAGATTTGCACCCTCTATCCATCTGCACTATACTAGGCTCATAACACAAAAATTCTCTCTCTTACTATATCTGGAGCTACTATGTTTGGTCTCTCTCTCTCATGGCCCTGGAATCCAGGCGTTATGCTATTTTTATTGGTATTGGTGATACTCTACCTACTGGGGTTGCGCTACGCGCAAAGGCATCCCATTGCGGTTGAGGATGGCGGCGTTACGCGGCGTCATATTGTCGCGTTTTTCTCGGCTATCGTACTCATGGCGATTACGTTGCTCACGCCAATTGATACCATCGCACATACACAACTCTTCTCGGTGCATATGGCGCGGTTAGTGTTGTTGATAACGCTGTGTTCACCGCTCATTCTCTATGGCAGTCCAGCGGCAATAGTGCGTCCTTTGGTGCAGTTGCCCGTTATCGGCTTCGTGCTACGCTTGCTCACACGTCCGTTAGTTGCGTCGCTGCTCTTCAACTTGCTCTTTTTGTTGTGGCATGCGCCGCGTATTCTGCACTCCACATTCGACAACAACGCGCTGTATCACACGCTGGTGCTGAGCATCTTTGTGGCGTCATTGCTCAACTGGTGGCCTCTGCTCGGCTCTGTACGCGAACTACGCCCGATGACCTACCCGATACAGATGCTCTACGCCTTCTTCGATGGGCAACCGGTGGACATCTTCGCCTTCATTCTCGTCTTCACAGGTGTTACCGTCTACCCCTACTACGCCGTACCCGCGCAACTCGGCCTCTCCACCTTCGCCGATCAAGCGATTGGTGGTGCGCTACTGCTCATCCCTGGCCTTGTCGATCTCGTCGTCATGACGCCCCTCTTCTTCCGCTGGCTCGGTCAGATCGAAAACCAGACCAAGCAAGCCGACCAGGAGCGAGCCGAAGGAGAGTACGAGATCGAATACGAAGAGGATGAGGTGAAGGCATAAAATGCCTCCCTCATCACACCACGATTGAGCCGTTACGCCATGTATCTACCGCGTTTTTCACATTCTGGATGTAGGCACTTTCGTCGTTGTTGTCTGAGCTTGGAGCGTAGACGGGAATAATCTGATCGACGGTTGAGAGTCCCCACTGGTTTACGTAGAGGTTGGAGATGAGGCTGTACCAATCGTCAAAACCCTCTTCCCATGTGCGATAAAGGCGATAGCCGCCATATTGGGGGCGTCCTGCGGTGGCACGAATGTTGCCCAGCGAATGCGTGACTCGCGCCATACCCTGTGTGCCGAAAGTGCTTTCCTCCATAAAAAAGGCCAGCGCATAGGCTGGATCGATATGGTATTTCACGCCCTCGTCGTACAGGCTCTGACCCTTGCCAGCGGCGGGCGAGTTGTAATGCTCCAATACTTTGTTGATGAAATCCGCGTTGATGGTTGGGTCGCCAGCAAGCGTATACGTTCCTTGTTGTGGTGAAGTAAATGTATAGCCAAACTTCGATACATGCACAGTAGTTGTGAGGAGCCATGCCACAGAAAAACCAATCAGGATAGCAACCAGGGCGTAGTAGATCATTGGGAGATCGGTTCGCAAGTAACGTCGAAGAATCGTCGAGCGGTAGGTACGTCGTCGGATAACCTTTGGCATACGGACCTTTCTGTGTTGAGATGAGTCGCCGTTGGAATATAGTGTTATATGATATACGTAGCGAATGCCCAAAAGTTATACAATCGCCCGTAGGGGCAATAATTCATTACGCCCTCGTGCCCATTGATCATTGCCCCGATAATTGAAGATACCCTCCATGAGGTATAATATCACAGAAGTACTTCTCAACGATGAGCATGGCAACCATGAAAGGGACAATAACCATTATGACGACGACTGCTGAACCAAAAGTACAGATGCCTTCTGCCTCTGACCTGTATAATATAGATTCTCTACTCTCGGAAGAGGAGCGCATGGTGCGCGATACCGTGCGCCAATTTGTGCGCGAGCGCGTGTTGCCGATCATAGGAGAGCATTTCGAGGCTGGCACTTTCCCACGCGAACTGATTCCAGAGATTGCGGAACTTGGTCTGCTAGGCATGCATTTGCAGGGCTACGGCTGTGCTGGATTAAATGCCGTATCCTATGGCCTTGCTTGCCAGGAGCTAGAAGCGGGCGATAGCGGTCTGCGTTCATTTGTCTCTGTGCAGGGTTCGCTGGCAATGTTTCCAATTCATGCCTTCGGCTCGGAGGAGCAGAAGCAACGCTGGCTGCCAGGAATGGCGAAGGGCGAGATTATCGGCTGTTTTGGTTTGACCGAGCCAGATTTTGGTAGCGATGCTGGTAGCATGATTACCTCGGCACGACGCGATGGCGATTCATACATTTTGAACGGTGCGAAGATGTGGATTACCAACGGGAGCGTCGCGGATATCGCGGTGGTGTGGGCGAAGGCTGAGGATGGTGTGCGTGGCTTCCTCGTTGAGCGTGGTACTCCTGGCTTTAGCACCAACGACATTCATCACAAGCTTTCGCTCCGTGCCTCGGTCACGTCGGAACTCCATTTTGACGATTGCCGGATACCAGCCACCAATATGTTGCCCAATGTGCGTGGTATGCGTGGGCCGCTCTCCTGTCTCAATGAGGCGCGGTTCGGTATCGCGTGGGGCGCGACAGGAGCGGCGCGAGCGTGCTATGAGATGGCATTGGAGTATGCCAAATCGCGCATTCAGTTCAAAAAGCCCATCGCCAGCTTCCAACTAGTGCAACAGAAGCTTGCGATCATGGCAACCGAACTCATCAAAGGCCAACTGCTTGCGCTTCAACTCGGACGTTTGAAGGATGAGGGCTTGCTGCATCCCGTACAGATTTCTGTGGCGAAGCGCAACAATGTGCGTGAGGCTCTCAAAACAGCACGCGAGGCACGCTCCGTGCTTGGCGCAAATGGTATTACGCTCGAATACCCGATTAGCCGCCACATGAACAACCTGGAATCGGTCTTTACCTACGAGGGCACCGACGATATTCACACTCTGATTATCGGACAAGCTATCACGGGCATCAACGCGTTTGCATAAAGCAATGGAAAAACGGGTACACCGTCACGGTGTACCCGTTTTTCCATTGCTTTATGCTATTTACATGGTCCAGGCGGCCCCAAATCGTCGCCATAACTGGTTACTTTCCAGACGTTGGCGGCCTCTAAATCTTGCTGTAGTGTGAGACGCATTGAGTATGAAGGTACCTTTGCCCTTGTGATCGAATACGTATAGCTTTGCGTGTTTCCCTGCGTTACTGCACTATTGGCTACCTCAGTATAGTTATGTACTACGCCGTAGCACACATCGACATGTTGCGCCTTTTGCTCGAATGCTTCTAAGGTGAGCGGCGTTGTGATAGCACCGCCTAAGTCTTTGTATGCACTTTCATAATCACGCTTGACGAGTGATTGCAGAAAGTCATTCGCAGTCGTCGCCGCGCCTGAACTCGCACCAATGCCAGCTAAGAAATTCGAGCCAGCAACCGTACCTAAAACGCAAGCGAGAACGACACAGGCAAGTAGAATACCAATAAAGATAAGTACTCCACGTCCCAACTTTCTCGGTGTTTCGTGTTTAGGGCGGGCAACGCGTGCATTGGAAGGTGCTTGCTCAACACGCGTCATGCCACGCGGACGCTGCGGTGGTGTTACACTACGCTGCTTACCCGTCCCATTGAGGCTGTTTAACGCCGCTAAACGTTTACTATAAAACTCTTCTTCTGGCTCATCATCGCGCCTAGGTCTGCCATCCATGCTGTGTGGCTCCTCTCTATCCAAACCAAACCCTACATATCGAGCATTACAACGCCTATCAGCGTACCATGTGTGTGTTGTAGCTGCTCTTGCGCCTTTCTTGCTTGTCGGCGTGTCGTGCGGCCTGCAACAAGCGTGAGCAGTGTTTGATCGACTGTATCACTAATGAGTGCTGCCTCCGTGCTGGCAAGCACAGCAGGACTGTTAAAGATAACAATTCCTGGTTCGCGCTCGGTCTGGGCGAGGAATGTACGTAGAGCATCAGTGACAGTGTGCAAGCGTTTTGAGTACAGCAAACTGATTTCTTGTAATGACGCCGTACCAGTAGGTAAGAGCCTGAGATTGGGTACGAAGGTATCGCAAAGCGTCTCCGCGATTGATGGCGGCGTTTTTTGTGTCAAGAGATCGCTAAGTCCCGCATTCTTGCCTACACCAAAGCGTTGCTCTAATGTTGGTCGATGCAGGTTCGCGTCTACCAGAATTGTTGGTGTACCGCTCTGAGCGGCGACGATAGCCACATTCGCAGCTACCGTCTCTTGCCCAACATACGGAGTTGGCGTTGCAAGCAGCATTGTATGTTGCTTCGTTTGCTCTCGATCCCAGGTAAAACTAATATTGGCGTATAGTTTTTGGAATGCTACGCTATATGCCGAGTCTGTATCGTAGTCAGTAAGCAGTGTTCTCTGCTCCTGTGGTGGAATACTCACAAGAAAGCTCCTCAAAAATCATCTAGTAGGAATATATCTGTTATGCTGCGCTACGGGGTTTGGAATTTCCTGCCGCAGGAGCGCGTGGCACTTCACCATAGATAGGAAGCTGTAGCAGTTGTACAACATCATCCGGCTTACGAATACGATCATCCAGGTACTCGATAAGAAACGCCAGCGCGATACCGATAATCAGCGCGACCAGTACAAGTACTAATAAGAGCGTTGGTTTATTCGCCTGTGAGCCAGCAATAGGTGCAGCGTCGGTAGCGGCGATCACAACATTCGCAGCGATAGTGGGTTTGTCCGTCGTTGTGACCGTCGAACGGGTTAAATTGCCAGTAATCACATCGCTATTATAGTCGTTGATATGCGCGGCAGTCACTTCCCCAATAGCGTTTGCGATAGCCCACGCGCCAGCAGGGGTATTCCAGGAGACCGAGACGGTGACGAGGCTATGAGAGCGCGAAGCTGTGACCGAGCTACCTATAGCACCTACCGCTACGCCTGAATTCGTCAGGTCGCCGAGTTCGGGGTTTGCCCCGAACTTGTGTTGAATCTGTGCCATATCCGCGTTCACTTGATTGTATACTTGCCTGTCGAATTGTGGCGAGGTAAGCGTGGGTCCGTTGTCAAAGCCGTCCGCGATTGACTCGGAGACGGAGACATAATCGGAGTAGTTACTATAGTCGGTAAATTTAGATGATGCTTGTAATCCGACGAGTAGTGTCACATTCGATTGATAGGCGTGCAACGCCCCCGGCGTCTTACGAATTTTATAGTACTGGTAGCCAGAGTATAAAGAGACGATAACGACGATAAGGGCAATAACCCAGATACGTCGCCATATAATTGACCAGTATGCCCGTAGTTCCACGGTAAACACCCCTTCTCATTGGGTAAATGGTGCATCTCCGTAGGGGTCTAATTCATTACACCCTCGGATGCACCAGTAAGTAAAAATAGTATTAGCGTGTAGTATCGCTCGTCGATATGCGACGCGCATCGATTGTTCGTTCGCTCAATTTTGCTTCTATAAATTGCAATATACGTCGTTTGAAGCGCGGCAGGTCAAATTCAAGTGCGTGGTTATGAATAACATGAGAATCATACGCATGTTCGTCGAAAGAAGCGAGCGTCGCTGTCAGGCTATCGACGGTTTGTTCAGTAAAGAATGTACCCGTAACACCATCGACAACGGACGTGAGTGCGCCCCCGGCACCGTAGGCAATCACTGGCCTACCACAAGCCTGCGCTTCTAGTGGTGTGATGCCAAAATCCTCTTCGTTCAGTGAAAGGAATGCACGACAATGTGCGAAATAATGCAGCACCTCTTCATCGGGGAGCCGCCCCATAAAACGGATTGTAGGTCCAGCGAGTTGCTGCAGACGCTCCGCATCCCGCCCACTCCCGATAACGACCAGAGGTAAGTGTAGTCGATTACATGCTTCGATGGCAAGGTCTACGCGCTTATATGGGATTAATCGGCTAAGCGTGAGAAAGTAATCCTCTGGCTGTACAGTTGGATCGAAGGGAAAGCGGCTTGCCTCTACGGGAGGCGGTATGACAACGGCGTCGCGTCGATAGTATTTTTGAATACGTTCCGCCACAACGGGTGAGTTAGCGATAAAGGCATCAACGCGCATCGCACTTGTCTGATCCCATATACGTAGTCCAGTAATCAAAAAAGGCAAAACTCTACGCGCCACGCCGCCCAACTGTTCGCGCTCCACGTACTCGTTATAGTTCCAGCACCAGCGCATGGGAGTGTGACAGTAGCAAACATGGAGTGTCTCAGGCCGAGTAATCACGCCCTTACCAAAGGCACTTGAACTACTTAACACGAGATCGTAGCCGCGTAGGTCCAGACTTTCCATCGCAAAAGGGTAGAGAGGCAGATAGGGCTGGTGATGCTTCGTCACCATCGGCAACTTTTGCATGAACGAGGTGCGAATATCCATCTTCTGAAACACAGGGTCTACGCGTTGTGGGTCATAGATAGAGGTGTAGATGGGCGCATCGGGAAACATCTCATGAAATGCCATGACGACGCGTTCCGCGCCGCCCATTTGATTGAGATAATCGTGAACTATTGCAACTCTCATGAGACTAGTATGCTCCTCGTCTTAGTAGTACCGCTGGAATGGTACGCAGCAGTATCTGGAAGTACAGGCGCAACGACCAGTTCTCAATGTAGTACAGGTCCATCAATACGCCCTCGTCGAAGCTCAGGTCGCTTCGTCCGCGCACCTGCCACAGACCTGTGAGTCCAGGTTTGATCGCCAAACGTCCCTTTTGCCACTCTTCGTATTGCGCGACCTCACTTGGTAGCGGTGGGCGTGGCCCGACAAGGCTCATATCTCCCTTAATTACGCTGATAAGCTGTGGAAATTCGTCGAGGCTGGTACGGCGCAGGAAACGCCCAACAGGTGTACGGCGTGGGTCGTCTCTCATCTTGAACAGCGGTCCCTGCGCCTCGTTCTTCGCTTTCAGTGCCGCCAGCACCCTGTCGGCGTCTTGATACATCGAACGGAACTTGTAAAAGTCGAATTCTTTTCCATTCAAGCCAACGCGCTTCTGTGCGTAGATAATCGGACCACGCGAGTTGATCAGAATTGCGGCGGAGATGCAAAGCCACAGGGGTAAGCCAAGAATGAGTATTAGGCTTGCAACTGTGATATCAACGATACGCGTCACGGCGCGTTGTACTGTGTTGAGCGAGACCTGTTTGATGCCGATGAGAGGAATACCCTCCAATGCCTCCACGTCGATGCGCGAGAGATTCATTTCGTAGATGTCGGGAATCAGTTTGAAGGTTGCGCCGAGATGCTCGCATGTCTTGACTATTCTAATGGCGTAGTCATGCAGGTATGAGGGCAAGGCAACGATTACCTCATCTATCTGCATCGACTTGATAACCAGCCCGATGTCGTCGAGCGTGCCCAGCATCTTGAAGCGTCCAAAATCGTTTGGCTCCTCGCTCATATCATGCAGAAAACCGATGATAGAGTAGCCGAGATTGGGATTAGCCGCGATATGTTGCATCGTCATCTTGCCGAGACGACCCGAACCAACAACGAGTAGGCGCGTCTCGCCCAGCCCAATCCGGTACAGCAAACCCATCATGAACGAGACAACAAGGCGTCCGAGACAGAGAACGACGATAGTAGTTGCCCATACAAACGGTACAATTAGGCGTGAATTATTTTGTGGCTGAGTGCTTTGTGGTTGAAAGACGAAGTAGTAGGTAATCAAGAAAGCTAGACCCACTGTGGCAGAGCTAATAATCGTCCACGCTTGCTGAAACCACGTTCCCGTGAGGCGAATTTTGTAGAGGCCGCGTGCTGCGAAAATCAGGATCATGCCTATGACGATGCCAATTTGTAATGGCTCAAAGGCTTTTGGATCAAGGTGTGGCACATGCCCATGATTAGTGCTTTCGAGTATGAGGTTGTCACGGATAATAGTCACCGTGTGTGATAAATATTTTGCCAGGAAGCCTTTGCCTTGAATAAGGTAGACGCGGAAATTAAACGCGAGATCGAAAGCAACCTTAACAAGCCATGCATCTAAAATAATCATGGCGATGTACTCAAATACACGCCACTGCCGACGATGCGAACGGCGGCGTGATATCGCCTTTGTTATTGGGCCTGTCGCTCCTGCCATTGGTTCTACGACCTCAGGTCGCTCAGTGTCGATACCTATTTTGGTTTTTTGCGATAATTTACTCGTGTTCACAATTCAGTCCATATCTTATGCTATCGGGCAAACGCAGTACGCTTCTTGGAAGAGTGTTGAGCAGCATACGTCGCTGCCTGTTGATATACTTCGATGGTCTGTTCCGCCATTCTCGACGCTGAGAATTTTTGTCTAACGGTTGCGGCATTCGTGCGAAATTGTTGCCGCAGTTGCTGGTCTGTTAATGCCTGATGCAGTGCCTCGGCGAGTGCCTCTATATCGTTTGGAGCCACACTCAACGCGCTATTCATACCCGCTTCGGGCAAGCTAGATACGTTGGAGGTGATGACCGGCACACCACACGCTAGAGCTTCAGCAACAGGAATACCAAACCCTTCATAGAGCGAAGGATAAATAAACGCAGAGGCTGCAGAATACCATAACGCTTGCTCAGCCTCCGCCACAAAACCAGGAAATACTACATTCTCTTCCAACCCAAGCTGTTTGACCCTCTCAAAGATTGTACCATAGAGCCAGCCCTTGCCCCCCGCAAGTACTAGTTTTTGTTGCATATTATAGTGTCGACGCAAAAGTGCATAAGCTTCGATAATTGCCGTAATGTTTTTACGTGGCTCCAATGTCCCTAAATAAAGAATAAAACCCTCTTCCAACTCCTTCTGCTTGCGAAATAGTGCTGCCTCTTCCTCTGTTATCACGCGCGAAAAACGCTCGTCGATACAAGGATAAACGGTCTGCATACGTTCATATGGTATATCGACAAGTTCGTGCGCGTCACGCTGTGTACTGTTCGATACCGTGATGAGCATGGTCGCGCGTTGCAGACTACGCACTGTGAAGGTACGATGATACAAACGCTTCGGACGCGTCAACACTTCTGGAAAACGTAGAAATGCTAGGTCATGCAGTGTGACGACGGTCGCACATTGTTGCGGCACCCATTCGGGTAGCACATTCACAGGCGAATGCAATACCTCTATGCCGCGCTTACGTATCTCTGACGGAAGCGTCAATTGCTCCCATGCTACTCGTGATGCTGGTCGAGACTCAGACCACGAGACTGGCACATACGTAATCTGTGGAGAATTTGCCCCCAATGTGTCAATAACGTCCTGTCCATTGACAAACACAGTATAGCGATGAACGCCTGGTTGTCTGGCTATTCCTGTTAAAAGGTAGCGAATATAATGACTGACACCGCCATTGCGATAATTTTGACTAAAAGATAGCAACTGAGCATTGATACCAATATGCATATCCGCTCCTCAATACCTCAATCCTCTATAACGTCCCTGAAATTCCGAGGGTAACAAAAAATTTTCCCTTGCCATCTCTATCATCCCTACTTGCTTAAACGCGTCAGCACCTGTTTTCAACACGTTCAACAACAATAAGTCCTATACATGTCCCTAATACAAAGATGTTTCTATGATAGCGGCGCAGCCGCTATCATAGAAACATCTTTGTATTAGCTCTTATTTACCATACCCTCCATCACCGATACAAGAAACCTCATTCCCTCTTGCAGAGATTTTTCTCGTTGCTCGTCGCTCGTATCTGAGAAATTCCCAAATCGAGTATAGAGCGTCGGCACCGTGAGTTGTGAGAGATCGAGGAGAGCAGGTTGGGGCAGCAGAGGCAGTATCGCAATATGTTCGCCATAAACGCTGCGAGCAGTGTCGAGAACGAGCTGCGTAAAGGGGTCGTGTAGCGCAGTATGTTGTGTCTCCCTGCTTACTTGCAATGTTGTTCTCACATCCGCAAAGCCATGTGTATCGAGAGTATGGCGCAATTTGTTGTAGATATCGCGTGGTTCTTGCGCCGGTACAAGGTATATATCGAGGAATGCCTTTGCGGATGATGGTAAAGTGTGTCGAGCTTTTACCGTATCGAAACCACTTTGCATATGTGTAATAGTACAGGCTGGAAGTAGATAATACGCGTAACGTCGTTGAAAACCGTGCAGATTCAATAGAAATTTCTCTCCTTGAAGTTGTTGCTGAAGCATCGGTTCGTCGTCAGGGAAAGTGTGCAGAAAATCCACCTCTTCATCTTCCATTGGAATCACGTCGTCGTAGAAGCCTTCGAGCAGTACCTCCTCCTGGGCATTCTTGAGGCTGCTTAACGCCCACAGAAGTCGCCACGCTGCATTAGGAAGTATAGCACCGTTGGCAGCCGATTGTGCAGTAGAGGCAGCTTCTACCTCCATATCTACACTGAGTAGCCCTTTTGTTCCTAAAGCAATTGTGGGTTGCGTTAAGGGTAGAGTTGCTGGCAAATCGTAGATACCTCCTTGTAGTGGAGTGCCTAGCTCTTGTAGAAAGCTACTTATGTTTTGCTGATCGTCTATATCGATCAGCCATATCACATTTACAGGAAGGCTTCCCAGAATTTCCTGATAAAAAGCGAATGTCAGAAGGCGTGATGCCAATGTTCCCCACCGCGCAAAGGCATCTTGCTGAGGAGGGCAGGAGCTAAGTAGCAGTAGCGTGTGTGCGCTTCCCTCTGCTACGTACCTTCCACAGATAAGAGTATCGAAGATTTTGACGCTGTACGACGCTTGTTGCAAGAGAGAGGAGACATAGGGAGGCAGTGCTGCTTCTCCTGACCGTTGAACGACAGAGGCAAGTTGTGCTATAGTAGCGTTTAATCGTTCGGTGAGAGAGCGTTTCTGCTCATCTACCTTAGCAAAGAAATATTCGGAAGGCATAACACTCCCTCTATCGTTATTTTCTAGTACCCAAGTATTAACATCTTGCATGCAGGAAATTGAAAGAGTATACTCTGTGAAAAGCAATGTCTATATAAGAAGAGACAAAAGCACTGGTAACACGTTGCAATTATCTCTGAGTTAGTGTTATTATAGCGTGAAGTTTAGAGAACTGACTAGCATATACTCAACAATTACGGGAGAGAATCGCGTTGTCCAAACAACTTAGGCTCGATGTCGCGCAGTTAACGGATGTTGGTCGCAAGCGTCCTCATAACGAAGATAATATGGCCTATGTCATACCAAAAGACCCTCAGGTGATGATGAAGAAAGGTGCTTTATTTATCGTCGCCGATGGCATGGGAGGGCACGCAGCCGGTGAGGTGGCGAGTGAAATCGCTGTCGATACCGTGAGCTATGCCTATTATCAGGAAGATGGCGATGATATCGCAGCCTCGTTGATGCATGCTATCAAGCGTGCAAACACGCTCATTCATCAGAGAGCGGCGGAAAACATGCTGCGTAGCGGCATGGGAACAACGTGTGTAGTCGGTGTACTACGTGGTAGCATGGCATACATTGCTAATGTCGGTGATAGCCGCACGTATCTTGTGCGTCATGGGCAGGTAAGACAGGTTTCGCAGGACCATTCATGGGTTGCTGAGCAGGTACGTGCCGGGTTGCTCACGGAAGATCAAGCACGTTCACATGCTCAACGCAACGTAATTACACGTTGCCTTGGTACACAAGCAGATGTTGAGGTTGACATATTCGCAGAACCGTTGGAAGAAGGCGACAGTTTTGTGCTATGTAGCGATGGCCTCTCTGGTTTTGTTACAGAAGATGATTTGCGTGCGATTGTCAACCAGTACGTTCCGCAAGAGAGCGTCTATCACCTTGTAGAGCGGGCCAATGAAAATGGCGGACCCGACAACATTACCGCGATTGTCGTGCATGTGCAAGAAGTTGGCTGGGAGCCAGCACCAGCGCGTCTCAATAGCTATGTCAACGGGCGCGATATCACGAGCCAGACTACACTTACTGACGCGCAAGCAATGAATGGTGGCTCTCTCAACGGTAACGGACATTCGCCTAGTGGTCCCTTACGTGTATCAACTGGTCCACTTGACCCTTCTGAAAGTATTACAGCACCTCAACCCGCAATTAGTGGCACTGCGCGACGTGGACGCCTTCTTTATCCATCGCTTGTGCTTTTCGTTCTGCTCATTGTCACTCTGGTAGGAAGTGGTATCTATTATTTTGCTCGTTTGAACGGTTCACCGAACTTTGATACATCGTATGCTACCGCCCAGAATCTCGTTCTACAAAGCAAGCAGGATATCACGAAAAATAACCCTACCTTGGCGTTGCAGCATCTGTCGAAGGCGCAAACCATCTTGCACACTCTACAGAACAACAGTCTTTCCGATACACAGAACAAGCAGGTGAATAGCCTACTTAGCGGCGATTTTACCTCAGCCGCCAAATTAGCCATTACCAGCTATAACGCGCAATCGCTTATTATGTCTGTTGCTTGTCCCAATAAGGTGACAACCTCTGTGAACAACGGCAGTACAAATACGCTTGCTAGCAGTGTTGCCAGCATTCAAAATGGCAATGGCTCCAAAACCTTTTTTTACACTTTGGGTGAGGACGGGAATATTTATCAACTGAACAATCAGGAAAGTTTGCAAAATCCCTACTCGTCTTTACCTGCGAACACAAAAATTCAGACGCTTGCAAGTGCTGGTTCGCATCTACTTGCGCTTTCCGGTTCACCAACGCCGAATTCGGCAACTCCCACCTATACAGTAGTATGGCTCACTCCTGATGACAATACAGGTACATTAAAGCCCGAAAATGCATCCATTTCGATTGGCGGAGATGACACGAAGAACGGCTTTGTACCCAGGTTGCTAACGGCGCAAGGCACTGACGTATATGTGGTCTTGACCTCCGATATCTCACTGACTTCGGCAAAAATCTTTCACTATACTGTTGATAGCAAAAATAATAAGTTTCAGCCTGCAAGAACGAGTCAGACGATCTCCATTTCCACTACGATAGTGAGCATCGCTGCGTTTCCCAATCAACAGTTGTTTTTGCTCACGAAGGATGGCAATGTACAGAGTTTGCCGTTTACCAGTGGACAGGCTCCCACTCTCGTAACGGTACAGCCTGCTCTCGCGGCACCGCTTGCGTTTAATGCGAACACCTTCACGGCCTCGACTCCTGTTGCTGTGCCAACACCTACTGCGAAGCAGTCAACCGTGCTGCAAGTGCCGAGTGCGAAATATCTCGTTGCGAGTGCTGGTGCTACCAACGATTCACCGCACTTGTATATCGTGGATGATACCACCTATCATCGCATTATAGACCTGCAAATGGTCAAAAACGCGACGAACGGCACCAACTCTACTTCGGGTACATCCATGACGATGAAACTTATTCAGCAGTACGCATCGCCAAATCTGTTCGTGAATGTCAAAGGAACGGTAGCCGATCCCAAGACCGCAACGCTTTACTTTATTGTGCAGAACGAGCAAAACGCTGCTACACGCAACTTCGTCACTCTCAATACAGCCACTCCTGCTACCTGTACTCCCTAACACGTAGACAGCGTGTGCTACAGTAGGTCGTAGTAGGGACCAGATGATGCTGTTTAAAAATTAAAGATGGGAATGAAATGTAGGGGAGACCCTTGCGGTCTCCCTGCTCGACGCGTCAAAAATCGTTACCACATTAAAAATTTAAAGAGCATTATCGCGTCCCTTGTTGATTTCATGAGCTTTGTAGTACACAGTCAATCTTCATGTGTCACTTCTCGAAAGCAGGGATGCAAGGGGTGCAACCCCTTGACTGGGGGCTGGGGCTGTGCCCCAGTTCCCTTCTTCCTTTCGCCGCCGTAGGCGGCGAGTACCAAATAGTGCAGAATTTTTTGTTAGGAGCTTGTACAAGTGAGTCTTGAGGTACAATTTCGTACACATACCTGTGGCGAATTAAACGATAATTTTATTGGTCAGCAAGTGACTATAGCAGGGTGGGTCAACCGACGCCGCGATCATGGCGGCCTGATTTTTCTGGATATTCGTGATCGCTATGGCATGACGCAGGTGGTTTGTGACCCTGAGCGTTCACCAGAGGCACATCGCGCCGCCTCTGAACTCCGTTCTGAGTATGTTGTTCAGGTAACGGGAACCGTTGTGCATCGCTTGCCAGGAACAGAGAATCCTCAATTGAGTACCGGCACAATCGAGATTGCCGCGCAAAACATCGTCATACTTAATCCATCACGCACGACGCCTTTCCCTGTCAACAGTGATGCCACTCAACCCGACGAGGCACTACGCCTGAAATACCGCTATCTCGATCTACGTCGTTCACGCATGCGTGATAACATTATTCTCCGTCATCGCGTGGTCAAGGAGATGCGCGATTATCTGGATGAGCGCGACTTTTTGGAGATTGAGACGCCCATTCTGATGAAGAGTACGCCAGAAGGGGCACGCGATTATCTGGTGCCGAGCCGTCTCTATGCGGGCGAGTTCTACGCCTTGCCACAATCTCCGCAGCAGCTCAAACAGCTTTTAATGGTAGGTGGGCTGGATCGCTACTTCCAGATTGCACGTTGTTTCCGCGACGAAGATCAACGCTCAGACCGCCAGCCTGAGTTCACACAGCTCGACGTGGAAATGTCGTTTGTGGCTGAGCAAGATGTCATGTCTCTCATCGAAGGCTTGCTCATCCATCTGATTGAGAAGACGACGCAAAAACGTATCAAAGAGCGTCCTTTTCCGCACATTAGCTATGAGCAGGCGATGGCGCGTTATGGCACAGACCATCCCGACCTACGTTTTGCCCTACCGCTCGTTGAGATATCCGACCTAGCAAGTGCGGGCAACTTCGGCGTTTTCAAGGGCGCACTCGCCAACGAGGGAATTGTGAAGGGCATCCGTGTTCCTGGTGCCGCTAGTTACACGCGTAAAGAGGTGGATGAACTGACGGAGTTTGCTCGCACGCTTGGCGCGAAGGGGCTGGTCTCGCTTGCGATTGGGCAAACCGGCGACGTGAAATCACCGCTAACGAAGTTTATGGCGGCAGAAGAGGTACAGGCCATCGTAAATCGCCTCGAAGGGCAAAACGGCGACCTCCTACTGTTCGTTGCTGATAGCGTGAAAGTGACCAATGATGTCCTGTTCCGTCTACGTGTCAGGCTAGGCGAGCGTTTGCAGTTGATCGATCCGAACGAAATGGCTCTGTGTTGGGTGGTGGACTTCCCGTTGTTCCACTATGACGAAGATTTGCAACGCTACGATGCCGAGCATAATCCCTTTTCCGGCATGGACGAGTCACACCTGAATCGCCTTGAGAGCGATCCGTTACATATTCGCGCCAAGCAGTATGACATCATCTGTAATGGCTACGAAGTTGGCGGTGGTAGTGTACGTATCAATGTTGCGGATATTCAACGCAAGGTCTTCGAGCTAATGAAGATGGATGGCGAGCAGATTCAAGAGCAGTTCGGGCACATGCTCGAAGCCTTTGAGTATGGTGCGCCGCCGCACGGTGGCATCGCGCTGGGCGTTGACCGTCTCGTCATGCTGCTTGCCGACGAGGACAACATCCGTGAGGTCATCGCCTTCCCCAAAACTCAGGCGGCGCAAGACCTTCTCATGGGTGCCCCTTCTCCTGTAGAGGAGAAGCAGTTGCAGGAACTGCACCTACGCATCCGACCCTAAGAGAAACATTAACAAAAAATTTTCCCACATGATACTGCGCCAGATGGCGCAATATCATGTGGGAAAATTTTTTGTTATGAAGCCTACATTTGCATCCATTTGTATAATAAAGTTAAGACTACCGTTATTCAAAATTACTTCTAAGAAAAGAGTAGAGAATATGCGTCCTGGTAGTCTACAACAAAAATACCCCAAATATATCGTAGGTTAGGCATCCGGTTGGGAGGATGGAAGGAGAAGAAAATGTCATCGATACATCAGGGTAATACTCACAATACTTCTTCGAGTACCGTAGGCGTACTCAATCGACAAGCGGGCATGGTACACATGACCCCCAAATTTGCCCCCACGCTAAATGAAGACGAAGCTGTCACGCAGGCTCGTCTCCTTAAAGCGTTAGCTGATCCGACTCGTCTGCGTATTTTGAGCCTGCTCAGCCGTCACGAGGGCGAGGTGTGCGTTTTCGAGATTGTAGAAAGCTTCACATTAGAGCAGCCCACTATTTCGCATCACTTACGTATTTTACGCGATGCGGGTCTGGTTGATTGCCGCAAGAAGGGACTCTGGGCCTACTACTACGTGCGGCGCGAGGCATTGAACCGCGCACGCGAAGTCATTAACGAACTCGTGTAGGCGAGGCTGGCTTGTTATCTACGGCTTTGGGGTAACAGCGCAAAACAAGAGAGAAGCGGGGGAGGGGGCCCGCGGGGGGGCGGGGGTCCCGGCCGTTGAGGCCGATCCGCTCGTACCAGCGCAGGGTGTGCTGCGACATCCCGCACTTCTCCGCCGCCTGCCTGGTTGTCCAGCCCGTCACGTCACCGAGCGTAGGTGCTGAAGTGTGCTCTAACGCAAGCCCGCGTAGCGCCGCGGTCCGGCCACCAGCGAGCTACCTCGGGTACATGCCCCCGTCGAGCGAGACGATCTGGCTGGTCATGTAG